>DNGG01000025.1:0-13289 GCA_003486675.1 Cyanobacteria bacterium UBA11372
CAAGGCAACTACGAAGATGCGGCGGAAATAGTCGATGGGCTAGTGCAGGATTTCCCAGAAGACCCAGGCATCCGTCTGCTAAGGGGTCATATCTACTGCGACTTACAGCAGTACGACTCAGCGAGGGAAGAATACGAGAAAGTCCTTTCGCTGACAGATAACCCGGAGTACGTGAATTATGCCAACAACGGTCTAGCGTACGTTAATCAAAGCGAAACGCCAAGGGGGGCGCAAGCAGAGCCAGGAAATTTTGAAGACATTGATGACAGCTTTCCACCTGAGGGAGATTATCAAGACTTCGCCTCAAGAGCGGTAAATAACTGGCAAAATATGGGAGATGCTTCCCCAGGAAGTTATGTAGACCTGGGGGGTTTGGATCTCGATAGCATTGACGATACGGAAAATACACCGGGTTTGGACCAACCATTTGCCAATCCTTTTGGTAGTTCACCCTATGGGGCTTCCAGTGGCTTGGAAGTACCGGGAGAGGGATTGGACAATCCATTTGTCGATGACTACGGCTCCTACAGCGATAACGCTGCCAGTGCTAACTTCTACCAGGAATCCTCGCCAGCCAAAGGGTCATCGGATTTATTTTCGATGGATGATGATGACTTTAACTGGAACAACGATGCAGCGATCGCCCAGTGGAACGATTCTTCCCCTTTCGGCGCGTCGTCGAACGACGAAGAAACGCAATTTTACCAATCTACGAACCATTTTGAACCAACGCTCGCGCCCTTAGAAGACGAACCCCCCGCCATAGACGATACCGGACCCCTGTGGCCTTCCGGTGACTTAGCGGCACCCCATACCGGCGGCGACACCAATGGCTTCCACGCACCTCCCCACACCAAACGTCAAGTAGGTGAAGATGAAACCGTATTACTGGGAGAGGAAGAGCCATACGAGGCACCCAGAAGCGGTCAAGCGGCTTCTAGGTGGAGTTCCCCGATGACCTCCAACGGCTTTAATGCCACCAACAACTTTGACCCCAGGGTGTTCGATTCAGCTTTTGATGACGATACCGGGGCAAAATCGACTCAAGGGTCACCAGCAATGGGAACTGGCAGTACCGCTTTCGATTTTGACGAATTAGACTTTGACGATGACGATCTGGGGAATATCCCCGATTTCGACATGCCTGAGAATTCAGCAGGCTTCTCGGCGCCTGCGAGTAATTCTGGGTTTAGTTTAACCACAGGCGGCGGCTCGATTGCTTCTGGCACCTCAGCAGATATCAGCACCGGCGGCGATCGCTCGACCTTTGGCGACGAAGAATTTATGTTACCAGGGGCAACAGACCAAGTCCCCAGCTTTACTCAGGGCGATAGCCGCCACATCGAACCCACCCCAACGGTAGAGCAAGGTTGGCTGGCTTTCTTAGAAAACGCACCCTTGGCAAGAAAGCGGCAGATCGCGGCTGGAGTCGTGGGGCTATCATCTGCGATCGCCGTCGCGGCAATCAGCTTCACGAGTCAAAACCTGTTTTTTAAATCCAGCAATAGAGAAGTCCTGGGACAGTTGCAATTGACCGGCTTGGCAATGGCTGGAGTCGCAGGTGTCGCTAGTTGTGCCAGCACGCTCATCATCGGCGGACTGATCGAAAAGCAAGTGCGGCGCAGCACCGAGGAGTTGCAAAATCAGTTCGATGCCGTCTGTGGGGGCAACCTCGCCGTTCAAGCGACGGTGTACTCGGAAGATGAATTAGGAAAACTGGGTGCAGGCTTCAATCAAATGACCCGCGTCATGCTCACCACCATGAGTGAGGCGCAACGGAAAGCCGAAGAGCAAGAACAGGCTAAAGAAGACCTGCAACGCCAAGTGATCCGGCTGCTCGACGATGTGGAAGGCGCAGCTAGAGGCGACTTGACCGTCCAAGCCGAAGTCACCGCCGACGTGTTGGGAGCCGTCGCCGATGCCTTTAACCTAACGATTCAAAACCTGCGAGATATCGTGCAACAGGTGAAAGACGCCGCCCGCAAAGTGAATAAAAACGCATCCGATAGCGAAAAATTCGCCATGGGTCTGTCGGCAGACGCCCTGCGCCAAGCCGAAGAACTCGCCGTCACCCTCAATCAAGTTCAAGTAATGACCGATGCGATTCAACGGGTCGCCGACGGCGCCAAACAAGCCGAGGAAGTGGCTCGTACCAGTGCCGCCACCGCGCTCAGAGGCGGCGAAGCCGTAGAACGAACCGTAGCGGGGATTTTGAGTATCCGGGAAACGGTAGCAGAAACGACGCGAAAAGTCAAGAGATTGGCGGAATCTTCTCAAGAAATTGCTAAAATCGTCGCGTTGATTGCTCAAATCGCCTCCCGGACTAACCTGTTGGCGCTCAATGCTAGCATTGAGGCAGCCAGGGCAGGAGAAGCAGGGCGCGGGTTTGCGATCGTCGCAGATGAAGTAAGGCAGCTGGCAGACCGAGCAGCGAAAGCGCTCAAGGACATCGAACAAATTGTGTTGCAAATCCAGAGCGAAACTTCATCGGTAATGATGGCAATGGAAGAAGGCACCCAGCAGGTAATCGAAGGTACCAAACGGGCAGAACAAGCCAAGCGTGCCCTCGACGACATCATTCAGGTGTCGAATCGGATCGACGCCCTCGTGCGCTCGATTACCGCCGATACCGTGGAGCAGGCGGAAATCACCCGCAATGTGGCTCAGGTGGTGCAATCGGTAGAACTGACGGCGCAAGAAACCTCTCAAGAAGCTCAGCGCGTATCGGGTTCGCTGCAAAACCTGGTCGGCGTCGCCCGCGACCTGTTGACCGGCGTCGAACGCTTCCGAGTGGACGTAACAGAACGGTAGAGGATCTGAGGACAAGCAGTCATGAGTCAGAAGCAGCTTTGCCGCTAAAGCTGCGATCTAAACTTAAAATCTAAACTCTAAAACCCAAAATCGAACTATGCTGCCTGAACAACAACAGCGCATTTTGGGCTACTTCATTGAAGAAGCCAAAGATCACCTCAACACGATCGAGCAAGGGTTGCTGGCGCTGCAAAACACGATCGACGACCCGGAAATGTTGAAGGAAGTATACCGTGCTGCTCACTCGATCAAAGGCGGAGCAGGGATGCTAGGCATCAGCAGCATCCAAAAAACGTCTCACCTGTTAGAAGACTGTTTTAAGATCCTCGAAGGCAGTCCGGTGCGAGTTGACCAAAAGCTGGAAGAACTGTTCTTAGGAGTGTTTGATACGCTGCAATCCCTTGTAGACCAACTGCAAGGGCCTTTTGGTTTAACCGAGGACGTCGCCGCCGGTTTGATGTCAACGATCGCACCAGTGTTTAGCGAATTGCAACAACACCTGGAAGTCCTGACCAAGCAGCCAGCAGCCGCCAGCGGCGTCAAAGTAGCAACAACAGCCGCACCAGCCAACAATATGGTAGAGACGTTACATGTAACGTCTCTACAGCAGGTATTTAAACAAGAGGTGATGGAGCAGCTGCGGCAGATGTTGCAGCTATTTAAGCCACCCCAGTGGCCTAACAGTAGGCAGGATCTGGTGTCGCGCTGCGAAAGCTTGCAGGAACTGGGAACTCGTTTCAACCTAACCGCTTGGAGCGATTTGCTGGCGATCGCGGCAAGAGCGATCGCCAATCCGGAAAATACCTCCCAAACTCTAGCGCCAATAGTTATTAAGGAAATTAAACAAGCTCAAGAACTGGTGTTAGCAGGTCGTGGAAACCAAGTCACAACCAGCGAACAACTCGCAGCACTACAGCCGCCAGCACCGACGCCGGAAGCAGCAATCGAATCCGATCTGGAAAACCTGCTAGCGGCGACGGGGGAAAGCGACGACTCTGACTGGTTCGGATCGGCGCTGGCTTCAGAAAGCGCAGCAGAGCCGCCATCAGGCGCTCAAGACTTGTTCGGCGTCGCCTCAGAACCGGGCGATGATGCGGCACAATTCTTTTGGGTACCTGAAGCCGAGGTGGCTCCCCCTAAAACAACCCCTCGCAGCGACAGACCAACTGGCGAAAAACCAAGCATAACAACACCAGCAGACCCAACAGGACCGGAAGTTGGTGCAGCAGAACTGATTGCTTTAAACGACCTGTTTCCAGAAGAAGTCCCAGAACTCGATTCAACCTGGCAAGTGGAAGAAGTCCTCGGAGACGCTGACAGTCAGCCTTTGCTGGAAAGTTTCGAGGATTTTAATGTCGGGGCAGACAATGAATTAGCCGATTTGTTCGCAGATAGCTCGACAGAATTCCCTGAAGACGACTCCCCAGAAGACGATACCGTGACGCTGTTTGGTAAGACATTTGACTTCGATGACAGCGAAGATGAGCCGGTAGCGCCCCAAGGTGCAGCCAAAGCAGAAAATCCATTGACAGAAGACCTGTTTGAGGGTTTGGCTGCACCAGCAACGTCAGCATCCCCCGAAGATGAAGACCTGAGTTTGTTTGGAGAGGATTTTTCCTTCGAGGAAGAAGAAAGTGCCTTGGCAAAAGCAGCGTCCCAGGAGGCAGCAGCAGCAGAAAATCGATTGACAGACGACCTGTTTGGTTTGGCTGCACCAGAGACGGCGGCATCCGCCGAAGATGAAGACCTGAGTTTGTTTGGAGAGGATTTCTTCTTCGAGGAGAGTGCAAACGCTCCAGTAGGAGCAAGTGTGCCATCACCTGCTACCAAATCAGAAATGGAAACAGACGGCCTGAGCGAATTATTTGCTGGGCTAAACGAAGATGACTTCTGGCAAGCAGAGTCGAATGAGCCAGAAAATTTTGGCTTGGCAACAGAGGAAAGCGGTGACCTCTCTAGCTTTGGCGATCGCAGTTGGCTGCAAGACTCAAATAACGAAGCGATCGCAGCTGCAGTTCCCGATGAATTAGACCTGGCTGGCTTTGATTGGGAAGGCGAATTCTCCACCGCTGGCGAAGAGAGTTTAACAGCAGCCGCAGGCAGCGCTTTACCAGATCTAGCGCCAACACAACTCAACAGCGAGGAAGCCCTGACGCCTGAGCTTTCTTTTGGTGAAGCAGATTTTGCCTTTAACTCGCCTGAAGATGAGGCAGAAGGATTTGATTTCGCCGCGCTGACGGATGATTTTGATTTGGCTGCTAGCGATCTGTTTGGATCGCAGGTACCAACAGAAACCCCAGGGCGGCAAAGTAGCGGTATCGATCTAGATGTTGCTTCACCACCCACAAACGATTACCCTTCACCGGCTAATGCCGAAGCATCGATAGATGATTTCTTCTCCCTGGAACGAGCATCTCAAATGCCAACCGATGCCGAACTAGATACATCGGATCTGTTTGGAGATATGGACAGCACAGTTTTTCCAGAGGTAAATTTGGGGCTGGACCAAGATGCAGAGATGCTCTTGGGCATTCCCGATGACCAGGAGGGTGACTTTGACCTGTTTGCTCAGGAACCTGATGCTGACTTCGATTTATTCGACACAGAAACAGAGGCAGAGGCTCTTGGGTTTGAGATGGCTGGCAATTCAACGGTAGAAGAACAGTTAAGCTTTGAGCTGCCGCCAGCTGATAGTGCTACGGGGACAGATGACGATCTGGGATGGCTGTCAGAAATTACTGAAGATCTAGAGAACGAAATGGAATTGCCCCTCGCCGATCAAGAAAGCGAGGCGGGTGCAGGATTAAATTTAGCTGCTGCCGACGAGCAATTTTCCTTCGATCGGTTCGATCTTGAACAGACAAGTACACCGGCTGAGTTGGCAGCAGAAGCCGATTTTGGCGATTTGGAAGCGATGTTGGGTCAAGAGGCGACTGTTGAGGCAACCGCACCAGCCCAAAGCGAGGCATCGTTTGATCTAGATTTTGGCGACCTGGAAGCGATGTTGGGTGAAGAGGCGGCTGTTGAGGCAACCGCACCAGCCCAGAGCGAGCCATCGTTTGATCTAGATTTTGGCGATTTGGAAGCGATGTTGGGTGAAGAGGCGGCTGTTGAGGTCAGCGCACCAGCCCAGAGCGAGCCATCGAAATTTGATGCAGATTTTGGCGATTTGGAAGCGATGTTGGGCGAAGAGGCGATCGCACCGAACGGGGAGGCTCCTACCCTGAATAATGCGCTAGCTGTAAGTAACGCTGCGATCGCAAAAACCCAAGCCAAGGCAGCTGACAAGGAATTTGAAGACCTGGAAGCGATGTTAGCCAGTGCATCGGAACTAGGTGGACCGCCGATAAAATCTAGGCCAGGTCAGGCTGCTGCCTCTAAGCCAAGGGCGAGGATATTTGAACAAACAATGAAGGTGCCGGTGAAGCAGCTAGACAACCTGACCAACTTGGTGGGGGAACTGGTGGTTAACCGGAACAGCCTGGAACAAGATCAAGAACGGCTGCGGCAGTTTTTGGATAACTTGCTGCACCAAGTCCAGCAACTGAGCGATGTGGGTGCTAGGATGCAGGATTTGTACGAGCGCAGCCTTCTCGAATCGGCGCTGCTGGCTAGCCGTCAGAGCTATCGGTTCTCCACCAGTACAACTGGCGATTTATCAAACGGTTACTCCTCAAGTTCGACTTGGGATCACATCGAAATGGACCGCTTTACGCCGTTTCACACCCTCTCCCAAGAAATGATCGAACTGATTGTTCGAGTGCGGGAATCTGCCTCTGACATTGAATTTATCGTTGATGAAACCGATCAAGTCAGCCGTCAGTTCCGGCAAGTTACCACCCAGCTGCAAGAAGGCTTGACTCGCGCCCGGATGGTGCCGTTTGCCGAAATTGAACGGGTGTTTCCCCTATTCCGCTACGTGCGCGATAAAGCCGCCGAATTGGGCAAACAGGCAGAACTGCGAATTGAGGGTCGGGAAACCTTAATCGATAAGCTGATCCTGGAACACCTTTCCGATCCGATGAAGCACTTAATCAACAATGGCCTCGCCCACGGGATCGAAGCGCCTGAAGTGCGCCAGCGGCAAGGCAAGCCACCCGTCGGTCGCATTACCCTTTCTGCCTTCCACCAAGGCAACCAAACGGTGATCTCGTTCTCCGACGATGGTGCGGGGATCGATGTCGAGCGACTGAAAGCTAAAGCGGTGGAAAAACGTCTGATCAGTCCAGAGCAAGCCAAGAGCTTATCCCGCATCGAAGCCTACGAACTGCTATACCTGTCTGGTTTGAGTACTAAGGATAAGGCTGATTTGATCGCGGGTAAGGGTGTTGGCATGGACGTGGTGCGTACCAACGTCAGCGAAATTCGGGGAACCATTACCACCGATTCCACCCAAGGTAAAGGGACTTCGTTTACGATTCGCCTGCCGCTGACGCTGAGTATTTGTAAAGCGCTGTGCTGCGTCAGCAACCAAGCTCGGATTGCCTTCCCGATGGATGGCGTGGAAGATGCGCTCGATGTGCCTAAATCTCGGGTTCAAGTCAATGCTGAAGGCAATCAGTATATTCAATGGCGCGATATGCAGTTGGAGTTCAAGCATCTTAATGAGTTGCTGACATTCAATCGCCAACTAGGTCGGGGTCGGGTTTACGGCGCTAGCAAAGATGAAGATTCGGTGGCGATCGTCGTGCTGCGTAGCGCTGGTAACTTCTTGGCGATCCAGGTCGATCAGGTGGTCGGCGAGCAGGAAATTGTCATTAAGCAACTCGAAGGCCCGGTACCTAAACCCATCGGCATTGCGGGTGCTACCGTGATGGGGGATGGTCGGATCATGCCGATTGGTGACGTGTTGGAGTTGATCGACATCGCGATGGGACGGGTAGGTAAAGACCGCCGCGCCATGCTGTGGGAGCAAAATAATCTCGCAGCGGCGTCAGAAACCCCCGTTAACGAGCCGAGAGTTTTGATCGTGGATGATTCGATCACTGTCCGGGAACTGCTCTCGATGACGTTTAATAAGGCTGGCTACCGCGTGGAACAAGCACGGGATGGTCAGGAGGCTTGGGATAAACTCAAATCGGGTTTGCCTTGCGATATCGTCTTCTGCGATATCGAAATGCCCAGAATGGATGGTCTGGAGTTGCTCTCGCGTCTGCATAAAGACGCCGACCTCTCTCATCTTCCGGTAGCGATGCTGACTTCGCGGGGTGCGGAGAAACACCGACAAATGGCTTTTGATTTGGGTGCTAGCGGTTACTTTACTAAGCCTTATTTGGAAGAAGCTTTGCTCGATGCGGCTTCGCGGATGCTGAAGGGGGAAAAATTGGTGACCACTAATGTTAGTGCTTCATAATTTGTTAGTTTAATTACCTGAAAAAATTAGGGGATTAAGCTACATCAAATGTTTGGGCTGGAGGTGACTCTAGCCCTTTAATTATTTTGCTCGGGACGCTACCTAGAAACCCGGTTTCTAGGTTGCTCTTTGGTTGCTTTCAAGACGATTTTTCATAGAAACCCGGATGGGTGAGCGTAAGTTCCGATCTTGTTTAAAGTTACTCGTTTCCCTGGGAAAGAATAGTTATTTAACGAACCACTCCAGGACGCTCCAGGACGCAGAGGGAAGAGAAATGAAGAGAAGATGGGTAATTTTGCAGCGTGAAGGGAGTTTCTGTTTAGTCAAGGTGTCAGTTAGCGATCGCTAGAATCTTTTTAGCTAAAATACGCAGGTACGCGCTTTACTTCACAAACTATGTCTCATCAACCTCTAAGTTACCCACCTACGGGCAAAGTTGACCAAATTGACGAATATCACGGCGTCCAAGTGCCAGATCCCTACCGATGGCTAGAAGATCCTGACTCAGATGAAACTAAGGCTTGGGTGGATGCTGAGAATTCTGTTACTTTTGAATATCTCAACCAAATCCCTGTGAGGGAAAAAATTAAGCAGCGCTTAACTCAACTTTGGGATTATGAAAAGTATGGCATTCCTTTTAAAGAAGGAAACCGTTACTTTTATTTTAAAAATGATGGGTTGCAAAATCAAAGCGTTTTGTACGCTTTAACTTCGCTTGACGGGGAACCAAAGGTTTTGCTCGATCCGAATAAACTTTCAGAAGATGGCACGGTTGCTTTATCTGGTGTTGCTATTAGCGAAGATGGCAATTTAATGGCTTACGGTTTATCTACTTCGGGTTCGGATTGGCAAGAATGGAAAGTCCGCGATGTGGAAACTGGCGAGGATATTTCTGATAGTATAAAGTGGATAAAATTTTCTGGTGCATCTTGGACGCACGATGGTCAAGGATTCTTTTATAGCCGCTATGATGAACCGAATGAGGCTACTAAGTTAGAAGATGTTAATTACTTCCAAAAACTGTTTTACCATCGCTTGGGAACGCCCCAATCTGAGGATATTTTAATCTATCACCGACCCGACCAAAAAGAATGGGGTTTCAGTGGCGGCGTTACTGAAGATGGGCGCTATTTGCTGATTAGCGTTTGGCGCGGAACAGAGCCGAAAAATCAGGTTTTTTACAAAGATTTGAATAACCCAGATGCCGAGGTTGTCGAACTAATTAATCAGTTTGAAGCTAGTTATAGTTTTATTGACAATGATGGGTCTATTTTCTGGTTCCGGACTGACTTGGATGCGCCGCGCGGTCGCGTTATTGCGATCGATCTTAACAATGCTGCCCGCGAAAATTGGCAAGAAATCCTTCCCGAGGGGGATGAAGTTCTCGAAGGTGTCAGTTTGCTGAATAATCAATTTGTTGCTGATTATTTGAAAGACGCCCATACTCAAATTAAAATTTTCGACCTGAACGGTAATTTTGTGCGAGAGGTTGCATTACCGGGACTTGGTTCTGCGGGTGGTTTTGGCGGCAAACGTTACGATAGTTCGACTTTTTATAGTTTTACTGGCTTTACTACACCACCAACTATTTATCGCTACGATATGGTAAGCGGTGAAAGTACTATTTTCCGTCAACCGCAGGTGGATTTTAATCCAGATGACTATGAGACGAAGCAGATATTTTATACGAGCAAAGATGGGACGCAAATTCCGATGTTTATTACTCACAAAAAGGGGATACAATTAGATGGGAATAATCCCACTTTGCTCTATGGTTACGGTGGTTTTAATATCTCTTTGACGCCTAGCTTTTCTGTCAGCCAACTGGTGTGGATGGAGATGGGTGGCGTTTATGCCGTCGCCAATTTGCGCGGGGGTGGCGAGTATGGTGAAGAATGGCATCAAGCGGGGATGAAGCTGAAGAAGCAGAATGTTTTTGATGATTTTATTGCCGCAGCGGAATGGTTAATTGCTAATAAGTATACTTCGACGGGAAAACTGGCGATCGCAGGCGGTAGTAATGGCGGATTGTTAGTCGGTGCTTGCATGACTCAACGCCCGGATTTATTTGGTGCAGCTTTGCCAGCTGTGGGTGTATTGGATATGTTGCGCTTCCATAAGTTTACCATCGGTTGGGCTTGGTGTTCTGAATATGGTTCGCCTGAAGATCCAGAAGAATTTAAGGCACTTTATGCCTATTCCCCACTGCACAATTTAAAAGCAGGTATTGCTTATCCGGCTACTATGATGACAACTGCGGATCATGACGATCGCGTCGTACCTGCCCATAGTTTCAAATTTGCAGCGGCTTTGCAAGCAGCACATCAGGGCGAGAATCCGGTATTAATCAGAATTGAAACAAAGGCTGGACATGGTGCAGGAAAGCCTACTACTAAACAGATTGAAGAACTAGCGGATCGGTGGGCTTTTTTGGTGCGATCGCTCAATATCCCTGTTAACTAATTCTGTCACAAATTACCTGGGGCGGGCAGGATGTCCACCCCACAAGATTTATATAAATATCTTCTGACTCAATTAGCCATTAGCCATTAGCCATTACCTATTTAATATTGCTATTTGCCTGACGATAAATCTGAAGCAAGTTGAGAAATTTGGGAAAATCAAAACTTCGGGGGTCAACTTTGTTTCCCGATCTATCTACTTCTCTATGGGTAGTAATTCGATTCTCTGGAACGTTGCTTTGAGCGATGAACCACGCTAGAGTGTTATATTGTTCTTCGGTATAACCGCTATGGGTTGGATTTTGATTATCCCACCCATCCGGCGGCGTTTCTAATGAAATATGATAAGCAAAGTTGTTTACAGAGGGGGCAAACTTAGGATTTGTTTTTACAGTTTCTTTGCCATTAGGACTTTCAAATACTGAGTTTCCTGCACCAAATGCTCTTTTGTCTGGCGGAACGATATAAACAACCGTTCCATCTAACTCAATTAACGTGTGGTAACTTACTTGCTTATTTTCATCGTAGTGAGGTGTTTGGAAAACATTAATCGCACCTAATGCAGAGCCTGCGGTTTCGTGCAAAACTATCATTGGTTGATTGTATACTGCTACTCCATTAATATCTTTAGTAAATCTTTCTCCATAGTTAGTTGGATGCGCCCAGGCTATTTTGTATCTGGGAGTGTGCGCGCTCGTGGCATTAACAGGATTAAGTTCTATGTTAGAAACATTTTGAGTCGGTTTTTCCTGGATTTCTGGTTTAACTTTCTCCTGGTTTTGGGAGGATTCAGCTTGAGGTTTTGGATATTGACTCCAAGCTGCTTTGGGATTTGAGTTGATTTTTGTCTTTTGTAGGATTTCTGATTCGCTGCTGAATAGGATTGCCATCAGGAAAAGCGATAGTAGAAATATTAGCAGAAACGGTTTAGCTGCCTTGAATCTAAGTTTCATTTTTGCAAGGCTGGTAAAAATAATTTGGGATTGTGACTGACGCAAGGACACTAAATATTGTGTCATGGTGCGTTACGCGATCGCGCTTCGCACCCTACATATTGTGTCATGGTGCGTTACGCGATCGCGCTTCGCACCCTACAAATAAAAATTTTGCGTAAGTGCTTAATATATTTTATCCCAATTAATAAAAATTTTTCTGTATCGCATTAAACCGGAGACTTGGCTAAAATTGCTTCGCGAATTGCGATAGCGGTGGCGGGTGCGAGTAAAACGCCGTTGCGATAGTGTCCGGTGGCTAACAATATATTATTGTAACCAGGTAATTGACCAATAATAGGAGCCGGGTATCCTTGGGGGCGGGGGCGCAATCCAAACCAAGTTCTTTTGATGGTAGCTTGGGATAGGGGGGGACAAAATGCGATCGCTCCTGCCATCACTTTATCCAATAAACTCGGATCTGCCATCACTTCCCCAGCATCTGTGGGAAATTCTACCGTCGCGCCTACCCAGTATTCTTTCTCCCCGACTGGCACGATGTGAATATCATCGCTGGTAATTACTGGCTGAAAATCGGCATTTCCCAAAGGATTTTCTACCCGTAAGTGTAATGCTTGTCCCAATACTGGTTGAATATCAACTTTTTGCGCTAACGATGCGGTTATCGGTGTCGATCCTAAACCAGCAGATATGACTATCCAATCTGTTTCTATTTGACCATTAGATGTTTCAATCTGATAGCAAATCCCCCCATTGGTAGATGTAATTTCTTCAACTTTGACGCCAAATTGAAAATTTACGTTGTTGCGTTCAGCGGCCTCAACTAAAGCTAAAGTTAAAGCCGAAGGATCGAGTTGTCTGTCTTGGGGAGAATAAATAGCGGCGGTTGTGGTTGCTAAATTTAACTGGGGACATTTAGACTTAATTTGGTCAATATCCCAAATTTCCAAATGCCATCCTTGAGCTTGACGAATTTCTACTAAGTTTTCCCAATCTGCGACTGAGGGAACGAGCATGAGAATTCCCTGGCGATTGTAAAGGATTTGGCGATTTGTTTTGGCTGCTAATTCGGGGATTAAAGTTTCATAGCGTTGCAGGCTAGTTTGCCGTAACTGCCACGCTTTGCCTTTAATTTTATGACTGATAATGCCCATTAGAACGCCCAGGGCGGCACTTGTTGCTCCTTGGGCAGGGGATTGTTTATCCAGGACGGCAATCGACAATCCTGGAATTAAACTGAGTTCGTATGCGATCGCGGCTCCCACAACGCCGCACCCGATAATTGTAATTCGACTCATGTTAGGTAATGGGTAATGGGTAATTGGTAATTGGTAATGGGGGAATTCTTGCCATTACCAGGACTTACGCAGGGATACTAGATATGATGGAGATGGTGCGTTACACTGCGTTAACGCACCCTACAGATACTAATCGCTCATAGCTAATGTCAGCAAGAAAGCTATATTAGCAATTAGCAATTAGCAATTAGCAATTGGCGTTATTACCCATTCCAATTAGCTATTGTTAAGCTTTAGGCGTTAACTCTAAGAAAGCGTCAACGTCTTTTTTCAGCCCTGCGTAAGAACGGATAGTTGCTTTGTAGTCTTGAGCGTCGGCACCTGCATCGATGCTGAGCAAGTCTTCAATTACCTGTTGCGAGGCTTCCTTGGCAGTGGGTTGATCTTTTGGCAGCAAGTTGCGCTCTACTTG
>DNGG01000025.1:13483-18554 GCA_003486675.1 Cyanobacteria bacterium UBA11372
GGCAGCAAGTTGCGCTCTACTTGACTCATTTTCGCCCGCAGTTCGCCCAATGGCCCGCGGATGAAGTTTTTGGTAAATACCCAATTTTCGTCTTGGATCAGCTTAGCCAGTTCGGGTAAGCGATCGCGCATTGCCTCAATCTCAGAAGTATATTTCTCAATCACCTCCAACTTAGCCGAGGTGTATGTCGGCGGTTTGACTTCAGTCGGACTGCTACAACTGACCAAAAACACCGTCACACATGCCAACAGAACAGCCATTATTGAGCGGAAACGTCTCATAACCATAATTTTCGCTTAAGTTACCATTACAAATCTTATCGGCGCAGGAAGCTTATTAGAACATCGCTGACTTGATCTGACCAATGTTCTTGGGGATAATGTCCTGCTTCTGCTAGTTTGCTGACTTCTACATCCTTGAGCGTACCAGCTAGCTGTTGTGCTGGCTCGAAGGGCAACCAAGGGTCGCGCATCCCCCACATAATTAAAGTAGGCCGCTCAAAGCTGCGTAACCCAGATGCAATTTCTGCCGTTGTTTGGGGCAATTGCAAGTTTCGCACCGTCGCCAGCAAACTCCGCCCCGCCTGGGAACTCTTGAGGAAGGGACGCCGATATACGTCTAAATCTTCGTCGGAGATGCCGTAACGGCTGCCGCCTTCTAAGGTACGGTCTACCAATAGGGGGTCTTGTGTCATCATATCCCCGACGAAGGGCAAACCGAGTTGTTGAATTTTCCAAGGTAATTTATTCGCCGTGGAGATGGGGGCGTTGAGAATCGCCAAGCGTTCGATTTGTTTTGGGTGACGGAGGGCGTATTGGATGCCGACAGAACCCAAAAATCCCTGGACGACAAGGGAAAAACGCTGTAGTTCCAAAGCTTCGAGCAAGGCAGATAGGGCGTTGAGATAGGCATCGGGAGTATAAGCAAAGTCTCGCTTCTCTGGTTTTGCCGAGAAACCACTACCTATCCAGTCGGGTGCGATCGCTCTATACCCTTTTTCTGCCAAACTTGGCATTACCATAGTCCAGCAATAACTCTGGGAAGGCAACCCGTGCAGCAGCACTACTGGTAACCTATCACTAGGCCCCAAAGGGTTTGCTTCCCGATAAAACCATTGCAGCGAACCAACTTCAATAGAGTTTTCCGTTATCGACACTTTTGTTATTGCACCGTTCAATCCCAGTGGTTTGAGCTTACCGCCCTGTGGCTGTTTTGGGCAAGACGAATTCATCGCTAGGGTATCCACGTGCAGGGGTGCAGGGGTGCAGGGGTGCAGAGGAGACAAGGAAGACAAGGCAGATTTGGAAGATAACGAAGTAGAAGTAATTACTTGCCCAGCTCCCCCAGCTCCCCCAGCTCACCTGCTCACCTGCTCACCTGCTCGGTTTTTATACCCCAATCGGTTGCGAAATATGAAACCTGTTGTTAAACTTAACCACCAAAGTAGTGCCACTCTTGAGTCCCATACAAAACGTGAACGCAGCTCAACAGGCTACCAACATTGAAATTGCCACTAAAATTGCCGCCGTCGTCAATCTATTTAAGTGTCAATTCCCGGATGCAAGGGCAGATCTCAAACCCTGGAGTAACGATCCCGACACGCGAAAGTTAGTCGATCCGGACTCGATCGATATTGGCTTTCACTTGCCTGGATGGAGTCGCTCTTTTCAGTGTCGCAGTATTTTGGTGCAAATCCGCTTTTATCAAGATCCGGTAGATAGTTCCCGGCGAGCGATTGGACTAGAAACGGCTGGGTTTAATCATCAAGGAATTGCGTGGCGATTTTCAACGGTTGAAAGCTGGAATTTTGAAGGCGAATGTCAGCCCGTCGCAGATATATGCGAAAAGCTGAAACATTTTTGCAGGCAGGTTTTTGAGTTGTTCAATGGTTAGTAGATATCCACCCCGATTCTGCCATGATATTTTCTCCTGATTTTTCTGTTTTTTTCGGAAAAACCAAAAATCTAGCTACCCGGCAGGCAGCTAAAATTAGGGTGGCTAGAGAGAAAATGTTAGAATTCTGCATTAGCCTCCCGGACTGGTGAGACAGTTTGGGGGGTTAAGCTATCGATTGCTACGTCAACAGCTTTGGGTAGCGATACTAGGTTTTTGGGCTTAGGTTGCTGGCCTGTTCTGGTCTGGCAACCTATAGTTGTTGAGCATAGCGTTATTGGTTCCAACCTTCAAGGGGTGCGGTTGGGAATGTTGCGATCGCGCATTTTCAATTAAACTAAACCAGGTTTTGAATCAAGTTTTCCACTCGTTCTTTAATTTCATCTCGCACGCGATGAAATGTTTCGATTGATTGTCCATCCGGATCGTCGAGTTGCCAATCTTGAAACACTTCTCGCATTACCCATGCTTCCGGTAAATTAACACCGCATCCGCATAAGGAAATTACAGCATCGTAGTCTTCTGCGTTGAAATCGCTGAAAGCGTCAGATGTCTGATCGGTAATATCAATGCCAATTTCAGACATGACTTGAATCGCTGTCGGATGAACTCTGCTGGCTTCTAATCCAGAACTGGTTACGGCAATTTTCCCTTCTCCTAATTTGCGGGCAAATCCTTCTGCCATTTGGGAACGGCAGGAGTTTCTCTTGCAAACAAACATGACTTTTTTCATCCCAATCGCCTCGCTTATTTAATATCTTGAAATCCGTTAGAAAGTTGCCGATAGATCGGGACTGCTAATTGCGCCCCTAATATCGGTGCAATCCAATAAAGCCAATGGTGTTGCCAAATTCCTCCTACTAAAGCGGGACCAAGACTTCGCGCCGGATTCATACTCGCCCCGGTAATCGGTCCCATAAATGCGGCTTCCAATCCCACCGTCAGCCCAATTGCTATGCCAGCAAAACCAATATGGGCGCGTCTGTCAAGTCCCGAACCTAAAATAACCAGCATTAAAATAAAGGTGAGAACGATTTCTAGGATAAAAGATTGGAACCAGTTATCTTTTAAGGGTAAAGTTGCGCCTAAATTGGCTACTTTTCCCAGGGTAATTAGTAAGATACCAGAGGCGGCGATCGCTCCCACAGATTGCGCCAAAATATAAGGCAATACTTTCGATTTTGGGAAAAACCCACTCGCCCAAAAAGCCAACGTCACCGCTGGATTAAAATGCGCCCCGCTGACATGTCCCAATCCGTAAATTAAAGCTGCCACTACCGCCCCAAATACAAAGCTGATTCCCAGGTGCGTCACCGCCCCATTGCTAACTTGGTTTACCATCACCGCACCCGTGCCTGCAAATACTAAGATGAAGGTTCCCACACCTTCTGCGATCGCTTCCTCCCGCTTAAACTTAAAAGGTAACTTCATTCCTCTCCTCTACACTCATCATGGTTATAAGTTGTGGCGGCGGTAATTGGTAATGGGTAATTGGTAATTGGATTAACAGGCTTTCTTGACAATTACCCATTACCTATTACCCATTACCATTCTCGATCTCTAGAACTTTTTCTCCTTCCGCAATAACTCGCCAATCGTCAGATTTAACTCAGATTTTCCTTCAAACACCGTTCCGACTTTGCCTGATTCAAAGTGAATCTTGGCGATGTGATAACCTTCTTCTGGTAAGGGAATGTAGTTGGCATTTTCAACGATTCCCTTGGCATTGTTGAGGTAGAACTTGACAAACTCGCGCAGCTCTGGTTTCATCTGGTTAGCTTTGACGTTAACGTAGATGAACAAAGGTCGAGCAAGGGGTTGATATTGCGCTTTTTCTACCGTCTGGCGAGATGGTAGAATTCCCCCTTTGCCGTTATCAATTGCCAAAGCTTTTAATTTATCTTGGTTATCTTCAAAATAGCCGAAGCCAAAATAACCTAAAGCATTTGGATCTTTGGCAATTCCCTGAACTAGAACGTTATCATCTTCGCTGCCAGTGTAGTCGTTGCGACTCGCTTTAGGTTGCCCTACCGTCGCTTCTGTAAAGTAATCAAAGGTACCCGAATCTTTACCCGCACCATATAGATTAATCGGTCTATCGGGCCAGGATGGTCTAATTTGATTCCATTTGGTAATTTGCTTTTCAGCAGCGGGTTCCCACAGTTTTTTCAACTCGGCGCGGGTAATATCTTGCGCCCAGGTATTTTGGGGATTAACTGCTACCGTCAAAGCATCAAAAGCAATCGGCAATTCTACAAATCTGACTCCATTTTGGTTGCAAGCTTGCATTTCTGCGGCATTGATAGGACGGGAAGCGTTGCTGATATCTGTTTCCCCCGCGCAGAATTTTTTAAACCCGCCTGAAGTGCCAGAAAAAGCAACTTGCACATCAGTTTTGTTTTGTTTTGTTTTGTTAAATTCTTTCGCGATCGCATCCGTAATCGGAAACACCGTACTAGATCCATCGATCTTAATTGTTTGCGCGCTTCCCGCCGTTGCGACCAAGCTTGTATTTGTGTTAGTTGGCGTTGAGCAACTCGTTGTTAATGCCAGAATCCCTAGTGCGAATAATAATGGCTTTGCTGTTACATTCATTTACTTAACCCCCATCAGTTATAGGGACACACTCTTATCATTTCAAAAAAATTTGATTTGTCAAGGTCGAAAGCTAAAAAAAGGGTAAAAAATATTTTAAAGAAACATAAAGGAATTAACGATTGTCTTGACAAGAGCGAGCTGGCAAGATACTGCTGAAGCGACGAAATTCTGCCAGGTATTGCTCTAGGACGACAAATTGAGCCAGGTTAAGACTGTAGTAGATCCAGCGACCTTCTTGGCGCGATCGCACCAAACCAGCTTCTTTGAGGGTTTTCAGGTGGAAAGAGAGCTTAGACTGAGTTACACCCAATATTTCGCACAACTCGCACACGCACAGTTCTTGTGTGCGTAGCAGATCGAGTACCTTCAACCGCAACGGTTCCGAAAGGGCGTGAAAACCGCAGGTAATTAAATCTATTTCGCTTGTAACGGGTGAAGTCATCAATTTTTATTAAAATGTTAGTCAGGCGTTGTCTTAACCTCATCTTAATCTACCAAACGGGTGAGAAAAGAGGGAGAGGGAGAGGAAAAAGAAGATAGTAGGTTGAGTTGAAGGCGCAAAGAAACCGGGTTGCTCTCA
>DNGG01000025.1:18903-24200 GCA_003486675.1 Cyanobacteria bacterium UBA11372
ACCGGGTTGCTCTCAAAAATCGTTGGTTGGAAAACGAGAGATCTACACAGAAACCCGGTTTCTAGGATCGTCGCGCGTAGGTTGGGTTGAACGATGGTGAAACCCAACGATGAAAGGGTTGCGGTTGGGTTTCGTCACCTCAACCCAACCTACGATTCAAATCAACGCGCCGCCGCAACTGGAACCGCACCCCGCCGTGCAACCATAACAATAGGGTGCTGTTTGAATTTCTTCAATCAAATCTATAGTTTCAGCTTCCAGCAGCTTCGCAACGGTTAAGGTTTCACCATTCTTAAGTTTGGCAGGTAAATTTTCCATCTGGTTAAAGTCGCAGTCATAGATATTACCCAAATAATCAATGGAAAGTTCATCCCGACACATTAAATTTTCTACAGTATCGGGATTGAAGTTTGATTCTAAGAAGTGTAAATAAGGCTGGGATAATTTCCGATGTTCCAGATGAAACTTGGTGCGCCCTACGGGTAAATTTGTAATCGTAAACAAGTTATTGAAAACGATCCCGAAATGCTGTTTCAGGTAGGTTTTATAATCTTGTTCCAGTTTAGCTTGATTGGGGGTTAAAGAAAAATTATCCCCCGTTGGAACTTGCGGGTTATAAACTAAATCCAAAATTAACTCAGGGTTTTGACCATATCCCAACTGATTGAGCAATTGCAGCGCGCGAATTGAGCTATTATAAACGCCATGTCCGCGCATTTTATCCACGTTATCTTCCAGATAGCAGGGTAGAGAAGCAACTATTCTCAGTTGATGGTTGGCGCAATATGCGGGAATATCTTCAAATCCTGGTTCAAAATAAATAGTAAGATTAGACCGGACTATTACTTGTTTTCCTGTATTTTTTGCTGCTTCTGCTAGGGGTTTGAAGCCATAAAGCATTTCCGGTGCGCCGCCAGTTAAGTCAACTATTTTGAGTTGGGGAAATTTATAGATAAGTTCAATTAGCTGCTGGCAAATTTCTGGTGATAATTCTTCGGTTCGCTTTGGACTTGCTTCTACATGACAGTGATTGCAAGCCAAGTTACAGCGCTTGCCTAAATTTATTTGTAAAACGGTAATCTGGCGCTTGGTTAAGGCAGACTGAAGCTTCTTCCGAAAGGGTGTTATGGCTAAATTAGAATGGGATTTTACTGAGTTTGTTTGCATGATTATTTACGGTTAATAGATCTATCGCGATCTTAACTTATATTAAGTTCGTAGTGAGGACTTTAGTCCTTGCTTAGTTGAGGAATAAAGTTCTGGTTGCGGTGCGTTACGCGCTTCGCTAACGCACCCTACATTTAGATCTAAGTGCGATCGCGGGGCTAGGGGTTAGGGGCTAGGGATAGGGATTCTCGATCCTACTAACAACAACCACCACCATTGTAGTGCCAGGTAGAATCGGTAATTAATACATCTTTAGATAGTAATGCGCCTAACTTTCCAGCCGTTTTATCGCAAACAACTGCGGGAACGCCGCGCTGAAGAATATGCCCCGCCCCATCATCAAAAAATTCTTCATATCCCATATAAATTGCCGTTTTGCCGGTAAAAATGCAAGCGCCATCGGCAGGAATTTCGACTTTGTAAGAAACAGAATCGAGGCTTTCTAAGAGTAAAGGCGATTCTAGATTGTAAGTTTGACAATCTAAAAGTCGATAGGGACGCCTCGCGCGAATTTCTACTTGACCAAACCCGACGTTAACTAAGTGTTGAGTATACTCCTCATAAGTCAATGCGCCAGATAAGCACATTGCCCGCAAGCGTTCATCTTGGCGCAGGTGCAGCGGGATGGGGCGAGTAGCAATCGGATCGCTCATTAACAATCTTCCGCCTGGTTTTAACACGCGAAAAGCTTCTTTGAGTGCTTTATTTAAATCGGCGGGTTCAAATATATTAAACAGACAATTTTGGGCGATCGCATCCACCGAAGCATCAGCAACCGGCAAATTAAACGCATCCCCTGGGCGAATTTCCACAAAACTGGGGTCAAACCAAGGGTTTTCCTTCGCTGCTAGCGCTAAATTCCGCGACGCCGCCTGACGCATTTCCTCCACCGGATCGACCGCAATCACCCCACCCTGACGCCGGGAAAAGTAAGCAAACTGCAACGCCTCCAAACCCCCGCCAACCCCCACATACAGCACCGTTGGTTCATTTCCGAGTTCGGCAGGATGAACCGTAGTACCGCATCCATAGTTCATTTCCTGCATATGGGGGGGAATTTTCAGTCCCGGTAGTTGCAAGGGACTGCTTTGCACGCAGCACAACCCCACTTCCGGTTTTTGCGCCACTTCGCTGTAAAATTCCGCCGCCGTTTCCAGATAAGTCATTTTGGTCAAACCTGTAACAGTACTAGGGTTGTAGTGTAATCCGGCTAGAGCCGCTTCCTAGAAATATTCAACTTTTTCTAAATTAGTTTTTCGTGAGATTTTAGCAGGTGTGCAGGTGTGCAGGTGAGGTTTTAAGAGAGATTTTAGGCAAGATTATGGTTTATTCAGGAAAAGCAAGTTAAATACACCTGCTTAGCTCATCCCCTCACCCGCTCATCCCCTCACCCGCTCACCCGCTCACCCGCTCAAAACCCTTGCAGTATTGGGGCACTCCCATGCGATCTAGATCGCTTAATTTTTGTGACGAAGATCGCCTTTACATAAATTAAAAATCTGTTACATTTGTTTACAACAAGGAAAAACGAGGATAAAAAGCAATGACTTCACGCTACACAGTTGAAGAAGGCGGCAGACTGAATAACTTCGCTATCGAACCCAAAATGTATGTAGATAGCACTTCTCGCACTGGTTTTACCGAGTATGCAGAAAAGCTAAACGGGCGGATGGCGATGATTGGCTTTGTCTCGCTGCTGGCGTTGGAAGTCATCACCGGACATGGCGTAATTGGCTGGTTAACCAGTCTGTAGGAATTTTAGATTTAAGATTGCAGATTTTAGTGCAACACAACATTGTAGTAGCACGGCATTCTATAACCTTTGCTCTGGGACAAAACTTACCTTAGCCGTGCTAGTACCCCCCATTGATCCGGCTGAAAATAAGAATTTGAGATTTAAGATTGCACGTTTTAGATTTAAGACTAAAATTAAATCTGAAATCTTAAATCTGCAATCTGAAATCTGAAATTAAATTATTCGCGTAAACTGTAACCGACACCGCGTACCGTATGAATTAATCTAGGCGTGGTGTCGGTTTCTAATTTTAGGCGCAGGTAGCGGATATAAACTTCAATGATATTAGAATCACCCATAAAGTCATAACCCCAAACTTTTTCTAATATTTGATCGCGGGTGAGGACTTGGCGGGGATGGGCGAGGAGATATTCAAGTAAATCGAATTCTTTTGCCGTTAATTCTATACTGCGATCGCCCCGCAAGACTTCGCGGGTGCTGCGGTTTAAACTAAGGTCGGCAAATTTTAATACATCGGGGTTAGGTTCTTGCGTGCGCCGCAGGTGGGCGCGTACTCTGGCTAACAATTCCTCAATGCTGAAAGGTTTGAGGACGTAATCATCGGCACCAGCATCTAATCCGGCTACGCGATCGCTTATTTCATCTTTAGCCGTTAATAAAACAATCGGCACTTTATCGCCTGTAGTTCGCAAGCGGCGACATATTTCTACACCCGTTAATCCTGGCAGTCCCCAATCGAGAAGGATAATATCGGGATGCAATTCCCTGGCGGCGGTGAGTCCTTCTAAACCATCGTTTTTGACAGTGACTCGATATCCTTCGTAGGTCAACTCGATTTCGACAAATCGAGCCAGTTTAACTTCATCTTCAACCAGTAAAATATGTGCCGTCATATTGATTTTAGATTGCAGATTTTAGATTTTAGATTGGGGATTTGTGAGTAAAACGGCCTGATGTAAAGAATTTCAGCTTTTTGCTAAGGTGATGGCGATCGTGGGTTATATCAGTATAAGTGCGATCGCTGAGTAAAATGGTCAAATTTTTACATAATTTGACCCAAGGAGGGCTGTATGTTCTGGAAATGGTTTCAGTGGCAACAAGAAAGGCAAACAATGGAGATTTTATCATCTCTTAGCTATCGCACGGGTGAATTGAATAGCTATCTGAAAGAAATTGCCAGTGGCGTTAGTCAATTGCTTGGGGTTGATTGGTCGGTGGTAACCTTATGCCAGGAAGGATTAGAGCAAGTATTAGCCAGCAGTATTGACATCGGGGATGCAGCTAATCAAACTTATTCATTGCACGGTAGTTTGACGAGTACAGTAGTCAAAACTGGGCAAACTCTGGTAGTGCAAGATGTCAGAAATTGCAACGACTATGGAGAAGCACCAGAAGGATATTGCGCTTATTTGGGCGTTCCATTGCGTCCTTCTCACGGAGAAGCAATTGGTACTATCTGTTCTTTTCATAAAAAACCGCGCAAGTTTGCTCCTACAGAAATTCGCATTGCCGAAATGTTTGCCGAACGCGCCGCTACTGCGATTGATAATTATTATCTTTACCAACAACAGCGACGATTTAATGAAATGTTAGAAGAGGAAGTCGCAAAAAGGACTGAAGAATTGCGGATGGCGCAAGCCAAATTAGTAGAACGGGAACGTTTAGCAGCGATTGGCGAATTCGCTGCCACTATAGTGCATGAAATTCGCAACCCTTTAACCACGATTAAATTGGGATTGAATGGGTTTAAACGGTTGGATTTATCCGAATTAGATCGCGAGCGACTTGATCTATCTTTAGACGAAGCCAATCGTTTAGAAAGATTGTTACGCGAAATTTTGCTTTATGCCAAACCTCAGACATTGAATTTAACCAAAATAGATTTAAATAAGTTGATTTCAGAAACTTTGGAAAACCTGCGGAATATGCCAGAAGCCATAGGGCGTGAGATTGAATTTATCACGGCTGATAGTGCTGTTAAAGTTATTGGTGATGAGGATAAATTGAAGCAAGTATTGATCAATATAGTGCGGAATGGGTGTGAAGCGATCGCACGAGGAGAAACAGTCACAATCAAGCTAGAAACTTGCCGATTCCCAGATAAAATTTGCATCCAGATTCACAACGGAGGGCAGCCAATTTCCCCAGAAGTGTTACCTAAACTAACCGAACCATTTTATACAACAAAAGCATCAGGCACGGGACTAGGATTGGCAATAGTCAAGCGCATTATTGATGCTCACGGAGGCGAATTTTGCATCAAATCCTCTGCTGCTGAAGGAACAACAGTGAGCGCCATATTGCCTTTAGCTGCATAAACATTGTAGGGGCGAATGGCGATTACTTAAGCGAGCCAGAGCCTCTAGTAAGCGAG
>DNGG01000048.1 GCA_003486675.1 Cyanobacteria bacterium UBA11372
GAAGGCAAACTCGGCGTGCAAGCGGATGTGCGAGGAGTTGCAGGAACTTGGAAAGATTTAACCGACAGCGTTAACTTTATGGCAGGTAGTTTAACTGCCCAAGTACGCAACATCGCCGCAGTCACAACGGCGGTAGCAAATGGCGATCTTTCTAAGAAAATTACCGTGGATGTCAAGGGGGAAATTTTAGAACTGAAAAACACCGTCAACGTGATGGTGGATCAACTTAATTCCTTTGCATCTGAAGTAACAAGGGTGGCGCGCGAGGTGGGTACAGAAGGCAAACTCGGCGTGCAAGCAGAAGTAAAAGGAGTGGCAGGAACTTGGAAAGATCTCACCGATTCGGTAAACTCAATGGCATCGAGTTTAACTGCCCAAGTACGCAACATTGCCGAAGTAACGACGGCGGTAGCAAATGGCGATTTATCTAAGAAAGTTACCGTTGATGTCAAAGGGGAAATTCTCGAACTGAAGAACACCGTTAATACAATGGTGGATCAGTTAAATTCCTTTGCTTCGGAAGTAACAAGAGTCGCGCGCGAGGTAGGTACGGAAGGCAAACTAGGCGTGCAAGCTTACGTGCGGGGCGTTGCGGGAACTTGGAAAGATTTGACCGATAACGTCAATTTAATGGCGGGGAATTTGACTGCCCAAGTAAGAAACATTGCCGAAGTAACGAAGGCGGTGGCAAATGGCGATCTTTCTAAGAAAATTACCGTGGATGTGAAGGGAGAAATCCTCGATCTGAAGAATACGATTAACGTCATGGTGGATCAGCTTTCTTCCTTTGCTTCGGAAGTAACTAGAGTTGCGCGCGAAGTAGGTACGGAAGGAAAATTAGGCGGGCAAGCGCAAGTAATGGGAGTTGCCGGAACTTGGAAAGATTTGACGGATAATGTGAATTCGATGGCAAGTAATTTAACCGCCCAAGTGCGGGGAATTGCCAAGATTGTTACCGCAGTGGCGAATGGTGATTTAAAGCGGAAATTGATGTTAGATGCCAAAGGCGAAATTGAAACTTTGGCAGATACGATTAACGAAATGATCGACACGTTGGCGACGTTTGCGGATCAGGTTACTACAGTAGCGCGGGAAGTAGGAATCGAAGGTAAATTAGGCGGGCAGGCGAAAGTACCCGGCGCGGCGGGAACTTGGCGAGCGCTGACGGATAACGTCAACGAATTGGCGGCGAATTTGACCACACAGGTACGCGCGATCGCAGAAGTCGCTACCGCAGTTACCAAAGGCGATCTAACTCGTTCGATTTCAGTCGAAGCGCAAGGCGAAGTCGCCATCCTTAAAGATAATATCAACCAAATGATCGCCAATCTGCGCGAAACAACGCAGAAGAATACCGAACAAGATTGGCTAAAAACCAACCTCGCCAAATTTACCCGCATGTTGCAAGGGCAGCGCGACTTAGAAACAGTTTCCAAATTGATTCTTTCCGAACTAGCACCCTTGGTTGGCGCCTCCCACGGCGTATTCTACTTAATGGAAATTGGCGACCATCAATCCCAGTCCTATCTCAAATTAATCAGCACCTACGCCTACCGCGAACGCAAGCATATCTCGAATCGCTTCCACTTGGGTGAAGGATTGGTGGGGCAAGCTGCAATTGAAAAACAGCGGATTCTGATTACAGAAGTGCCAGCAGATTATATCAAGATTAATTCCGGTTTGGGAGAAGCACCGCCGCTGAATGTGGTCGAATTACCAGTTTTGTTTGAAGGACAAGTGACGGCGGTGATCGAACTAGCATCTTTCCGCCGCTTTAACGAGATTCACCTAACTTTCTTCGATCAGCTAACCGAAAGTATTGCGATCGTTTTGAATACGATTGCCGCTTCCATGCGTACCGAAGAATTGCTCAAACAATCCCAATCTTTGGCAGAAGAGTTACAAACCCAGCAAAACGAATTGCGGGAAACCAACCAGCGATTAGAACAACAAGCAAAATCGCTGCAAACATCGGAAGAATTGCTGAAGAAACAACAAGAACAACTGCAACAAACAAACGAAGAACTAAAAGAGAAAGCCAGATTATTATCGCTGCAAAATGAAGAAGTGGAACTGAAGAACAGCGAAATTGACCAAGCAAGGATGTCTTTGGAAGAAAAAGCCGAACAATTGGCATTGACTTCTAAATATAAATCCCAGTTCCTCGCCAACATGTCCCACGAATTGCGGACACCCCTTAACAGTCTGCTGCTTTTAGCTGGACTGCTGTCGCAAAATAATGATGGCAACCTGACTAGCAAGCAAGTCGAATACACCCAAACAATTTATTCAGCCGGTAACGACCTTTTGGCGCTGATTAACGACATATTGGATTTGGCAAAAATCGAATCGGGAACGATTGCGATTGAAATCGACCAAATGCTGTTTAGCGAACTAAAAGAATATCTAGAACGCACCTTTTGTTCTGTTGCCCAAGATAAAAAACTGAATTTTAAAGTAGAATTAGCTTCATCCTTGCCCCGCGCCATTTATACCGACGCCAAACGCTTACAACAAGTGCTGAAAAATCTGCTTTCCAATGCGTTTAAATTTACCGAAAGAGGAGAAATAAGCTTGCGGATTGAACCCGCTGTTTCTGGGTGGAATCCCGAACTAAATAGCTTGAATCGCGCCGATCTGGTGATAGCTTTCTCGGTTAGCGATACGGGGATTGGTATTCCTCCTGAAAAGCATAAAATCATTTTTGAAGCATTTCAGCAAGCAGATGGTACGACTTCGCGCAAATATGGCGGTACGGGATTGGGGTTGTCAATTAGTCGAGAAATTGCCCAACTTTTAGGCGGGGAAATTACCTTAGTTAGCACTTTGGGTAAAGGCAGTACGTTTACACTCTACCTGCCACAATTGAAAAATGGATTTGGCAAAATCGGGGTAACTCAGTCAGGGATTTCAGAAGAAAATTTACCAACCCTTCTGCGCTTACAAGTGCCAAATGCGAATGCAAAGCAGCAGGTAGAAAAAGAAAGCGATACGGCTTTAGCCACGCAGCGCGATACGGCTTTAGCCACGCTGCGCGATCGCATCCCAGATAAAATTACTCTACCAGTCTCCCCATCTACACCTAACCCAACTGTCGCATCCCCCCCTCTCCGCGTCCCCGAGTCCTCTTCTCATCATATTCCTGAGTTAAATTATCAACCTTTAAGCGACGATCGGGGTCAAATTCAACCCGGAGATCGCGTGGTACTAATAATAGAGGATGACTTTAACTTTGCTCACGTTCTATTGCAGATGGCGCGGGAAAAAGACTTTAAAGGCATCATTGCTTTGCAAGGCGAAACCGGATTAGCTTTAGCATCGCAATTTCAACCGGATGCTATCTTCTTAGATATCCAATTGCCGGTGATGAATGGATGGACAGTTCTCGATTGTTTAAAACACGACGCCAAAACGCAACACATCCCCGTTTATATTCTATCGGTGGTTGAATCAGAACACCAACGCTGCCTCAAACAAGGGGCAGTTTCCTATCTGCAAAAACCTGTTACTACAGCAGCATTATCTCAAGCATTAACTAACTTGAAAGCTTTTGCCGAAAGAAAGGTGAAAAACTTGCTAGTAGTGCAAGCAGATCAAACCGAACGCGACGCTATAGTTGAGTTACTTAGAGGCGATGACGTTTCTATAACTGCCGTCGGAAAAGGAGTAGCAGCGCTAGAGGCGCTAGGACAACAGCGATTTGATTGTATCGTGCTGGATTTGATTTTGCCAGATATTAACGGATTAGAATTAATCAAACAGATTCAGCAGCGAGTCAGGAGTCATCAAACCCAAGGATTGATGTTTTTACCAATAATTGTTTACACAGATAAGGAGTTAACCCAACAAGAAACCACCGCACTGAAGCAAGCGATCGCTAGCATTATTATCAAAGATGAGCAAGCGATCGCGCGCCTTCTCGATCAAACCAGTTTATTCCTACATCGCTCAAAAGCCAATCTCGATGCGCCGAAACAGCAGATACTGGAACGCTACCATCAAAGCATACCCGAACTGGCAGGCAAAAAAGTTCTGATCGTCGATGACGACGTGCGAAATGTTTTCGCCCTCACCAGCATGTTGGAATACTATCGCATCCAAGTCGTTTACGCCGATAATGGTTCCAATGGCATTTTCATGTTGCAAAACACCCCCGACATCGATATTGTCCTGATGGACGTAATGATGCCAGAAATGGACGGATACGAAACAATGCGTACCATTCGCCAGATGAATCAATTCCATTCCCTGCCAATCGTCGCCCTCACGGCTAAAGCCATGCAAGGCGATCGCGAAAAGTGCATCGAAGCTGGCGCATCCGACTATATTACTAAGCCGGTAAACATGCAGCAGTTACTCTCTCTCTTGCGCGTCTGGTTGTACAGTTAGGAGCTAGGGATTAGGGGAAGAAGAAACCTGACTTTGGCTGGCTGTTGGGTTTCACTTACTGAGAACGAGTTATTACCAATCACCAATCACCAATCACCAATTACCAATTACCAATTACCAATGACCAATGACCAATGACCAATGACGAAAAAGTCAATATTCTCTTAGTTGATGACCATCCAGAAAATTTACTGGCACTGGAGGCAATACTGGAGGATTTGGGGCAGAATTTAGTCAGAGCTAATTCGGGAGAAGAAGCATTAAAATGCCTTCTCGATCGAGACTTTGCTGTAATTCTGCTAGACGTTCAAATGCCTGGAATGGATGGATTTGAAACCGCAGAATTAATTAGATTACGCCCGAAAAATCAACAAACTCCGATTATTTTCCTCACAGCATTCCACAAAAACGAAGAGTTTATGTTTAAAGGTTATGCTGTGGGAGCGGTAGATTATATGATTAAACCGTTTCCAGCAGAGATACTGAAATCTAAGGTTTCAGTTTTTATCAATATATTTAAGACTAATGCCGAACTTAAACAGCAAAAAAACCTGGTTGAATCAACAAATTTAGAATTGCAAAATGAAATAAAAAAGCACCGGAGGACAACCAAATTATTGAAAATAAAGCAAGGAGAATTTGAAGCTATATTTGAATCTATTCCTGACGCAGTAATTTTCACGGATTTAAATTTAAAGATAATCAGGTGCAATCCAGCATTTACAACCTTATTCGGCTACGAAAGCGCAGAAGCAATTAATCAAGAATACCAAATAATCTGGAAAGATCGTAAAGTTTCGCTCACCACCGTTTTGAATAATATAGACAATTTAAGGAGTTATGAAATGGTTTATTTTAGAAAGAATGGTGAAAAATTTATCGGCGATACAATTAATACCCTGGTTAAAGATGCTGAGGGCAACACCATCGGATTATTAGGAATAATTCGCGATATTACCTCGCGCAAACGAGCCGAAGAGGAAATCGCGATGCTCAATCATCAAAACGAACTAATTTTACAATCGGCGGGTGAAGGAATTTACGGAGTAAATCGGGAAGGAAAAACAACTTTTATTAATCCAGTTGCAGCCAAAATGCTGGGATATGCACAGGAAGAACTGATCGGTGAACCAATGCACAGATTGTTACACCATTCAAAAGCAGATGGAACCGATTATCCACTAGAAGAATGCCCGGTTTACAAGTCATTAAAAGATGGCACAATTCATCACATAACAAACGAAATTTTTTGGCGCAAAAATGGCTCTCACTTTCCTGTGGAGTACGTCAGCACGCCGATTCAAGAACAAGGAGATATTGTCGGTGCAGTTATTACTTTTAAAGACATCACCGAACGTCAAGCAATAGAAAAAATTAAAAACGAGTTTATCGCCGTTGTCAGCCACGAACTCCGCACCCCCCTAACAGCAATTCACGCCGCTTTAAACCTATTATCTACTGGTTTAATAGATGCTAACTCGCAAAAAGGTCGCCGCGCGATCGCAATCGCAGAAGAGAATAGCGATCGCTTAGTTAGAATCGTCAACGACATCCTCGATTTAGAACG
>DNGG01000236.1:0-1785 GCA_003486675.1 Cyanobacteria bacterium UBA11372
CGGGGAATCCAAACAATCCCACTAATCCTAATAATCCAGGTGGCGGCAACAGTGGCGGCGGGCAAGTTGCAAACGAAACCGGAATTGGAACCGATCTTGAGGGGGAAACGACTGCGCCGATTGAGGCAAACAATGCAGTCGCGAGCAGAGTATCTATTGATACTACTGAGCCTCTGCGAGAAAATATTACTCAGGCACTGCAAAGAGGCAACATAGAACGGGCAGTATCGCTGATTGAGCAACTTAGACAACAAGAATTTGCCAATTACTTTGACGACAATCTGGTTGAACTGCCAAACGCTGAAGTATCCGTTAAACAAACAAGCGAGATTTTGGGCTTAATAGCGGATCGTACTGGGAAAAAAGCGGCTGTAATTTACGTATTGGCTAGCCCAGAACAATTAGACTTAGTGTTAGTTGCCCCGAACAGCAAACCAGTTTACGTAAGCATACCAGAGGCGAAGCGCGAAGTTTTGCTGCAATTGGCGAGGGAATTTCGTCAAACCATTACCGATCCCAACGAAAGGGAAACGGATAGTTACAAAGCACCGGCGCAGCAACTATATCAGTGGTTAATTGCACCTTTGGCAGCCCAATTGCAAGCGAGGGGGATACATGCGATCGCATTCTCATTGGATGCTGGTTTGCGAACACTTCCCATCGCCGCTTTGTACGACGGGAAACAGTTTCTGGTAGAAAAGTACAGTATCAGCTTAATTCCCAGCATCAATTTAACCGATACTCGCCTTGGCGATATCAAGAGCGCCCAAGTTCTGGCAATGGGAGCATCAGAATTTAAAGAGTTAAATCCATTACCTGCCGTCCCAGTAGAATTATCTACCATTACTAACGAGTGGTCGGGTAAAGGATTTCTCAACGAACAGTTCACCCTGGAAAATCTCAAATCCCAACGCGCTGCTACACCTTTTGGCATCATTCACTTAGCAACTCACGGAGAATTCAAACCAGGCAACGCCAATAACTCTTACATCCAGCTTTGGGACACCCAACTCAAATTAAACCAATTGCGACAGTTGGGATGGAATAAACCACCCGTAGAATTATTAGTATTGAGTGCCTGTCGCACAGCGGTGGGAGATGAACAAGCAGAGTTAGGTTTTGCCGGATTAGCAGTAGCATCGGGCGTCAAAACAGCGTTAGCCAGTTTGTGGTATGTATCCGATGCAGCCACCTTGGCACTGATGAGTGAGTTTTATCCACAATTAAAGCGAGTTGCAATTAAAGCCGATGCAATCAGACAAGCACAAATTGCCATGCTGAGAGGACAAGTACGCCTGCAAGGAGGTCAATTGCAAGTTCCGGGATTATCCTCTGTTTCCCTGCCGCCAGAATTAGCACAGCTGGGCGATAAAACTTTGGCACATCCCTTTTATTGGGCAGGTTTTACGATGATTGGAAGTCCTTGGTAGGGCATACGCATAACAAGGCTATCACCTTTGTTTCTGAGTCAATCTCTCCTTGCCAAACCCAGGATTTTTGCCAGAAACCCGGAATATGAGCGTAATATGATGTCCGTTGAATTGCCCATAATCAAAAAACCTCACAAAGTCGTTGCGTAGGGACACGGCATTATATATATCTCGGACAAACAGATAACGTTAATCTTGCCGTGTCCCGGCTTGGGATCGCGGGTAATCGACCGGACATAATATAAGAGGGATAGCCTTCGGGTGGCTCCGAAAAATCATCGCTCCCCCCAACCCCCTAATGCCTTGGGGGGCTTAAAAGCGATCGCCTTCGGGTTTCTCGGAAAAATCATCGGTT
>DNGG01000236.1:2028-2208 GCA_003486675.1 Cyanobacteria bacterium UBA11372
GCAGAAAGCCGGTTTCTAGGATTTTTGCGGGTAAATACTGTAGTTTTTTGCCATTTCCACTTTAGTCGTGTAATAATTTTATCCAAGTGCAAGGACAGGGTGACTGCGAGCATCACCAATAAACAAGCTGCTAACTCCATGCAAGAGTTGGTTCGAGCTACTAATAATACTGCATCTTAA
>DNGG01000236.1:2406-2854 GCA_003486675.1 Cyanobacteria bacterium UBA11372
CTACTAATAATACTGCATCTTAACTGGGTACATCCATATGCGCGTAAGTCCTAGCCCTCATAATTCCGTATCTTAACTGGGTGCATCCAGCGAGATACCTGATTCCAGTTGAGATAATTACTATGTCCAATCCATTCAGCGTTGGTAAGCCAGTTCCCCCAGAGCGATTTGTGGGGCGAAGCTATGAAATTGCGGCGGCATTCGACCAAATTTATAATCGCGCTCATTTGGCGCTTTGGGGAGGTCCTGGAATGGGTAAGACCTCCTTTTTGCAGTTGCTGGCGTCGCCGCAATTGTGGAAAAATAACGGATTAGATCCATCTCAGGCGGCGATCGCTCTACTTAATTGCGAGAATATCACTCCCTTCACTCCCTCTGGCTTTTGGCGAGAAGTCTTGAGCTTAATCAAGGATAATTTGGTCAGCGAACCTGAATTACAGAGTGAAAT
>DNGG01000236.1:3074-3579 GCA_003486675.1 Cyanobacteria bacterium UBA11372
ATTGAAACGTTATTGCAAACAGATAAAACAACCAAAGATAGCCTGCGCCAGATATTGGGGAAGCTTGGGAAAAAAAATAAATTCTTGGTGCTGCTGGTAGATGATTATGATGCAGCCCTGCGCCCAAACGAGCAGTACACTGAAGCCAACATGGAACAATTCGTCACCGAATGCCGTAGTTTGGCTGTTCACTGTAAAGAGAGCAAATATCTCTCCATGATAGTCGCTTCTCTCAAGCGCCTGAATGAACTCGGACCACCCCTGCGACCAACTGCTTCACCTTGGTATAACCACTATCTTTTCCAGTCGCTGAAGCCATTTAATAAAAATGAAATTGCTCACCTACTGGGCATCCCAATGACACCAGAATTACGGGATGCGATTGAAGAAATTGCTGGTGGACACCCGCGTTTATTACAGATAGCTGGTTTTTTGCTTTACAGAGAACTGCGAACAGGGAAAGTCCCTGATGTGCAAGCTTTTGTTAAAGATTTTGAAAGCTCTA
>DNGG01000236.1:3781-4265 GCA_003486675.1 Cyanobacteria bacterium UBA11372
TGTTAAAGATTTTGAAAGCTCTACCCAGCCATTTTTTCACAGTATTTGGGCCAGGTGTTCTGAACAAGATCAGACTTTGTTGATGCTGATGGCTTTGTTTCATTTAAAAGGTCGTCTGCATAAGAACAAACAGTTTGATTTGCGGGGCATGGATCTAATTTTCACCCAAAGAGAGCGCGAGTTAACCAAACTAGAAGAACAACTTGTAATTACCCGCGTTAACGGTGGAAAAGTGCCTTACAGCTTCACTTCATCAATCATGGAACGATGGGTGATTCAAGAGATTTGGAATGCGGATAAAGCTTTCCTGCAAGAACGACAAAGGGTGTTTCTCAACCTCATGAGTCACTCTCAAGTCAAAAAATTCCAAAACTCAATTAACTGGCTATGGACGAATAAAAATGAAGTGCCGTCTACTCTTGAATGGTTGGCTAAATTAGCCGCCGCCTTGAACGGATTGATATAGCGGCTTGCAATCGAGTGA
>DNGG01000236.1:4466-7588 GCA_003486675.1 Cyanobacteria bacterium UBA11372
GCGGCTTGCAATCGAGTGAGGTACACCGAAGGGCAGCAGTGTGCGGGCAGCATTAAGGGTGCCGCTACACAAACGAAGCAAAAATGCTGTACCTCATACGGCTGCAATCCGCTGTAATTTGATTCCTTTGAACAACTGGGTTTATTCAACAATACCTTTGCCAAAATCCAACAGCCACTAAGGGTGCGGCTATAGGAGCAAAGGCTGCCTCCGCAGCCTGGATTTGACCAACCCAGAAACCGGGTTTCTGCGTCGATCTCTTTTTCAGAGAAACCCGGTTTCTTTAGCCGGTGCTTCAGAAAATTGACCAAGGTATTGTTGAAAAAAACCTGGTTTTTCAATAGTTTAAATAACTTTGACAAACTACTGGAAACCTGTGGAGAGAGAGAATATGGTTGGGCCAATAAATCACAATCCTTACATTATCGGTGTTCCTATCACAGAGCCGAACAATTTTTTCGGTCGAGACAGTTTGTTCGGCTTTATTAATTACAATCTGATGCAGAATGTAAAATTTATCTTGTTGCATGGTCAACGACGTATCGGTAAGTCGTCTTTTCTAAAACAGATTCCCAACTTTGTTGGTAATAATGAGTTTGTTTTTGTTCCTTTTGATTTGCAATGTCACGCTCAGTCAACTCTGAGTAGTATACTGCATGACCTAGCTCAAGAAATTGTCCAACACCTTCAGCTAGAAGATACAGTGCAACTGCCAGATTGTACAGCTTTACAAGCAGAGCCAGATCTATTCTATCGTGATTTTTTACCCTCAGTTTATCAGGCAATCGGCGATAGAAATCTGGTGTTGTTGCTGGATGAATTTGATGTTGTCAGTAACGGCAACCCTGATATAAACATAGCAGAGCAGGGGGACAGTTTTTTTACGTACTTATCAGGACTGCTGAGGCAGCAAGACAGATTATTCATCATTACGGTAGTGGGACGATATGTGGGTGATATGCAAAACCTACTTAGGTTGTTTGGACGTCCACCTCACCGAGAAATAAGTTTTCTGGATGATACAAGTACTCAACTACTGATTGAGAACCCAGCCCAGGGAATTCTGACATACGAAGAGGATGCAATCAGAAAAATTTGGGAACTATCGGGAGGGCATCCCTATTTTACCCAAGTAATATGCTTTGCTATTTTCGGGCAAGCAAGGGATTTAGATAACTGGACGGTCACTCGTGCAAATGTGGAGAGTATTGTAGACAGGGCAATTGAAAGTGCTGAAGGTGGCTTGGCATGGTTCTGGGATGGACTGTCTATACCAGAAAAAGCGATTTTTTCAGCGGTAGCAGAGGCTCAAGAGATAGCTATTAGGGACAAGGAAGATGTTCCGGAAAATCCTTTAAACATACTCGAAGAATATGGAGTTATACCAACAGATTCCCTAGAAGATGCACGCAACCAACTAGCCCAAAAGGGTTGGTTGGATAACACAAGACGTAGAGTGAAAGTTGAATTAGTTCGCCGCTGGTTGGTGAAAAAGCACGAACTGCAAAAAGAAATAAAGGAACTAGAGAATCTCGACCAAAAAAATGTTAATCCCCTCCGCCAAGAAGCGGATACACTACAGCAACAGGGCAAAACACAGGATGCATTGGCTGTTCAGTTCAGCCGCATATTGGAAATTGACCCTGGTAGAGAGTCAGCACAACCGAGACTAACAGTTCAGCGTCAGCGAGGTTTGATAGGCTTAATAGCAGCAGCATTAGCAGCCACTGCTGTAAGTTTCGGAGTTTATCGAGTGGCAACTCCTTGCCCAGCAGGTGAACAGAAAGCATTATTAGGTATTCGATGTGAAGCAGATACGCGAAGGATTAGTCGCGGCGATCGCACGTTTTTTCCCAATAATCAAAACCGCGATCGCGATCGTGGCATTGCCGCATTCAAACAAGGCAATTACTCCCAAGCAGCGCAATTTTTTAAACTCGCTGTTGAAGGTAATCGCAACGACCCAGAATTGCTAATTTACTACAACAATGCACTGGCAAAGCAACAGGGTTCTCCGATAACTTTGGCAGCAGTCGTGCCAGTAGATAACCGAGAAGGAATAGCTCAAGAAATTTTACGCGGTGTGGCACAGGCACAAAATCAGTTTAATCAAAAAAAGGGATTAAACGGTCGCTTACTGGAAATTGCGATCGCCAATGATGGTAACGAACCGGAAAAAGCTAAACAAATAGCTCAGGCGTTGGTGCAAGACCAATCTGTACTGGGGGTAATCGGACACTACTCTAGCGATGCTACCAAACCGGCACTAAATGAATACAAAAAAGCTGAACTACCTATCATTTCTCCCACCAGCACCAGTATATTTTTGCAGGATGATAATTTCTTTAGGACAGTGCCTTCTGATGCTGCTGCTGGCAAAAAATTAGCTGAATATGCCAGAAAATCCCTGAACTTAAACTCAGTTGCGATCTTCTATAATCCTGATAGTCCCTACAGCGACAGTCTCAGGGAAGAATTTACAAAGAACTTTGAACGAGTAGGGGGTAGCGTAGTTCGGAAGATTGATTTGACCGAATCGAAATTCGATCCAGAAAAAGCAGTTGCAAAGAGTCTGTGGAAATATAAGGCACAGGCAATTGTGTTGTTTCCGGACAGCCAAAACACTGATGTGGCGCTGAAAATTGCCACAGCTAACGCCCAGCAGACGGCTAGGCTAAAGACTAGCTCCCAAAATCCACAAAGACAAGGGCTAAAGTTGTTAGGAGGGGATACTTTATATAGCCAGACAACTTTGGCTCAAGGCGGTCAATATCTTGAAGGCTTGATTTTAGCTGTATCTTTCTTCAGGGAAGCACCACAATTACAAAACTTTGCACGAGCAGCAGCGAAGCAATGGGGAGGAGAAATTAGCTGGCGCACAGCTAGTAGCTATGATGCGACTCAGGCTTTTATTAAAGCTTTATCACCTAATCCCACTCGCGCTACAGTTCTACGAAAACTTGAAAATACAAATCTTTCAGCGAGTGAAACTTCAGGCTATTCCCTCAAGTTTACTCCCCAAGGAGAACGACAGATTCAACCCAACCTTGTTAAGGTTGAGGGAGGTAAATTTAAGCTTGTAGAATAGACTTCCTCAAAGGCAGGCAGGATGCCCACCCCAC
>DNGG01000236.1:7861-17573 GCA_003486675.1 Cyanobacteria bacterium UBA11372
CAGGATGCCCACCCCACAAGAGTGGTTGTACCAGTCTCATATACCTCTGCCATAAATCTTGTGGGATAGGCGTCTCGCCTGTCTTGGGGCTGAATTTTTGCAGAGGGCAGCTATTATAGAGTAGGGAAAGCTCCGGCAGGGGGTGTCAGTGCATTTACGCGATCGCAAAAATCCTGACATGTTTGGTGTTCCAATTTATGAGATATTCATTGGCTGGCAGAAATCCTTACATCATCGGTCGTCCAATCAATAACGCGGAATTCTTTGTTGGGCGAGAAAGTATACTCCGCTTTGTTGATGATAATCTGAGGCGGCGTGAAAAAGTTATTTTATTGGACGGTCAACGACGTATCGGTAAGTCGTCTGTACTGCGTAATATTCCCAAGTTTGTTTCATCAGATGAGTTTGTCTTTGTTCCTTTTAACCTGGAAACCTACAGCCAAGCACCCCTCAGCAGTATCTTGGTAGACCTGGCTAAAGAAATCATCGCACACCTGGAACTGGATGAGCGGATAAAGCCGCCTTCAATTCCAGATTTAGAAGCCGAACCATATATTTTTTATAGCCAATTATTGACCCAAGTTTATCAGGTATTGGGCGATAAAAATCTGGTTTTGTTGCTGGATGAATTTGATATTCCTGGGATTGACTATTCAGTTCCAGTATTTGAAGATTTCTTTCCATACTTACACTCTATTTTAGAGGTGGATAAGAAACTATTCACGATTCTATGTTTAGGACGGCAATCGCCAGATCTGCCGAATTTACTCAGGTTATTTAAGGGTGCGCCCTACAAAGAAATTGGTTTGCTAGATGAGACAAGTACTAAATATTTAATTACTAAACCAGCTGCGGGAGTTCTGACATACGAAGATGACGCGCTCAAAGCCATTCTGGAACTGTCGGGCGGGCATCCCTATTTTACCCAAGTAATCTGCTTTTCTATTTTCGGGCAAGCAAGGGATTTAGATAACTGGACTGTCACTCGTGCAGATGTGGAGAGGATTGTAGGCAAGGCAATTGAAAGTGCTGAAGCTGGCTTGGCATGGTTCTGGGATGGACTGTCTCGTCTGGAAAAAGTAGTTTTTTCAGCGGCAGCAGAAGCTGAAAAAATAGCTAGTGAAAAAGCAGATAAATTTCCAGAAAACCTATTAAAGCTGCTCAAAAGTTATGGAGTTTCCCGAACAGAATCCCTCGTTGAAGCAGCAAAACAATTGGTGGCAAGGGGTTTTTTGGATGAGAAGACACGCCAAGTAAAAATAGAATTAGTCCGCCGCTGGTTGTTGAAACGTCACCCAGTCGATCAAGAAGTACATGAATTAAAAAAACGAGAAAAGGTTGAACCAAAAACAGTTAATAGCAGAGCCATTGGCGGGCAATTATCAGCACAAAAACAAGAGCTAGCGGCAGTTATTCCCGTCGATGCCCCAGTTGTAAACAAGCGAGTTCTGTTAGGAACGGTGGCAGCAATAGGATTAATTTCTGTTGTTGTAGGTGTCGGCGTTTATCGAGTGGTAACTCCTTGCCCACCAGGTCAAGAGAAAGTACTAGGTATTAGTTGCATAGCGGATGGGAGTAATATTAGTCGCGGCGATCGCACGTTTTTTCCTATTACTGCTAACCCCAATCGCACCCGTGGCATTGCCGCATTCAAACAAGGCAATTACTCCCAAGCAGCGCAATTCTTTAACCTCGCCGTTGCAGATAATCGCAACGACCCAGAATTGCTAATTTACTACAACAATGCACTAGCAAATCAACAGGGTTATCCTATAACTTTGGCAGCAGTTGTGCCAGTGGATAACCAAGAACCAATAGCTAAAGAAATTTTACGCGGTGTAGCACAGGCACAAAATGAGTTCAATGAAAAAGGAGGATTAAACGGTAAATTATTGGAAATTGTCATCGCCAACGATGCTAACACCCCGGAACAAGCTAAACAAATAGCTCAGGCGTTGGTGAAAGACCAATCTTTACTAGGAGTAATCGGACACTACTCTAGCGATGCTACCAAATCGGCACTAAATGAATACAAAAAAGCTGAAGTAGCCATCATCTCTCCCACCAGCACCAGTACATTTTTGCAGGGTGATAATTTCTTTAGGACAGTGCCTTCTGATGCTGCTGCTGCTCAAAAATTAGCTGAATATGCCAGAAAAACCCTGAACTTAAACTCAGTTGTAATTTTCTACAATCCTGATAGTCGCTACAGCGACAGTCTCAGGGAGGAATTTACAAAGAACTTTGAAAAACTAGGGGGTAGCGTAGTGAGGAAGATTGATTTGACCGAATCAAAATTCGATCCAGAAACAGAAGTTGCCAAGAGTCTGTATGAAGATCAAGCACAAGCAATTGTGTTGTTTCCGGACGAGCAAAATACTGATGTGGCGCTGAAAATTGCCACAGCTAACGCCGAGCAGACGGCTAGGCTAAAGACTAGCTCCCAAAATCCACAGAGACAAGGGTTAAAGTTGTTAGGAGGGAATGCTTTGTATAGCCAGACAATTTTGAACCAAGGCGAGCAAGATCTTGAAGGCTTGATTTTAGCTGTATCTTGGTTTAGGGAAGCACCACAAGCAAAAAACTTTGCAATAGCAGCAGCGCAGCAATGGGGAGGAAATGTGAACTGGCGCACAGCTAGTAGCTATGATGCGACTCAGGCTTTTATTCAAGCTTTGTCGCTCAATCCCACTCGCGCTACAGTTTTGCGAAGACTTGAAAATATCAATCTTTCAGCGAGTGAAACGTCAGGCTATCCCCTCCAGTTTACTCCCCTTGGAGAAGGACAGAGTCAACTCAATATTGTTAAGGTTGAGGGAGGTAAATTTAAGCTTCTACAATGCCCAACAGATCAAAGTGCCGACGCTGTTTATCCATAGCGAGAAAGCAGCAATTACCCAAGGTGCGCGACAGTTTTTTGCAGCGATTCCCGGTCAAAATAAACAGTTTGAATGGTTACGCGATCGCACTCAATTCGACTTCTACGATCAACCCGCTACAGTTGACGCATCGATTTCTGCGATCGCCAAGCATTTACAGTCATCGTTCTAAATTCGCCTTGCAACGTGAACGACATGGTATAAATGAAATTCATTGCGAGCTAAACCTTCCCAATAGGGCTGATCTGGATTAAATCCTGGCTGTTTAAGAATGGCTTCAAATGCTTCTTTGCTCTCCCATTGACCATAATTAAACATCCTTGTTCCGTCAAGACTGCGGTGAAATGTTGCAGAAATTAGCCCTGGGGAATTATTCATTGCTCGATCTAGTTCAGCCGTTGTTCGCTTTACCATTTCTGGTTGGTTCGCTGGTATCATCCGAAACTCTGCTAGATGTGTAATGCGATCGCCTGTAACAATTTCCACTTCTGTCGATACTGACTTACTAGCAGAGACTTCTAGTTGTAAAGAATCAGGTGGAAAAAATTCTCCAAAAATAGTAGAACGCGGCAAGCTACGATGATCGAATTTAGGCTGCCATTGGCTATAGGTGAAGACGCGAACTCCATCCAAACTTTGATGTACGCTGGCTGATAAAAAATAAGGATTAGACTTCCAAGCTTGGATTTGCTCTTCGATGATTGCCTTCACCAAACCCGATTGATGGCGTTCTGCAACTGCGTATAAATCTAATCCAGCGATCGCATTGTTAGTTTTGTCAATTTGCACCATAAATATTTCTCAATACCTGCTGTATCCTATGCTTGTTATGATGCTAAACGAAAATCAATAATCAGCCAACATTCAATTATTTCATTGACTCAAGGAGTAATTATGCCTCTCAATACTTACTACACGCTAGGACGTTCTGGATTGCGCGTGAGTCGTTTAGCATTGGGCGCGATGACATTCGGTACGGAATGGGGATGGGGTGCAGATGAAGACACTGCTCGTCAACTATTTAACACCTATGTTGATGCGGGTGGAAATTTCATCGATACCGCCGATCTTTACACGGGTGGAACGAGCGAAACTTGGTTGGGGAAATTTATTTTAGAAAGGAATTTGCGCGATCGCACAGTCATCGCCACTAAGTTCAGCTACAACGCCGCACCAGGCAACCCCAACGCAGGCGGCAACGGTCGTAAAAACATTATGCGGGCAGTAGAAGGATCGCTAAAACGATTGGGAACAGATTACATCGATCTCTACATTCTTCACACTTGGGATACTATCACGCCTGCTGAAGAAGTAATGCGAACAATGGACGATTTAGTAAGTTCTGGAAAAGTCCGTCATATCGGATTAAGCGATACCCCAGCTTGGTATGCTGCCCGCGCGCAAACTTTAGCAGAATGGCGCGGTTATGAACCTTTATCTACCCTGCAATTAGAATACTCTTTGGTAGAGCGAAACATTGAGCGAGAGTTTGTGCCATTAGGAGTCGAACTCGGTATGGGAATTATGGTTTGGAGTCCTTTAGCAAGTGGTTTATTGAGCGGGAAATACAAACCTAGCGAAGGTGGTTATACAGGCGAAGGAAGATTGGAAACCGTCAAAGGAATCTCGAATCCGGCATTTCAGAAAATAAGCGATCGCAACTGGAAAATCGTCTCAGAATTAGAACAAGTTGCGAAAGAATTAGGTCGCAGTATGGCACAGGTAGCAGTAAATTGGACAGCAAATCGTCCTGGAATTGCTTCAGTTATCGTGGGGGCAACAAAATTATCCCAACTAGAAGACAATCTCAACGCATTAGAATTTGAAATTCCCACCGAACTCGCCAATCGTTTAGAAATCGTCAGTCGTCCCGATTCTCAATTCCCTTACAGCTTCTTTAGCAGCGAAATTCAAGGTATGATTCATGGTGGAGTAGCTGTTGGTAACAAACCCGTAGGATATGCTCCCAATCGATTAATTCAATCCGCCGGTGCTGGAGTTTCCTAGTAAGCCGGGACGGGTTTATTTATACTTGGCGTTGCTAACAACGCTTGCTCGTAAAACCCGCCCCTACACGCTCAAAAACCATACACAATCAAAGCTAATGGAGATAATATAACACCAATTTATATTGAAAATGCTACACATCAACATGTACCAATTGTAGGGGCGGGTTTTACCAATAACCTTTGGTACAAAACAAACAATTTAATTAAACCTGAATTAAACCCGCTCCGACCCAAATGTTGGTGTGAATGTGACGAAAAACGGTTAGTTCGGAACAATAGGAGTTGTGCATTTCAATCCATAGCGATCGCTGAAATGGTTATTCTTCCGATGAGAATGATTCTACTGGACTGGCGCTCTAGGAGGTGCTTGCCGCGCTTCTGGAGATATCAGTAAAAGTGATAATTGAAGCCCTCGACTATGTAGAAAAACTAATGTGAGAAATCCGGTCACTGCGATCGCGGTGCCACCCAAACCAAGTACCATGAATTCTTTAAGAAAGCCAGCGATCTAAAAACCATAGAGAAATATCTATGTATACAAATAGTTTTTTTTTTGACAATCAGTAATTATTGCTACTCAGAGTAGCGTACAGTTAAAAACAACCAAATGATTTAACTATTATGACTTAGTTTTTCAGAGCTTGAAGTCGCTCAGTAATCATTCTCGGCAGTCTGTTGTTGAGACTTCTTTGTGTGCGCGATCGCAGATGCCATATTCCATGTTCAGCCGATTTTTATCTATAGTCGATCCTTTGTATGAAATGGGTCGCTTCTAGATAGTTTGATCTATCGTTCGTTTACCTCAATGATGGCGATCGCCAATCTCACCCAGTTTAATAACCTCCGGGGCGATATCTTCGGCGGTGTCACGGCTGCCGTTGTCTCGTTACCCCTAGCCCTGGTGGGGTGGGGTCCCTCAGTGGATTCTATGGGGCAGTTTGTGGCTGCTTTTTTGCCGCCCTGTTTGGCGGTACCCAAACGTTGATCTCTGAACTGACCGGGCCAATCACCGTAAGCCCTGTCTACAGATTTTCGTGCAGCACCTGCGTGGTAGGGGTGAAGCGCATCACAAACATTCCAGCACTAAATGCAGAAGTTGTGGGCATGTTGATCCCTCAAACCGCAACGGTGAGAAGTTCATCTGTTCGGCTTGTGGATTTTTCGCTCATGCTGATATTTCAGCTGCGAAAACTATCAGAGATAGAGCGCTGGAAATGGTACGCCGGGACTCGACGGAACCTGCGGATAATACCGCTAAACGCCCAAAAAAATGTAAGGAGAAATCACCGCGTCCAACAGACGAAAGCGGTGAGCCTGGGAACCTTGGTAACAAGGATATTAAGGCCGCAATGTCTTAAGAATCTCCGTGTCTTTAGACCGGAGAGTGTCAATGCAATAGTCCTCGTCAGAGGAGACATAAGGAGGTATTCGTGGATTTTTTGTCCCTGTTCGTGAAGGACTTCATTCTTCAGTTGCAGTCCCCAACACTCGCCTTTTTGATTGGTGGGATGATTATTGCAGCTCTCGGTAGCGAATTAGTAATTCCAGAGTCGATTTGTACGATCATCGTCTTCATGCTGCTCACCAAAATCGGTCTGACAGGTGGAATTGCGATCCGCAATTCCAACCTGCTGGATATGGTGTTACCCATGATCTGTGCTGTAGCAGTAGGGATTCTGGTTGTATTCATCGCGCGCTATACATTGGCCAACCTGCCAAAGGTCAAAACCGTGGATGCGATCGCAACCGGGGGATTGTTTGGAGCCGTGAGTGGTTCTACTATGGCCGCTGGTCTGACGCTACTGGAAGAGCAGAAAATTCCATACGAGGAATGGGCTGGCGCACTCTATCCGTTCATGGATATCCCAGCGCTTGTCACTGCGATTGTTGTGGCCAACATTTATCTCAACAAGAAGAAGCGTAAAGCAGCAGCCGACTCTTCCATGCAGGAGTCTTTCAGCAAGCAGCCCGTTGCGGCAGGCGATTATCCCAGCAACCGGCAGGAGTATCTTAGCCAGCAGCAGCAGCCTGAGGATAATCGAGTCAAGATCTGGCCCATCATCGAGGAAAGCCTCCGGGGTCCAGCCCTATCGGCAATGTTGCTCGGCCTTGCTCTTGGCATATTCACCCAGCCGGAAAGTGTCTATAAAAGCTTTTACGATCCAGCCTTTCGCGGCTTGCTTTCGATCTTGATGCTAGTCATGGGGATAGAGGCTTGGTCAAGAGTTGGCGAACTGCGTAAGGTGGCCCAGTGGTATGTTGTGTATAGCGTGGTGGCACCGTTTGTGCATGGGCTAATCGCCTTCGGTCTCGGCATGATTGCCCACTACACCGTGGGATTCAGCATGGGCGGCGTTGCGATCCTGGCGGTCATCGCTTCCTCCAGTTCAGACATCTCAGGCCCACCCACATTGCGAGCCGGTATCCCGTCGGCTAATCCCTCCGCTTATATAGGCGCGTCCACAGCCGTCGGTACGCCAGTGGCGATCGGCTTGTGTATCCCCTTCTTCGTCGGTCTGGCCCAGGCGATCGGTGGCGGCTAATCCCAGACGGGTCGCGGTCTGTCGGCGCTCCCTTAACCCGGCAGACTAAATAGATTAATGTCCATCTTTAAGGAGGTAACAAACATGGCCAAGAAAGCCAACAAGCTCGTCATCGTCACGGAAAAGGTTCTGATGAAAAAGGTCGCCAAGATCGTTGATGAATGCGGGGCAACAGGTTATACGGTGGTGGATACTGGCGGTAAAGGCAGTCGCAACGTGCGCTCTACGGGTAAACCCAACACTGCCGACACCGATTCAAATGTAAAGTTCGAGATCCTCACCGAAAATCGGGAGATGGCCGAGACTATTGCGGATAAGGTCGCATTGACGTATTTCACCGACTATGCGGGCATCGCCTATATCTGTGAAGCAGAAGTACTGTACGGGAGAAGTTTCTGTGGACCAGACGGCTGTTGAATCGAGGCGACGCAGCCCCAAAAAGCCGGGTCATAATCCCGGCTTTTTGGTAGCCGTTACTCAAGGAGAGAGTCTCTCGGGCAATGGTCTAAAATCCAACCTGGAAGCATAAAGCAAGTTTTTGGCTTGTATTGGAAAAACAAAGTCGGCATGGGGCATCGGCACGACTCTAAACGGACATGGAGGGAAGGTCAGACTGGTTCACCAGCACATCCCAGCGAAGTGTCAAGAATCACCGCCCTAGAAGTGCGGTGAGTATGTCAAAACTAGGCTTGTCTCGATCCAGGCAACCGCATCCAAAGCATGACTGTCTTTGCTCGGTTGCCTTTTTCATAACTGTCCGCAGTTTGATGAATCCCTCCAACTCTTAACCTTCACCGCTTTAAACTCATGATGTTGTCCAACATTCTGCCTCTTTTCAGTGGGGGGATAGCCGCTCTCATGGCTCCGATACCATTCCTGGCGACCGTTGTTGCTGAGGATTCACCCATGATTCTGTCTGGCGTATTGCTGACGCTGGTGGTGATTTATCTAGCCAGCAAGGTCGGCGCAGAGGTCGCTAAACGATTGGATTTTCCGCCCGTCCTGGGGGAACTGGTTGCCGGTGTGATTGTCGGCGTTTCGGCGTTGCACCTGGTGATCTTTCCCGAAGGGGGGCTGTCTGCCTCTGACTCTGCGATCGTGACGGCGCTGCAAGGATTGAATCAATTGACACCGGAGGCGCTGACCCGGATTTTCGAGTCGCAAAGCGAAGTGATTTCGGTTCTGGCTGAAATCGGCGTGATTATTCTGCTGTTTGAAATTGGGCTGGAATCCGATCTGCGGCAACTCAAGGAAGTGGGAATCCAAGCCACTGTTGTCGCCTGTGTCGGAGTCGCGGCACCTTTTGCGGCAGGCACGGCAGGGCTGATGACGATCTTTCATGTCGCAGCAATTCCAGCGATTTTTGCGGGGGCTGCGTTAACAGCAACGAGTATCGGCATTACCTCTAAAGTGTTGGCAGAGTTAGGTCAACTCAAATCCAAAGAAGGGCAAATCATTGTTGGCGCTGCGGTGATTGATGATGTCCTCGGCATTATTGTGTTGGCTGTAGTCGCTAGCTTAGCCAAAACTGGTGAGATTGATGTCGCCAATGTCATTTACTTGATTTTCAGCGCTACGGCATTTTTGATTGGATCGATTTTGTTGGGGGGTGTCTTTAACAAAAGCTTTGTGGCGATCGTGGATCGGCTCAAAACCCGTGGAAATATTGTGATTCCGGCATTTATCTTCGCTTTCTTTATGGCATTTTTAGGTAACGCCATTCATCTCGAAGCGATTTTGGGTGCCTTTGCAGCGGGTTTGGTACTTGATGAAACCGATGCCCGGAATGAGTTAGATGAATTAATCAAACCAGTCGCCGATTTACTGGTACCCATTTTCTTTGTGACGGTGGGGGCGCGTGCCGACCTCGGTGTTTTAAACCCGGCGGTACCGGAGAATCGGGCGGGGCTGTTGATTGCTGTCTTTTTGGTGGGGGTGGCGATCGCTGGCAAACTGGTGACAGGTTGGGCAGTGTTTGGCATACCCGAAATCAATCGAGTGGCGATTGGGGTTGGGATGATTCCTCGAGGTGAGGTGGGTCTAGTGTTTGCTGGGATCGGCTCAGCTAGCGGCATTTTGGATAAGCCGCTGGAGGTGTCGATTATTATCATGGTAATCTTGACAACTTTTCTGGCTCCACCTTTTTTACGGGTTGCCTTTGGTTCATCCACTAAGCCCATCCCAGAATCTACCACTCCTGTAGAAGCGGCGAGTAAGTAACGATTTTGCAACGTTATACCAAATCCGGGTTAACTACCCCCTTTATGCCAAACGACTCGCA
>DNGG01000236.1:17873-20537 GCA_003486675.1 Cyanobacteria bacterium UBA11372
TTCGCGGCTACACTAACAAAGCCCGCCTACGCGGGCTATAAAATAAAGGGGGTTTAGAACCCGAATTTGGTATTACACCCCACATTGCGCAGATATTTAAGTCCTGTTAATAGAGGATGAATTCGTAATAAATCAAGCCCCAAATGATTGCTGTACAATTATTTGGGGCTTTTTTATGGTATAATAATTTTTCCAGCAGACCAACTCAAAAAACCATAAAAATATTCATTTATGTTTGTAGTAGGCACTTTAGTGCCAATCTTAAAGCGAAGACAGCGCTGACTACGAACTAAATGCGTAAGTCCTGTTTAATAGAGAGCCATCGTTAGTAATGTTGCTGCTGCTAGCGATGCTACTGTCCGAATGTGATTCCAAAATGTCCAATTGGTCAAGTAGCTAGCCCAAAATCTCGCACCTTCAGGGCTGTTTGGTTTGGCGATCGCCAACGCATCATTTAACGGTACATTGAAGGCGATCGTTACTCCAACTACACCAATGAGATAAAGCAGGCTGCTGATGAGAATAAAGACTGTATCTGGTTGACGCCATTTAAATAATGAAGCGATCGCTAAAACAATACAAGCGGCTGCTGTGCCAAAGAGCGCGAACATGAACAAAGGATTGATAGCTGCAATATTGATCGACTTCATGGCAACGATACCTTGAGCAGGTTGGAGTTTGGCAAGCGCAGGCATCACGAAGGTGGAAAATGCAAAGAAGACACCTGCAATCAGTCCACAGCCTAATGCTGCAACAAGTTTTAATGTAGAAAGTGAGGAGTTTGTCAATCCCATAAAGCTTCCTGTGAACGTTCTAAATTTAGTCAGCCGAAGTATTGTCGCATTGCCAGAAGAGACAATACATCTGCGATCGCAATCACCATTTTACGCCGCAACCAATTGAGCGATTTGGGTACGAGCATTGTTTTGTGGGAGGGTTTGTTATTTCGAGACTATCTTTGCCAGCATCCAGATGAAGCGGCTAGTTATGCTAAATTAAAGTGCGATCTTGCTCAACGCTTTTCTAGCGATCGCGAAGCATACACAGCAGAAAAAGCTGAGTATATTGAGTCTGTCATGCAAAAAGCTCGACGACTTGATAAATAAGCTCAATTGTATTGCCAAGCTCCTATTGTGTAAAAAGGCGTTTACCCATTACACAAATCAGTGCTGCTAGTTGCAACAAAGCTCGATAGGTATCGCTTGGCAATTTTGGTTTCAGCTAAGGATGGCTCTCGGATGAATGTAGGTGTTGGCGAAAAAATTGCTGGAGTTCAAACCAGGAATCTGCCGCAGCTACTGGATTATAGGAAGACCTCTGATTACAGAAAAAGCCATGATCGGCATCTGGATAAAGTTTCAGTTTGTATTCTTTTCCGAGTTCCTGAAATCGGGATTCAATTTGGTGAATGCGATCGCGCCCAATCAACTGATCGACACCTCCAAAGAACAAATAGATGGGTATCGTAATATCTTTTACTGCCTCGATCCACTCATCTAAAACCATGCCATAAAAGGGTGCTGCTGCCGCAATCTCAGTCGATAACTTGACAGCTGTCATAAAGGTCAATCCACCTCCCAAGCAGAATCCAGTAACTCCAATCCGATCGGGATATACATCCGATCGAGACTTCAAAAAAATTAACGCTGCCCGAATATCTTCCTCAATCGGTTTCCCAAAATCCAAACGCCACATCATCGCCATTGCTTGTTCTAACTCGTTGTAGCCAAACTTATTGTTGGGCAACTCGCGGTAGTATAAATCGGGCGCCAGCACCACATAACCTTCGTTGGCAATTCGGGTTGCTACATCTTGAATGTGCGAAGTTAAACCAAATGCTTCCATGAGCAAGAGAACGGCTGGTTTGCGATCGCCTTCAGGATGGGTAAACAGAAAAGCTGGCATTTGTCCGTCGGGTGTGGAAAGGAAAACCTCTGTCTGTGCGATTTTTCTACTTGTTTCCGTCATTTCTACCTCTATTGATTCAGTTTGACGTAGCTTTAATTTCGCACTTATCTTATCAATATTGTATTAACTTCAGAATTGTTCTTATTGCCGTTGGCGAAGCGTTGCGATCGCCAATCGCGGTAATTCCTCGGCAAACTTTTCATCCAGCGGTAAGTGCCCCACCAACAGCCGAAAATAGATGCCTCCATACAACAGATCGATCGCTAATTCGGGGTCTAATACTAAATCCGCTTCGATTACCCCTTTTATGGCTAACGACTGTAGGCGAAGCCGAACCGTAGTCGCGCCTACACAAACAAAGACCGCCTACGCGGTCTATAAAATAAAGGGGGTATTAAACCCGGATTTGGTATAAGTTGGGGTCAAATTCTCCATTGCTAATGCCCTGTTGAATAATCGCTTTAGCCGCCCACTTTAGTGCCTATCTCAAAGCGAAGACAGCGCTTACTACGAACAGTTCTGCATCTATTTATTTTTGCATGATTTGCCTAAGTATTTTGAATCATTTAAGCAGAGCCAAAATTGGCAGCGAGGATATGTCAGATGGGGAATGGATACGATGGTATTTGCTTTTTTATTGCTGCAAAAACGATGAACGATTCGACTCTGAATTGATTACCCAAGAAGGTAGGAGGTTTTAAAATCAATCGCTCTCCAACAGGGTTAAAAGCTCTTACAGCGGCTTGCAGCCCTTGT
>DNGG01000235.1:0-2535 GCA_003486675.1 Cyanobacteria bacterium UBA11372
TTATCGCCCTACCCCAAGGAGTTTTGTACATTTCTGTAAAATAAGGGCCAAAGTGACTCGTGTAGTTTCCTTCGGGGCCAAAGTGGTTATAAACTACGTCGAGAATAATTGATAATCCTTCTTTATGTGCGGCGTCTACAAGCTTTTTCAATCCGGCGCTACCGCCGTAGGAACTTTGCACCGCAAAGGGATAAACGCCATCATAACCCCAGTTGCGATCGCCTGGAAATTGCGCCACGGGCATAATCTCAATTGCGTTCACCCCAAACTCGCGCAATTCCCTCAAGCGCGGTATAATTGCCAGGAACGTGCCAGCAGGTGTAAACGTGCCCACGTGCAGTTCGTACATTATCATTTCTTCTAAAGGTATACCCGACCACTCGGCGTCAGTCCAGTTCATTTTAGTATGATCGACTACTTCTGAAGCGCCGTGTACGTCTTTTGGCTGCGAGTGCGACGCTGGATCGGGAAAATCCCTTTCTCCGGCTATTTTGTAATAATAAAGCGTTCCCGGTTCAATATTTTCTGCTATCGTTGAGAAATAACCACGCTCGTCTTTTTGCATTGGCAAAACGCGGTTTTCCGGAGATACAATTTGTACGGCTAACTCGTCGTGAGCAGGTGCCCAAACTGTAAATTCACAACGATTGTTACCAAGATAATTCGCTCCGGTTTTCACTTTTTCTTTCCTGATAATTTTACAGCAAGCTCTGCCTTACGCAAGGAAAAACCCTGCAAGCAGGGCTGAGTCTGGACCAGGTTGACATTGAAACAGATTGAGTTAAATTAGTTTTGTATTGTCTTGCCTTTACAGGCGAGCAGTCATCTTTCTATGGGCAGAGATTTTTGCAGAAAGCTTATACGTCTACAGATCCCCGACTTCTGGGATCTAGCTGGGAATGAGTGATGCGATCGCTACAGAATTTTCCTCGGCTGATTCTATAATTAGGGTCTAGCCATCCAGCCCTCTAAGCATAAATACTCTATACAGAGGGATATTTGGGCGCTAGTTTATTTTAATAACGTAAGTTGCTAGTGACATCGAGCGGTACTGGTAATGGGTAATGGGTAATGGGTAATTGTCAAGACGGCAAAAACCTGTGAATCAAATTACCAATTACCAATTACCAATTACCAATTACCAAGCTTGCAACTTGCGTTAATTGCATCATGAAAAATTGAGTTGGAGTTCTAATACGTGAGATGTTTGAGCTAGGATTGCAAAATATTTTTGAGCGTTTGGTTGCTAGTATAGAGCGGGATGATTTAGTTGAAAAAACAACAAACTCTTTAAGAGACTTGCTAGGGGTCGATCGGGTAGTTTTATATTATTTTTACCGCGAGTGGGCGGGGCGGGTTACTTTTGAGTCTTTGAGTAACGACAAGTTTTCTATCTTTGGATCGGCAGGGCCGGATGAGTGTTTTAATAGTGAATATGCCGCCCTGTACCAAGCAGGAAGGGTACGGGCAATTCCAGATATTGAAACAGCACCAATTAGCGAGTGTCACCGAGATTTTCTCCGCAGTTTAGGCGTGCGATCGAATTTAGCCGTGCCAGTTTTGAATCAAAAAAGGCTGTGGGGTTTGCTGATTGCTCATCACTGCCAGGATACTCATTTTTGGTCGCAATCGGATATTGAAGCAATGCAAAAATCAGCAAAAACTTTGGCAATGGCTCCTGCAATTCGCCAAAGTTAATCGGGGAGAAAAAGGTATTTTTACATTACATTTATCGTTTTGGTGATGCCTGCAAGTTCTGCTACAACTGTGACTAATTCAGCGGGGTCAATCGGTTTGGCAAGGTGCATTTGAAAACCGGCGTCAAGTGCTTGCTTTTGGTCTTGTTCTGCGGCGTAAGCAGTCAGAGCAAGAGCAGGTATGTTTTCCCCTCGCTGCTGCTCTAAATCTCGCACCTGGCGAATTAAACTATAGCCATCTTGGTCTGGCATCCCGATATCGCTCACCAGTACGTGGGGACTATAACTTTGGAGACACTTCATTGCCTCCCTCACGCAAGCAGCAGCGGTAACTTGAGCGCCAAACTGCTCTAGCACCATGACGATAAAGTCGCGGGTGTCGGTATTATCTTCTACCACCAGCACTTGCACGCGATCGAGGGAAGGGAAATGTGCATATCCGTTGCCATTATTTTCTATAGCAAATTCTGCATCTAACGCCTCAACTGCTAGAGGGATATTCACCGTGAAGGTAGCGCCTTTGCCTTCGCCTTCACTGTGGGCATAAATTTGACCATTGTGCAATTCAACTAGGTGATGGACGATTGCCAGTCCTAACCCCAATCCGCCATGACATCGGGTGGTGGTACTGTCTGCTTGTCGGAAATAGTCAAACACGTGGGGGAGAAAGTCGGGAGAAATGCCAACTCCGGTGTCGATGATTTGGATTTGGGCATAAGAAATTGCAGATTTGGGATTTGAGATTTCAGATTGATTTTGGGTGGTAATGGGTAATTGGTAATTGGTAATTGGCGGATCGTTTTGATTTACCCTCGTTCCCTGGCTCTGCCTGGGAACG
>DNGG01000235.1:2801-5077 GCA_003486675.1 Cyanobacteria bacterium UBA11372
CTGGGAACGCCCTGGCTCTGCCTTACCCTCGTTCCCTGGCTCTGCCTGGGAACGCCATCAGCCAATGAGAGTTTAATTTGAACTTTTCCTTCAAAATCGGTAAATTTGATCGCATTGGAAAGCAGGTTCCAAATTATTTGCCGGATGCGTTCTGGATCGCCAGTAACAATTTGTGCGTCAGGATCGAGTTCGGTTTCTATTTGAATTGCTTTCGCTTCAGCTTGGGGGCGTAATGATTCTATTACCAATTCAATTAACTGAATCAGGTAAACTCGATCGATCGATATCCGCAGTTTGCCTTGCACGATCTTGGAAACATCTAGAATATCTTCAATTAATTGCGCTTGCGCTCTGGCGTTGCGCTCAATTGTTTGTAATGCTTTTGTGGTGGTTTGTTCATTAAAATTTTTCTCCTGCAACAGTTGCGACCAACCCAAAATCGAGTTCAGGGGGGTGCGGAGTTCGTGGGAAACAATTGCCAGAAATTCATCTTTCATCCGGTTAGCTTCTTCTGCCTGTTGTCTGGCAGCTTGTTCGCGGATGAGTTGCTCGCGGTTTGCTTCTGCTTGTTTGCGATCGCTGATATCTTCAATTGTGCCGACATGCCCGATTAATTGCTTCTTTTCTGACAGCATGGGCGAGGTACGCACGCGCACCCACCGCAGGGTGCCATCGCTTCTTTTAATCCGAAATTCATCTGAATATTCTTTTCCTTGGCGCGTGCAACTTTTCCAAGCATTTAGCACGCGATCGCTCTCCTCGCTATAGATAAATTTCGCCCACCCCTCTCCATCTTGCTCTTCAATTTTAAACCCGCAAATTGCCTCGCAGCTTGGGTTACTGTAAGTACATCTTCCCTCAATATCCGTGAGGAAAATTCCCAACGGAGAGCAAACCGACACCAAGCGAAATCTTTCTTCGCTTTGTCTCAATTCTGCGTTCATTGCTGCTAGTTGGGCGGCTTGTCTTTTCACCTCCATTGTTTTTTTGAATAAATCTACAAAAACCGCTACCTTTGATGTTAAAATAGTTGGATCGAACGGTTTGAGCATGTAGTCTACCGCGCCGAGTTCGTAACCTTTAGACACGAAGGTATTGCCAGTACTGAACGCAGTGAGAAAAATAATCGGAGTGTGACGCGATCGCTCCCGTTGTCGAATCAATGTCGCCGTCTCAAACCCATCAATTCCGGGCATCTGCACGTCGAGCAATATGACGGCAAAATCTTGCTGCAATAAGCACCTTAACGCTTCTTCGCCGGAATGCGCTTTCACCAAGTTTTGCCCCAGTTTGTTTAAAATGGCCTCTAGAGCAATTAGATTTTCCGGACGGTCATCTACCAAAAGGATGTTGGCTTTTATGTCAGAGTTCATGTCGATTTAACCTTCAAAAAAATTTTTATCTTTAAGCTAAAATTCTCTCTTAAGCAATTTTACGATAAATTTTCTCTTGAGTATCCAATTCCTCGTAACAATATTCCTGGGGACTCATCTTCAGGGTTTCCTGTCGTCCCAAGCCTAAAATGCCAAAAATCCTCAAACTATCGTACAGCAGCTTGTGGACTCGCTCTTGCAACTCTTGATTAAAATAAATTAAAACGTTGCGGCACAAAATAACGTTAAATTCATTAAAAGAAGCATCCGTAACCAGGTTGTGGGCTGAAAAAATGATATTTTCTTTCAAAAATGAGCGAATAATGGCATTATCGTAAGCAGCCATATAATAATCGGATAGGGATTGTTGACCACCGGAATCAAAGTAGTTTTGGGAATAATCGCGGATTGAATGTAAAGGATAAATTCCAGTTTTGGCTTTGCGTAACGCGGCTTCGTTGATATCGGTACCGTAGATGCGGCAGCGGTGATAGAGGTTTTCTTCGTAAAGTAAAATCGCGAGGGAATAAACTTCTTCACCTGTAGAGCATCCCGCGTGCCAAATCCGAATAAAAGGGTAAGTTCGTAATAAAGGAATTACCGTTTTTCTAAAGCTCATATAAAAGCTAGGATCGCGGAACATCGAAGTCACGTTGACTGAAAGTCCCAGCAGCAAGCGCTCCATACAGTCTGGTTGATGCAGAACTTTTTCCAAAAGTCCAGAAACACTGTTGAGCTTTTCAGATCGAATTATATTCCAAATGCGGCGTTTGAGCGAAGCCATAGCGTAGTTACGAAAATCAAAGCCATAATAGCGATAGATTCCTTCTAGTAATAGTTCAATTTCAATTTCTTCGAGTAAGGGCATAGGGAATTTAAGATTTGAGAAAAGAGATTGCAGAT
>DNGG01000235.1:5346-10198 GCA_003486675.1 Cyanobacteria bacterium UBA11372
ATTGCAGATTTGGGGATTGGGGATTATATAAGGTTGTTGAAAAACTCCCCGCGTCTGTTGCATCCCCCCATCCCCGCGTCTTCTTCCTCCCCTATCGATATAACCAAACTCGCAACAGGGAGAGCAATTGCTCTGTGTCAACGGGTTTGGTAATGTAATCGGATGCGCCAGCTTCGATACATTTTTCGCGATCGCCTTTCATTGCTTTAGCAGTTAAAGCAATAATCGGCAGCGAGCGAAATTGCTCGATTTGGCGGATGGTACGCATCGCCTCGTAACCATCCATTTCCGGCATCATTACATCCATTAAGACGAGATCGATATCCGGATCGTTTTGCAACGCGGTAATACCATCTCTGCCGTTTTCAGCAAATGAAATCTGCATTCGCTGACTTTCTAGCAGACTGGTGAGAGCGAAAATGTTCCGCAAATCGTCATCGACGATCAGAACTTTTTTCCCAGCTAAAATTGGGTCATTTTGCTGGAGTTGTTCCAATATCTGACGTTTGGGTGCGGGTAAATTCGCTTGGACGCGATGCAAAAATAAGGCAGTTTCGTCTAAAAGGCGTTCGGGACTTCGCACATCTTTGACGATAATTGAATCGCTAATGCGACGCAATTCGGTTTCTTCTTGGGGCGATAATTCTTTGCCGGTGTAGACGATAATCGGTAAGTAGCGCAGATTTGGATCTTGCTTAATTTGCTCGATCAGCGCTATACCGCTCATATCCGGTAATCCCAAGTCCAGCACCAGACAATCAAAGCGATTTTGCTTTAGTGCAGCAAGTGCTTCAGATCCCGTACCAACTGCGGTACTTGCGACATCGGTATTGCCGATTAATTCCACGATGCTGCGGCGTTGGATTTCATCGTCTTCTACTATTAGTAGAGATTTTACTGGACGGTCGATAAATCCTTTAATATCGCTTAAGGCGCGGGTAAGAGTGTCGTGGGTGACGGGTTTTTGTAAATATGCGATCGCACCCAATTGCAAAGATCGCTGCTGTCCTTCTTCTACTGACATCATGTGGATGGGAATGTGACGGGTAGCGGGATCGCGTTTGAGACGATCGAGAATTGTCCAACCATCCATCACGGGTAAATTAATATCCAACATAATCGCCGTTGGTTTCAATTCTCGCGCCATTACCAACCCGCGATCGCCCCGCGATGCTACCAAACCTTTAAACCCTTGTTGGCGCGCCAGATCTAATAAAATGCGGGCAAAGTTGAGGTCATCTTCGACGATTAACAGAGTGCGATCGCCCATTTGTATTGTTTCGCGATCGTCCTCTAATTCGGGCGGATTTAACGAGATATTTCCTGATGCCACAGATTGATTGGTCAAACCCACACCGTAATTCTCAACCGGGGCGGATTTAGTTAAATTATCTGTTTTAGTTGAAAGGTTATCAGTCAAACCCGCCCCGACAATTTTACTCACCTTCTCACCTGCTCCTCTGCTCACCTGCTCATCTACTCCCCTTTTTGGCAAATAAGTCTGCGGCAGGTATAAAGTAAACGTACTACCTTTACCAGGTTGGGATTCTAGGCGAATTTCCCCGCCCAAAAGTTGGGCAATTTCGCGACTAATAGATAAACCCAAACCCGTACCGCCATATTTGCGCGAAGTCGTACCATCTGCTTGCTGGAATGCTTCAAAAATGATCTGCTGTTTTTCTAAAGGAATGCCAATCCCCGTATCTTTAACCGCAAAAGCGATCGCTTTATCGGCACGGTTGAGGGTTTCTCGTTCCGAACTCCAACCGTTGGTTACGGTAGCAACTTCTAACTTGACAGCACCTTGTTCTGTAAATTTAAACGCATTGGCGAGCAAGTTTTTCAGCACTTGTTGCAGTCGCTTTGAGTCGGTATAAATTGCCGCAGGCAGTCGGTCATCAAACGCGACCATAAAGTCGAGCTTTTTGTTTTGGGCGACTTGTTGAAACGTGCGTTCGATGTGACTTTTGAGATCTGAAAATAAAGTCTGGTCAATTTCTACCGCCATCGTGCCAGACTCAATCTTTGCCAAATCTAGAATATCGTTAATCAGCGCTAGCAAATCGGTTCCGGCATGATAAATTGTGTGGGAGTATTCTACCTGCTTCGGCGTCAAATTGCCTTCGCTGTTGTCAGATAGCAGTTTCGCCAGAATCAGCAAACTATTCAGCGGCGTCCGCAGTTCGTGGGACATGTTCGCCAAAAATTCGGACTTGTATTTAGAGGTTAAAGATAATTGCTCTGCTTTTTCCTCCAAAGAAACTCGCGCTTGTTCGATCTCGCTGTTTTTCCGCTCTACTTCCCGGTTTTGATCTTCCAGGAGTTTGGCTTTTTCTTGCAATTCTTCGTTGGTTTGCTGCAATTGTTCTTGCTGATTCTTCAGCAGTTCTTCGCTTGCTTTCAGCGATTTTGCTTGTTGTTCTAGTCGCTTGTTGGTATCGGTTAGTTCTTTTTGCTGACTTTGCAATTCTTCTGCCAAAGATTGGGATTGTTTGAGCAGTTCTTCCGTCCTCATGCTGGCAGCAATTGTATTGAGGACGATGGCGATGCTTTCGGTTAGCTGATCTAAGAAGGTTAAGTGAATTTCGCTAAACCGTTGGAAAGATGCCAGTTCGATAATCGCCGTCACTTGCCCTTCAAATAATACGGGCAAAACAACTACGTTTAACGGCGTTGCTTCTCCCAATCCCGAACTAATTTTGATATAGTCGTGGGGAACTTCAGTTAGCAGAATCCGTTCTTTTTCTAAGGCGCACTGCCCCACCAATCCTTCGCCTAAATAGAAGCGGTTTGATAAATTTTTACGTTCCCGATAGGCATAGGTGCTGAGTAGTTTTAAGAACGGAGAATGATTGTCCCCATTTTCCATCATGTAAAACAGTCCGTGTTGGGCAGAAACCAAGGGCGTTAGTTCGGATAAAATTAACTTGGAAACGGTTTCTAAATCCCGCTGCCCTTGCAACATGCGGGTAAATTTCGCCAAGTTTGTTTTTAACCAATCTTGCTCGGTATTCTTCTGGGTGGTTTCCCGTAAATTGGCGATCATTTGGTTGATATTATCTTTCAAAATCGCCACTTCGCCCTGCGCTTCTACGGCAATAGATCGGGTTAAATCGCCTTTGGTTACTGCTGTGGCGACTTCGGCGATCGCGCGCACCTGGGTAGTTAAATTCGCCGCCAATTCATTGACGTTATCGGTTAAATCTCGCCAAGTTCCCGCCGCGCCGGGAACGCTTGCTTGTCCGCCTAATTTGCCTTCTATTCCTACTTCCCGCGCGACGGTTGTTACCTGATCCGCAAAGGTTGCCAGTGTTTCGATCATTTCATTAATTGTATCGGCTAAGGTGGCAATTTCTCCCTTAGCTTCTAACATTAACTTCCGCTTTAAATCTCCATTCGCCACTGCGGTAACAACTCTGGCAATACCGCGTACTTGGGCGGTAAGGTTGCTTGCCATTGAGTTGACGTTATCGGTTAAATCTTTCCAAGTTCCAGCAACGCCGACGACGTGTGCTTGTCCGCCTAATTTGCCTTCGGTTCCTACCTCGCGGGCGACTCTAGTAACTTCAGATGCGAAAGAGGATAATTGATCGACCATTGTATTAATGGTGTTCTTCAAATCTAAGATTTCGCCTTTGACGTCTACGGTAATTTTCTTAGAAAGATTTCCCGTAGCGATCGCACTCGCCACTTCGGCAATGTTTCGCACCTGTCCTGTCAGGTTCCCTGCCATTAAATTCACGTTGTCGGTTAAATCTTTCCAAGTTCCGCCCACGCCTTTAACATATGCTTGAACGCCGAGTTTGCCTTCTGTTCCCACTTCGCGGGCAACCCTGGTAACTTCTGATGCAAAAGAATTCAGTTGATCCACCATTGTGTTAATGGTGTTCTTCAGTTCCAAAATTTCCCCTTTGACATCTACTGTTATTTTCTTCGACAAATCTCCATTAGCAACGGCGGTAGTAACTTCGGCAATATTCCGCACTTGGGCAGTTAAACTTCCTGCCATAAAGTTAACGCTATCGGTTAAATCTTTCCAAGTTCCCGCAACTCCGGGGACGACTGCTTGGACGCCGAGTTTGCCTTCAGAACCAACTTCGCGGGCGACTCTAGTAACTTCAGACGCAAAAGAATTAAGTTGATCGACCATTGTATTAACGGTGTTCTTCAGTTCCAGTATTTCCCCTTTTACGTCTACAGATATTTTTTTAGACAAATCTCCATTCGCAACTGCTGTCGTAACGGCGGCAATATTGCGTACTTGATCGGTTAAACTTCCCGCCATGAAGTTAACGCTATCGGTTAAATCTTTCCAAGTTCCCGCCACGCCTCGCACATCTGCTTGCACGCCGAGTTTGCCTTCAGAACCAACTTCGCGGGCGACTCTAGTAACTTCCGAAGCGAAAGAAGATAGCTGATCCACCATAATATTGATGGTGTTCTTCAGTTCCAGGATTTCTCCTTTAACTTGAACCGTAATTTTCTTAGATAAATCGCCGTTAGCAATAGCAGTAGCAACTTCGGCAATATTCCGCACCTGTCCTGTCAGATTCCCCGCCATTAAATTAACGTTATCGGTTAAATCTTTCCAAGTTCCGGCAACGCCTTTCACTTCTGCTTGTACGCCTAATTTGCCTTCGGTTCCCACTTCGCGCGCGACTCTGGTAACTTCCGACGCAAAAGACGATAATTGATCCACCATTGTATTAATAGTGTTCTTCAGTTCCAGAATTTCGCCTTTTACGTCTACGGTAATTTTCTTGGAAAGGTCGCCGTTAGCGATCGCACTCGCCACTTCGGCAATATTTCGCACCTGTCCTGTCAGGTTCCCCGCCATTAAATTAACGTTGTC
>DNGG01000237.1:0-3445 GCA_003486675.1 Cyanobacteria bacterium UBA11372
GTTTTAAAGGCTGCTAGCCCTTGATTGAGCAGGTGCAAGACCACTCATCTATCTAAAACTCTACCTTAAACGGGTAAAACATAGAACACTGTGCTTAACAGACTTACAGGACTTATGCTTGGGGGACCTAGAAACTGGGTTGCTGCGTAGATCTCTGGTGACAAAGCGAGGATTTTTCATAGAAACCCGGAATATGAGCGTAAGTACTGACTTATAATTTCGTGGTTTTCACTGACTGAGGCTCCTGGAAGACGATAGCAACAACAGCAAAACCGGCTGCGGATAACGCGCTGGGCGCGTTATATTGCCATTACAACTAGCAAGGGAATATATCATATCAAGTGCAGAAGGCGAAAGCAGAATCGCTTTAACACTGGTTGTTGGGTTATTCGCTTGGTGGATAATTGGTTCTACGATCCTACCGATCGGTTTGAGGGTAAGCGTTGAAACAGCTTATGGTGCATTGGGTGCTGCAAGATCGGAAGTATCCCTACCTATAAAAAACAATTATGCAAAAAAAAGGCCGAAAGGATTTTTTGGCGTTTTGCTGGCTGCTGGAGGCTGTCAGGACTGAGGCAAACAAACTTGGTTTCTCTTAAAAATCGTGGGTATGGCAACCAGAGATCGGCGAAGAAACCCGGTTTCTGGCTTTTGAACAGCGTCAGTCCTGGATGTAACAGTTTGGGAATACTATTTGCTGGTTTTCACAGGAAAAAGAACCGTTTGCCCCCAGGTAGACGTTCGAGTACGCTGGCAGTCTAGGTTAATATGGATACCGGATACCGCTACCAGATTGCAGATAGCATACTGGTGAGAGTAGCTTTTTGCGAGATTCGCTCATCGCTGTTGATGCTAGCATCGGTGCGATCGCCATCAACTCCCCAACCAGGTGTTGCTCCTCCACTTTCAGGTGAAGGTGTGATGAAAAATTTTTTCTAAACTGAAGTGCGACTCAATCATTACTGTTACACCAATCAATTGGAATTCTTGATATGGCAGATGAACGTACCCTCACATTATCCGGCTCCGATACCTCTGCCAAGAGTTCTGCGGCAGCAAACCCGATCGCTGCGACAACGCGCCAATACTCCCGTCTGGCGCGCTTAGGTCATATACTGACGGGAGCTTGTGCCTTGGGAGCAGCGATCGCCACCGCAGCCAACACAAATTTAGTCCGGCTGATGGAATACCAGGCGCAAATGTTATTTTTTGAACTGCGCGGCTCGGTAGAAGCACCAGAAAATATCGTCATCTTGGCGATTGATAACGAGTCTTTAAAGCAAGCAGATATCTATCTGAGTGCGCCCCAGCAGTATGGCTACCTGGAACCGCTGCAAACTTGGCCTTGGAAACGCGCCGCCTATGCACTGGCAATCGATAAAATCTTGGCTGCTGGTGCCCGTTCTGTTGCGGTAGATTTGGTATTCGATCGACCCAGCAAGTACGGAGAGGCAGATGACCAACTGTTGCGCCAAACCTTGCAGCGCTATGCGGGTAGAGTGACTTTAGGCGCAATTTACGAAGATATCCAGTCGAACCAGGGGACGGTTAACCAGCTAACCCAACCCCTGGACCAATTTTTGACCCAACCCTTTTCGGTTGGCTCGATTAATTTCCCCCTGGAGCCAGATGGCAGAATTCACAGATTGGGCAGCCAATACCGCAAGCTGTTAGAGCAAACCTACAAGAAAAAATTATTGGATGAGGTTACAGCATTGTCGGTGGAAACGCGCTCGTTTGCCGAAGCAGCCCTAACCGCATCAAGATTAAATTATGCCAGACCAAAAGGCGATCGCATTCACTTTTGGGGGCCATCTGGCACGTTTAAACAAATACCTTTCTGGTACGTACTCGACCCAATCAACTGGAATGGCTATCTGCAACAGGGAAGGTATTTCAAAGACAAAATCGTGCTAATTGGACCAACGGCTGACGAGTTGAAGGATTTTCACAAAGCACCGTTTTCCCAAAGTTGGCTGTATCCCGATGCCTTGTCGGGAGTAGAAATTCACGCCAACGCGATCGCAACTTTACTACAAGGCAAAACCCTGAGAGAAATTATTTCTCACACCCCCCTCAAAGGTTTATTTGTCTTGCTATTGAGCGTTGGTGCTTCCTGGTGGTTAAGCAAGCGCAAGCGCTCTTTAACCCGGTTTGGCTGGACTGTGGCGATTGTCGTCGTTTGGAGCGCCATCGGCTATATTGCCTTTGTTTATGGTGGCTTAATTTTACCTGTTGCCGTGCCGGTGTTTGCGATCGCCCTGTCGGGTGTTTCCTACCTGACAACGGGAGTCGCCATCTCCCAACAGAAAAAACGCGATCTCCGCAAACTCGTAGACAGCAATGCCACCTTACCTGAAGTACGAGATATTCTCGATACCCTCGATGACTTAAACCCGGTACCAGTTCACTCATCAGCACCGTTAACAATTAAATCCGAATCTGCACCGCTCAATTCAACACCCGCACAGATCAATTCAATACCGGCAACAAACAACAAAATTATCGGTTCTCGCTACGAAATTGTCAGAGTTTTGGGACAAGGAGGTTTTGGCGAAACCTATATTGCTTGTGACATCCAACGCCCCGGAAAACCGAGATGCGTCGTCAAGCAACTCAAACCCGTTTTTAAAGACGCCAAGCACATGAAACTCGCCAGAAGGTTATTCGCCACCGAAGCCGAAGTCCTGGAAAAAGTGGGTCAACATGCTCAAATTCCCCAGCTGCTGGCTTATTTTGAAGAAAACGAACAATTTTATCTGGTTCAGGAATGCATCGACGGACATCCACTCGATGAAGAACTGCTCATTGGCAGACAACTCCCCGAATCTATAGTCATCCATATGTTGCAAGAAATCTTGCAGATATTGGAATTTGTCCACGCCCAAGGCGTCATCCATCGAGATATTAAACCCAGCAATATTATCAGGCGGGAAAAAGACGGTAAATTAGTCTTAATTGACTTTGGTGCAGTGAAAGAAATTAACACCCAATTGCTAGAAAGCGAAGCAAAAAGCCGCTTTACAGTCGGAATTGGCACCCAAGGTTATGCCCCCAACGAACAATGTGCTGGGCGTCCGCAATTAAATAGCGATATTTACGCCGTTGGCATGACTGGGATTCAAGCTTTAACCGGACTACCCCCGCACCAGTTAATCCAAGACCCAGAAACGGGAGAATTACTGTGGACATCCAAGGCACAAGTGAGCGAAGAACTAGCAGCAGTTATTAGCAAAATGGTGCGCTACGACTTCCGCCAGCGTTATAAAACTGCAAAAGAAGCAAGGCAGGCGCTATTAAAGTTAGCTAATTTTTCCCCCGAGAGCGTGACTCAGGCAGATGAAATGCTCGATAATTCCGAGCCGGAAAACATCGACGACTTTACCACACCTTGGTCAGATAGGCAAGATGAAGAAGACGAGGCTACCAAACCTTGGACTGGTAT
>DNGG01000237.1:3726-7451 GCA_003486675.1 Cyanobacteria bacterium UBA11372
ACCTTGGACTGGTATGCCCCAGGCAGAAGCAGAGGAGCAGGGGGGCAGAGGGGCAGAGGAGTAGGGGCTACCAATTTCCCCGCTCCAGCTGAAGCTACTGACTGTTGTTCAACCGCCAACCTGGTTTAACAACCTGACGTGGGCGAGCAATAACCAGACAATCATCGGGTACATCTTCCGTGACAACAGATCCGGCGGCAACGGTGACATCGGTTCCCAGAGTTACTGGCGCCACCAAAACGCTGTTGGAACCTGTTTTAGTGCGATCGCCAATCGAGGTAGGATGCTTGGATACGCCGTCGTAGTTCGCCGTAATCGTACCGGCACCGATATTTACCTTAGAACCCAAGGTGGCGTCTCCCAAATAAGATAAGTGGGCAACGTTAGTGCGATCGCCCAAGGTAGTATTTTTTAGTTCGACAAAATTCCCGATGCGGCAAGATTGTCCCACCTGGACTTGACCGCGTAAATGGGTATATGGTCCGATGCGAGTTCCACCTGCAACAACGCTATTGATCGCTACCGAATACAGCAGCGTCGTATTCTCGCCAATTTGGCTATTTTCAATTAAACTACCGGGGCCGATGCGACAACCGGAAGCGATCGTTGTATTCCCGCGCAAATGGGTTTGAGGTTCGATAATCGTATCTGGTTGCAACTCTACCGTATCGTCGATGGTGATGCTGTCTGGATCGATCAGCGTCACGCCCGCAGCCATCCACTTATCTTTGACCCGCGCTTGCAAGATATTGTAAGCAGTTGCCAGTTGTTTGCGATCGTTGATCCCCAGGACTTCCTCGTAGTCCTCCACATCCATCACCATCACTGGCTCAAGATAATTTACCGCATCGGTTAGGTAATATTCTTTCTGATCGTTATTAGCCTCAAGTTGAGGTAAAACTTTTTCCAGATCTGCCCACCGGAAGCAGTAGACACCAGCATTGACGCGGTGATTTTGTTTTTGAGCTGCCGAGCAGTCCCGGTCTTCTACAATTTGTTTGAGGATATTGTTGCCTTGGCAAAATACCCGCCCGTACCCGGCAGGATTGGGCATATTCGCCGTCAGGATCGTAGCCGCGTTTTGGTGGGATTGATGAGCGTCTATCAGTTGCTTGAGGGTTTCCGGGCGCAGCAGGGGAAGATCCCCATTTAAAACCAGCAAATCCCCATCGAAGCCTTGTAGATAAGGCAATAACTGCACAATCGCATGTCCTGTTCCCAACTGCTGCTGCTGTTCGACAAATTCCACATCCGGGTGCGACTGCAAAGCGGCTTTTACTTGTTCCCCCTGATAGCCTACGATCGCAAACCACCGCTTGGGCGCAACACATTGACAGCTATCGAGTACTCGTTCCACGAGACTTCGCCCGCCCAAAGAATGCAACACTTTGGGCAAAGTGGATTTCATCCGAGTTCCGCGTCCCGCCGCTAGAATTGCTACCGCTACCATAAACTGAGAATTGAAAACTGAGGAGTACTCAAAAGCGATTCTACTAGGAGAGGGAGTGGGAAGGGAAAAATTTTATCGGTAGCCCAAAAAAGCTCTCACGATCCGCTGACCTCGGTTGCCAACCAATTTCCCCCAATTGTCCGCTCAAGAAGCCAAACTCGCGGTTTTTTCCCCTAAACTGCTCGCTTTAGCCTTCTCGTGCTTCACCTTTGCTTTCAGGACGACGGTACAAATAAACTCGGTAAATTGCTCCACCAGTTGGGGATTGCGCCAACCTTTAGCAGTTTCCTCGGCAATAATTTCTAAGGCTTTTTCGGGGGTGAAAGCTGCTTTATAAGGGCGTTCGCTCGTCAGGGCGTCGTAGATATCGATGATTTGAAATACCTGCGCCAAAAAGGGAATTTCATCCCCGGCGAGGCGATCTGGGTATCCCGTACCATCCCAGCGCTCGTGATGGTGGCGGATAATCGGTAGAACACCCCGCATGGTTCGCAAAGGCTGACAAATTTGCTCGCCAATCAGTACGTGCTGCTTCATCACCTCGAACTCTTCGGGTGTGAATTGGCCTTTTTTGAGCAAAATGCCGTCGGGAATGCCCACCTTGCCGATATCGTGCAAATATCCTCCCCACATTAAGTCTCTGATTTCTATGCGGGACAGATTGAGAAATTCACCGAAGGCTTTACCCATCGCCACCAGTCGTTCGCAATGATCCCCGGTGTTGGGATCGCGGCTTTCGATGGAACGGGCAATGGAAAATAATACTTGTTCGGCGTGATCTAAATCTTCGTTGAGGCGCTTCTGACGTACCAGGGACTTGACGCGCGCCGTCAGTTCCAGGCGGTCAAACGGTTTGGTGAGGAAATCATCTCCTCCAGCTTCGATGCCGCGAATGCGCGATCGCCTATCGTTAAGTGCAGTCACAAACACTATCGGGATCAGGCGCGTCTGTTCGTCCTGCTTCAGACGCCGACACACTTCAAACCCATCCATTCCTGGCATCATCACATCCAGCAGCAGCAAATCCGGCTTGGTTTCGGCTACCATAGACAGCGCATGAGGCCCGCTTTCTGCTTCTAGTACTTGATACCCCTCTACTGCCAGTAGCGTCGCCGCCGTCATGCGACTGGTAGGATGATCGTCAACCACTAAGATTAAGGGCTGTTCTGATAAGCCACCTTTATCGGCATCAGACCAGCTACTCAAGGAGGTTACAGCACCTAACGAATCAACACCCGTACCAAAATGGGGACTTGCTATCACAGTTGCCTTCCTAATACTTCCAGGATGTTCACTTCAGCTAAAGACAAAATCCAATTTTTACAAATAGTAAAGAATTTCTAACCAAAGCGGTGTTAAAGAATAAAGCAGTGTCAGGGTCGCCTGACGCGGAGCCATCTAACCATAAGAAAATATATTATTCAAGTTCTAGCTGTGAGACAGCACTGGAATTTTTTGTGATGCAAATCACAAGGGGTTAGGGGAGCAAGATATGGCGCATGTTTTGGGTATTGGGCATGGGGAATCGGACAATTAAAAATCAGTCGGACGATAGATAGTGAATGCTACAATTCCATCCCAGTTGCTCAGAACTGAGTATCCGCTTTTTGAGCCAATTCGGTGAGTGAAGCACCAGTAACGCGACAAATGCGCCACTCTTCCAAGATCGAAGCTCCCATGCGTTGATAAAAAGCGATCGCCGGAGAGTTCCAATCCAAAACGCTCCACTCCAGTCGCCCGCACCCGCGCTCAACTGCCAGCTTCGCAATATAACTAAGAAGTGCTTTACCAATCCCTTGACCTCGGTATTGTGGCAGCACAAATATATCTTCTAAATATATTCCCGGTTTAGTCAAGAAAGTGGAATAGTTATGAAAAAATAGGGCAAACCCAACAGCTTGCCCTTCCAACTCAGCCAAGATAGCCTCAGCATAAGTCCGCTTACCAAACAGGTGTTCTTCCAGGGATGCTGGACTACCAGTGACGGCATGGGAGAGTTTTTCATACTCTGCCAGAGCCACAATTAAATCAAATAATACCGGCACATCAGAAGGCGTAGCCGGTCGAACCAGCGCTGCAAAACCCATAGTGTAATTTAAGATTGTAGATTTAAGATTGCAGATTTCAGATTTAAGATTAACTCAATCTGCAACCCTAAATCTCACATCTGCAATTGATTGTAGATTAACCCAATCTGCAATCTTAAATCTAAAATCTACAATTAACTCAGCCAATTTTTCAACCGCTGAGCGATTTGGGGGCGTCTCAATTTCCG
>DNGG01000566.1:0-25324 GCA_003486675.1 Cyanobacteria bacterium UBA11372
TACCTTTCTATCAAAACCAATTATCCTTTAATTGCGGGGCCTTTTGGTGCAACTGCTGTATTGCTTTTTGCCGTTCCAGAAAGTCCTTTAGCACAGCCTCGCAATGTGCTGGGCGGCAATCTTATCGGTGCTATTGTCGGTTTGATTTTGCTAGATTTATTTGGTTCGCAACCTTGGGTGATGGCTTTAGCTGTCGCCACTGCGATTAAAGCGATGCAACTCACAAGAACTTTACATCCTCCTGGTGGCGCTGTGGCATTAGTGGGGGTGATGAGTCATGCTAAATGGGATTTTCTTTTCACACCCGTGCTGGCTGGTTCGATTATTATCTTATTTTGCACGATCGCATTCAACAATCTGATCCCAGAAAGGCGTTATCCAAAACACTGGTTGTAGGATGCGTTCACCATTTTTAGATAAGACTAACCTTTTTGAATGTGCTGTTTAATGCTTCCCAGGTCGGTATAGCAGTCAGCAACTTTGATTAAACTGTCGCTGGTCATGGAATACAAGCTGAGAACTTCGACTTGCACTCCCTGGTAGCTGAGCGCGTTAACAACGTAAGCGAGATCTCCATCTCCGCTCACCAGCACCACCCGCTCGCAATAGCTGGCTAATTTCATCATATCGACGGCAATTTCTACATCTAAATTTGCTTTTTTGGATCCGTCTGGTAGCTGAATTACATCTTTGGTGATGACGCGATAACCGTTGTGCCGCATCCACATCAGAAAGCCTTGTTGTTTGTCGTTGTTGCGATCTACGCCTGTGTAGAAATAAGCCCGCACCAACCGACGACCTTTGGTTAAATAGTACAGCAGTTTTGCATAGTCGATGTCTATGTTGAGGTGCGCTGCTGCATAAAATAAGTTGGCACCATCAATAAAAATCACCACGCGATCGCTTTTCGCACATTCAACCGCCTCTGAATTCTCCACAATTTGCAACTGCGAGCGTTCGGTTAGTTGTGCAGACTCAGATAGCTTCAACAATTGGCTATCCCTCTGAGGTTTCGGCAGTAACTGCATACAAGGCGACCTCTCTATTTGACCTTTACGTCCTCACCTTCGTGCTGACGCAAGATATTTAATATTTTTTTAATATTCTCCAGGATGTTTTCAATCTTACTGCTCAGTCTGGCTAAAAATACATAACTCTTAATGTGCTGCAATATTTCTCAGGACAGATTTACTTTCACTCAAGCTGTCTCTAACCAATCAAACATCCGGTCTAATTGTTTGAGATTCACCAAGCCATACTGCCAAAGTATTGTCGCCAGTAGATTTGAGTCCTGCACAGACTGTTGCGGCATCAGTTTGTCCAGCAGGCGCTGGGCGATATGCCTCCGGCACGCTACGCGATCGCAATCTCAGCCGCCCCAATCCCCATATCTTCTTGCAAAAAGCGAATGAACTGTGCCTGCATAGTCAATTTCCTCAGCCTTCTCCGGTTGCTTACAAGAAATGTAACAAAATATGTAAATTTTTGTAAAGCATTTTTTCATAATTGCTGCTGGCGAGGCCAAAGACAAAATTGATACCACGCTGTTGGCGGCTGGAATATTTATCTGAAGCTAACTTGCCCCAGCTACTGTACTGATGGTATTGTTACGTAGTTTACTTGTAACCTATTGTTAAGCAATTCTTATCGCTTACATAAGCGCGGCATAGTAGCATAATTTTAAATAAATTAAAAGAATATTAATCATGTGTTACGTTTATTAACGGAAGGTAATGGAATCGGGAGTGCAGACAGAGTGTTAATCGACGAGAAATCCAGTTTGATGCGACCAGAGCAAAGGGCTTGGGGTGGATCAAGCAAATGAATAAATGCTTAAACAAATATAAAGAAACAGGCAATATCAAGCGATCGCAAGACATGCTTACTTCTAGAAGCCCCACAGAAGTTTCAGAACCAACATATATGAATCCAGAGCAGCTGCTAAAGAGCTATGCAGCCGGAGAGCGAGTATTTCGTCAGGCAAACCTACGGGGATCTGACTTAAGCGAAGTTCGTCTTGCTGGCATCAAGCTTGGGCAAGCTGATCTCGCTGGAGCCAATCTATCGGCGGCAAATCTGCGTTACAGCAATTTGAGCGAAGCAAGTTTGAAGGGAACGACTCTCTGGCGAGCCGATTTGAGTGGCGCGCGCTTGATTCGAGCCAACTTGAGCGGAGCCAATTTAATTCAGGCGAAACTGAGCCAAGCAGACTTACACAAAGCTGTGCTAGTCAGAGCAGAGCTGCGCTTAGTAGATCTGCGGGATGCCGACCTCAGCGGTGCGGATATGACAGGAGTTGACCTGAGCTATGCCGACTTGAGCAACGCCAACCTAGCAGGAGCCGACCTGAGCAGGGCAAACTTAACGGGTGCTAACCTCAGCAATACAGACTTATATCGCGTCAACTTGGCGAGAGCAATTTTAGCCAGAACGAATTTGTCTGGTGCCAACCTCAGCGAAGTCAACTTAGATCGGGTCGATCTGAGTACGGCTAATTTAACCGACGCCACCTTGGCTCAATTGGTTTCTAGCAACGAGAACTGACAGTAGCTACCATAGTTTTTTTCTTGGTCGTAGAGCAAGCAAATTTAGTTTTGGAGACAAAAAAATCTATTCCTTGATAGAATCTCCTCGGTCGATCGGATTTCTCCCCATTCCCGCTTCCTCTTCCATACTGCTCCTGGCTACGGAAGTTTTCCCAGAGTTGATTGTGTAATGAATAACTCATATTCTCTGTTGCAGGAGTTACGCCAGAGCTGGCCTCACTTGCGTCCTCAGCTCTACTTCAAGGCTTCCCTGACGGCGCTTTCCCATGCAATAGAAGATGCGGTATTGGTGGGGAAAGGTACGCCGCTGGCGAGCGCCAATTTTCAACACGAGCGATTCTACCGGCAAGAATTCCGTCGCTATCAACGCATCGCTCAACGCACGGATCAAGTTTACGTGCTGGCTGTGCCGGAATCTGATTTTGGCGCAGCTGAAGATCCTTATATCACGATTCCCCTTGACCCTAATGATGGTTTAGCACAAGAGTGGCATTTAATTGTCATCAATCGGCAATATTCTGCTTGCATAATTTGTCGAGAACATGTTTCGCCGGAAAACCCTGCATTAATAGATCAAGCAAGGCAGTTCAGAGGTATTTGGACTTTTGACCGTCAGGTTTGCCTTCAAGCAGCCAAGTTATTGTTAGAGAGGATTTTGGGTTACAAACCGGAACTGGAATCGCAGGTAAAACAGACGCTAAAACAATACGGTTTAACGCGCAAAAGCTCAGTTCCGAGCAAAAATAGGCGATCGCCCCAACTAGATCAACTATTTACCGAGCGCCTGATCGCCTACTTGCAAGCGAGTCAATTTAAACTATTAAGAGCTTATCGCGCCATAGCCGTCCAAGAGGGCAAAGAACGCTTAATTAATGTCTTGACTGCATTTATCCGTCGGTCGCTCAATCCCGAACAGGTACTCTTATCAACGGTACAGGAATTAGGACAAGTTTTTAACTCATGCCGGTGCATACTCTATCGCTGCGATGCCTTTGGTCAAACATTACCAATTGAATACGAATCCTTGGCGGTGGGAATTACTTCCATGCGCGGTGAAAATTGGTCGATAGCAGAACATTCCCTATTTAAAGAAGTATTGGAGAAAGATGAAGCGATCGCAATTGCCGATATTTCCCAAGACTTAGGCATTCGCAGCGATTCCCAGTTACAAGCTAAGTTCGGGCGCTGGCAAATTCGCGCTGGTTTATTAGTGCCGATCCGCTATCAAGAAGCGCAGCTTGGCATGTTAGAAATCCATTATTGCGGCAGCGAGGCGCATCCTTGGCAGACAGATGAGATTGCTTTGGTGGTTGCGATCGCTGCCCAGGTGGGAATTGCCCTGATGCAAGCCCAAGCTTATACTGACCTAGAGGCGCTCAACCGAAAACTGGAAGCCATCGAGCGGAGTCAGCGCAATTTGATTGCGATCGCCGGACACGAATTGCGCACCCCCCTATCCACCATCCGCATTTGCTTAGAAACCCTAGCGACTACGCCAGAAATGCCCACCGATTTGCAACAAGAAATGCTGCAAACAGCCCTCAACGATTCAGACCGTTTGCAACAGTTAATTCAAGATTTATTGCGGCTTTCGCGGTTAGAAAGCGGTCTAGTACGTTGGCAAATAGAGCCGCTGTCGCTGCCCGAATGTTTGGATTTAGCCATCAGCAATCTTAAAACGCACCGCTTACCAGAAACATTACCTCAAATTGTCTTAGATTTACCCAATTTTTTACCACCAGTTCAAGCTGATGGGGAAGGACTTACAGAAGTGTTGATTAAACTTTTAGACAATGCCTGTAAGTTTACACCTACCAGCGGTCAAATTACCGTTCGCGCTCAAGTCCTTGAGCAACTTCAAATGTTAGAAGTTATGATTATCGATACGGGTAGAGGAATTGAACCCAGTCAATTAGAATCGATTTTTGACCGCTTCTATCAAGAAGAAGCATTTCTTCAGCGCACCATTGGCGGTAGCGGACTTGGTTTAGCAATCTGCCGCCAAATTATGCAAAGCTTGGGCGGAAAAATTTGGGCAACCTCTGCTGGCAAAGATCGAGGAAGTCAGTTTCACTTGACAATTCCGATTTCCACAATTGTGCTTTAGGGATTTGCATTTCCCGATGGCATATGTGCTGACGCACAAGCTAGCGCCAACGCTGCCAATGCCTCTGCATCCAGAATAGCAATCTTCCCGCCACGTCGATAAACCAAAACCGACTTCATACTCTTAATCAACCGGACGCATTCTTCATAGGTAATGCCGATACTCCGCGCTATCTTATAATAGGAAAGATTCGCCTTTAAACAAATACCATCCGGCGTTTTTTCTGTTCCGTATTGCTCGGCGAAATACTGAATTAATCTGGCTAAACACACAATAGCTCTTTCTGACACCAATCCATGTACCGTGTCGTGTAGTTGCTGAAGTCGCTGATTAAATACCATCAACATTCGCAAAGCAATTTCAGGATTATTTCTAATGGCTTTTAGTAAAGCATCTTTTACGACTGTAATAACCAGGCAATTGCGCTCAGCAGTTACCGTCGCGGGTGCAATGCCATTTCCTAATAAAGCTGGTGCGGCGAATATTTCCCCAGGCGACAAAGTGCGGAGAATAGTTTCTTTACCAGTGCTTGCTGTTTTGGTAATTCGTAACACACCATCGAGAAGGGCGAATAGTTTTGCGGGTATGCGATCGCTCTGGTGCATCACCATTTCCCCCGTTTTGTATTCCTGCACTCGGCTATGCGCTCGTAACCCTTGTAATTCCGAGGGTTGTAGCTGTGTAAAGACTTGAATTTGAGCGAGTTGTTCAACGGTAGCTTGCAAGTGAATCCTCCATGCGATCGCGCAACTCTACCCAATCATCCAGACTAAAAATCCCAAAATTTGCTCCACTGGGGGCAGGGGATAAATAGTCAAATCGATAGTCACCTCATTGTCAACAAGCTTGAGAAATTGCCACTGAATGCCATTACTAACAGCACCATAAATAGCAGGCAAAGCTCTTTTTTTTGCCTCGTTAAATCTCTGGGCAGCGACCATTTCAGCCACACATTGACCGATACCAGTTTTCAGATCTGCTTGTTTGGCTTCCACAATTATAACTGCCGGAGCTTCAATTTCCAACAGTTCAGTTGAACGACTAATCAAAAAGTCGCAACGTCCATTCAATCCAACCGATTCATCTACGCTAAAATCTTCTCCAGAAAATAGGCTAATTTGACGATTCAAAATCCGCCGTACTTCTACCAAAACAGGACTAATAACTAACTCAGATCTCGCTTTCTCGCTACCTGTTGCCACAGCAAGCGGCAAAGTTTCTTCCAGAAAAGCTGCCAAAGTAGCACTAGGCTGAATCGGAGCAATTTCAGGTAAAAACCTCACTCCTTCCACTGTGGTTAAATTGAAGGCTTCTTTAACCTTGGTGATAGTAGTAAATTGGCTATACGGCATAAATTTTTCCCTGACGCAAAGAAACCGGGTTTTTATGAAAAATCGTCTGTTTTCTCGGAAAAATCGTCGATTTAGAATCAGAGATATACGCAGAAACAAAGATGATAGGAATGCCCTTGCGTAAGTCCTTTTTTCCTCAAGCTTTACCATCGAAGTGCAAGGTTAATGTTGGGTTTCTTTACTCTTGCTTTTGCTCGTGACAGGCGAGACGCCTATCCCACAAGTCAATCAAATTTCATTCTTTCTCCACTTTATATCCCAACTCCGCCAAACGACTGCGAGATTGTCTCCACTTCGGTTCTACTTTTACAAACAATTCCAAATAAATCTTCCCAGCGATTAATTTTTGGATTTGCTCTCGCGCGGCGCTGCCAATTGCCTTTAACATACTGCCCTTTTTGCCAATTAAAATTCCCTTTTGGGAATCCCGCTCAACGTTAATTGCTGCAAAAACGCGGGTAATTGCTGGTTCTTCTTCTACTTTTTCAATCGTCACCGCTACCGAATGCGGCACTTCTTCCCTGGTTAATAGCAGAATTTGTTCGCGAATTAATTCCCCCATAATAAAGCGTTCTGGCTGGTCTGTAACCAAATCTGGGGGATAATAATAAGGACCTGGTTCTAAGTTTTCAATTAATAATTCTTGCAGGTTTTCTAATCCTGCTCCCGTCAGGGCAGAAAACTTGACAACAGGCCAGTTTTGTGGTTTGGCTAACTCGTTATAACTCCGATCGATTTCTGGGGAATCTTGCGCGAGTTGGTCGATTTTGTTTAGCCCTAAAATAACAGGAGTTTTGGTATTGTGTAACAATTCGGCGATGAAGCGATCGCCTCCGCCCATTTCCACCGATCCATCCACGACAAACAGCACCACATCCACGGATTTAATCGCGATTTGGGCATTTTGCACCAACACTTCTCCTAACTGATGATGCGGCTTATGAATTCCCGGTGTATCGACAAAAATCATCTGCGCTTCTGGCGTTGTCAAAATTCCCCGCAAGCGATTTCGCGTAGTTTGAGCAACTGGCGAAGTAATCGCGATTTTTTGTCCCACTAATTGATTCATCAGCGTGGATTTTCCCACGTTGGGACGTCCGATAATACCGATAAAACCTGACTTGTATCCCTCCGGTGCAACGGGGATACCGAACGTAAAATCCTGTTCTAGAAGCTCTCCCTGGTCGCTCATTTTATTGCCGCTCTCAGATTGCAGATTTCAGATTTTAATACAACGATCGTTTAAAGTCAATTTTCCTATCTCTAATTTCAATTAAATCTGCAATTTTAAATCTTAAATCTAAAATTTTCCTCCTGCGGCTTGCTGCATACACAAATTGGTGGCGGCTTCAGCAGATAGAGGTTTGCTCAAGAAGTAACCTTGAACGTCATCGCATTTGACCTCGCGTAAAAATTCCAATTGTCCTGGTGTTTCTACTCCCTCGGCTATTACTTTTAAGTTTAACCCATGACCCAGGGCAATCACTGCCTTAATGATGGGTGCGTCGTCAATAAACGAGCGATCGATTTTCAGCGTACTTAATGGAAATCGTTTGAGCGAGCTGAGGGAAGAATAGCCGGTACCAAAGTCATCCATTGAGATGTAGATGCCCATGTTTTTTAAAGTTTGCAACATCGAGATGGTAAAATCTATATCTTGGATCGCAGTAGTTTCGGTTATTTCGATTTCCAAGTAACGCGGTTCTAGCCCTGTTTCTGCTAAAATTTGAGCGATTTTATCGATCAAATTTTGTTGCATAAACTGACGCGCTGAAAGATTCACCGCCATACGTAGCGGTGGCAGTCCAACTAATTGCCAAGCTTTATTTTGAGCGCAAGCTGTCCGCAGTGCCCATTCTCCAATCGGATTGATCAATCCGGTTTCTTCTGCGAGTGGAATAAACCGATTAGGAGAAATTAATCCTTGTTCCGGATGCTGCCAGCGAAGTAGGGCTTCCATCCCCACAATTTTCCCAGTTTTTAAGTCAATTTGGGGTTGGTAGTGCAAGAGAAATTCTCCCCGTTCTAAGGCTTTATATAAATTATTTTCTAACACCATTTTTTCCAGGGCTTGAGTGCCTATAGAGGGGGTGTATAGCTGGTAATTATTTCGCCCTTGTTGCTTGACTCGATGCATAGCCGCATCGGCATTTTTGAGCAGGGTTTCTGCATCTTCGCCATCGTAGGGAGCCAAGGCAATGCCAATGCTAGCTTTGATATAAAATTCGCCCTTTCCCTGAAGCTGAAAAGGTAAGTTAAACACAGACAAAATTTCTTGGGCAATTTGAGCCGCTGATTCAGCACAAACAATTGGGGATAGCAATAGGGTAAATTCATCGCCGCCCCAACGAGCAATTGTGTCAGATTCCCGCAGGCATTTTTTCAGTCGTTGGGCAACATCTTGCAGCAAGCGATCGCCTACACCATGACCCAAAGTTTCGTTAATTTTTTTGAACCCATCTAAATCTAAAAATAACACTGCCAAAATTTCTCCTTGTTGGTGGGTATTTGCCAGTGCTAAAGCCAGTCGGTCATTAAACAGCAATCGATTAGGCAAACCCGTTAAAATATCGTAAGAAGCTTGATGCTTTATCGTGTCTTCTACTCGCCGTTGCATGATGGACATATAAAGGTGAAGTCCCAGGGTTTGAGCGAGTTTTATTTCATCTGCATTCCACGCTTTAGCTTGCCGTTTTCCGATTTCTTGCCCTGTCTCAAATGCCCGCAATTGAAGCAAATTCTGCGAGTCTTGATTCCACCTTCCTTCCCATAATCTTTCGGTTTCAATTTCATTGCGAAAAATGGTAATGCACCCGATGCATTGTTGGTGATACTGCAATGGCACGAGCAGTAGGGAGCGAATCGAAGTTGATGCAAAAGCAGGCAGTAAATACTGAAGTTGAGGTTCTTGGTAAAGATCGTTAATGCTATATAGGTGCGAGACGATATTTTTACTGCCAAACACGGGCAAAATCGAACATTTGCAATCTTCAGATGTTACCGCTTTACCTTCGTAGTTACATCTGATAATTTGTTGCCAAAAAGGTGTTTCTTCAATCTCTGCTATTGGCTGATCGCCCCAAGTATAAAGTTGAGCAGGCTTACCCGTTGGCTCGGCTGTAATATACAATCTAGCACCCGAAGCTTGTAAAACTTTTGCTATTTGTTCCAAAACCGTTTGCTTTTTCTGTGTCAGGGGTAGCGGTGAATGAAGAATGCGGTTAATTTGGTTAATTATGACTTCATCCCGTGCTTGTTGTTGCGCTTGCACAAGTAAATTGCACTGGGCGATCGCAATCGCAACTTGATCCACCAGCAACTGCACTATCTTTAACTCGCTTTCTGAAAATTGTCGCGGTTTAACTTGGTGGCAAGTTAATAAGCCCCATAAGTTATTTTCATATAAAATCGGCACGGTCAGCGAAGAACTTACCCCCATCGCCGTTAGATACTCAATGTGACAAGGATCTACAGGTAAATAGTGAATATCTTCCGTTACCAGACTTTCTCCCGTCTTAGGACAATCTAACTGATAAAGCATTTTCCGTTGCGAAGCCACATCTACGATCGCTCGCTGGCGTGCTTTCACAAACATCTCCCGCACCTGGGGGGGAATGTTGCTAGCTGGGAAATGCAATCCCAGCAGCGAGGGTAAGCACCTACCCCGGATCGACTCGGCGATGACTTCGCCGCTACCATCCCCATCAAAGCGGTATATTTTGACGCGATCGCTTCCTAAAAATCCCCTTATTTCCTCCACCGCCGCCGTCAAAATCTCTTGCAGATCCAAAGAGGAGCGAATGCGACTGACGATCCGATTCAGCAATCCCTCTCGCCACGATCCTAGCCTTGCCGTTTTTGCCGCTCTTTTATTAACCATGCGGTTCAACCTACCAATCTAAAGTTAATTACCCCAGAGTGAAAACTACCTGTTTTTTGAATTATTGTTAACTCAATTTTAAAAATAATTACTTTAAATAAAAATTAAATTTATTCTCATTGTATTCCATTTTACAGTTGTCTGCTTTTTAATTAAAAATTTTTTACTTAATTAAAATATATTATTAAGTTTTAGAATCGAACTCTACCTTTTGTGCTATTTGCTAACCTACTACTATGGCTCTTGGCGTTACAAGACTTATTCTAACTTTTGATAGGTGACAGATCGCCTTAGCTCGACTAAAGAGTCAATCTAGTGTAGGCAGCAAAAACCCTCTTTGCTATGACAAAAACTCCAACTAAAACCAGAGACTTGGATGGGCTGATTGCTGCTCTCGCAGGAATCGAAATTGTTACCGATGCTCATCAGGTAGCAAAACTTTCTAGTGATTACCATACCTTCAGTCCAATCCTGCAAAATCAGCTAGCTGGGAAAACCGGCGATTTGGCGATCCGTCCTGCCAACGAAAGCGAGGTAGTGCGAATCGCTCGAGCCTGCGTTCAGTATAAAATACCACTGGTAGTTCGAGGAGCCGGGACGGGCAATTATGGACAGTGCGTACCGTTGGAAGGCGGGGCGATTCTGGATATGACGCGGATGCAGGAAATATGCTGGGTGAAGCCAGGGGTAGCGCGAGTGCAAGCCGGAGCGAAACTGGCAGCAATCGACAAAAAAGCGCGGGAAAGTGGCTGGGAAATGCGGATGGCGCCTTCAACTTATCGAACGGCGACAATTGGGGGTTTTATTGCCGGTGGTAGCGGCGGCATTGGCTCGGTGACTTACGGGCAGCTGCGCGATCGCGGCAATATTCTCGCCCTGCGAGTCGTGACGATGGAAGACACCCCCCGCATCATCGAACTGCGGGGCGACGAGGTGCAAAAAGTCAACCACGCTTGGGGTATCAACGGCATCATCACCGAATTAGAAATGCCCTTAGCACCCGCCTATCCTTGGGTAGATGTCATCGTCACCTTTGACAGTTTCATGGCAGCTGCCAAATTCGGTCAAGCTTTATCCGACGGCGACGGCATCATCAAAAAACTCGTTAGCATCCATGCTTGGCCTATTCCCAGCTATTTTACCGCCCTGCGCCAATACATCGAGGACAACAGCCACGCCGCCTTGCTGATGGTAGCGGAAACCAGCCTAGAAGCCTTACCAGGGCTAGTCGAGCAATTCGGCGGCAAGATAACTTACGAAAAATCCGGACAAGAAGCGGGCAAAAGCGTACATTTAGGCGAATTTACCTGGAATCACACCACCTTACACGCTCGCAGCGAAGATGATTCCATCACCTACTTGCAAAGCTTATTTCCCGCCGATAAAAACCTGCGCTTAGTCGAACAGATGCACGAATATTTTGGCGATGAGGTAATGATGCATTTAGAATTTATTCGCGTCAACGGCGCAGCGATCGCCGCCGGTTTGCAACTGGTTCGCTACACCACCGAAGAACGCCTCAACGAAATTATTCGCTATCACGAAGAAAAAGGTGTGTTCATCGCCAATCCCCACACCTACATCATTGAAGATGGAGGCAGAAAGCAGATCGATCCCCAACAGCTAAAATTCAAACAAATGGTCGATCCCTATGGGTTGCTAAATCCTGGTAAACTGAGATCCTGGACAAATCGATAACCAAAAAATTGCCAATTTCAGATGGCAACTTAAAATCGAATTTTTATCTAAACCCGCCCCGCCTCACCGGCAATTTCAGGGCGGGTTGATCCGGGTTATCGCTAAAAAACCCATTACCAATTACCAATTACCAATTACCAATTACCAATGATAATAATTGACGGTTCCTACGGCGAAGGCGGGGGACAAATACTGCGAACTTGCCTCAGCTTGGCAGCAATAACTGGCGAAGCAATTCGCATCGAGAACATCAGGGCAAAACGCCCGAAACCGGGATTGGCGGCGCAACACCTTACATCGGTGCGGGCAGCAGCCGCTATTTGTCAGGCACAAGTGCGGGGGGATAAACTCGGTTCGACGATGCTGGAATTTATTCCCAATAGCCCTACTGTGGCGGGGCAGTATAGTTTTGATGTGTCAGAAGCGCGTCCAGGAGGTTCGGCAGGTACGATAACCTTGGTTTTACAAACGATTTTGTTACCTTTGGCGCTGGCGAAAGGCGATTCAGAAGTCACGTTGCGCGGAGGAACCCACGTCGCTCACAGTCCTACACTGAGCTATATAGAACAAGTTTATCTGCCTGCGATCGCTCTATTGGGTATCGCCGCTAGCGTCAAACTAATTGCTTGGGGTTGGTATCCCCAAGGCGGAGGACAAGCCCACCTGCGCGTAGAAGGCGACAGTACCCTCCGAGGCATAACTTTATTAGAACGCGGTTGCTTGCGCCTGGTAGAGGGATTGGCGGTGGTAACCGAACTTCCTGCCCACATTCCCAACCGCATGGCGCTGCGAGCCGATAATATCCTCCGGGAAAACCAACTCAGAGCCAATATCAAGCCCCTGCGGGAACGAGGTGTGGCACCGGGGGCGGGTATTTTTCTGCTTGCTGAGTATAAAAATAGTTTGGCTGGGTTCAGCGCTTTGGGGCGCGTCGGGCTGCCAGCGGAAAAAGTCGCCGAAATCGCTTGCGAGGAATTACTCGATTTCCATGAAAAAGTAGCACCCGTCGATGTTCACCTAGCCGATCAGATACTGCTACCGGCAGCTTTAGCATCCTCGTCGAGTCAGTACCGCGTCGCCCAAATCAGTACCCACCTGACTACCAATGCTTGGGTGATTCACCAGTTTGGCTTAGCCGAGATCGAGATCGACCAAACCAACCAAATTGTAACGGTGACACCGGCATCGGCAAAGACAAGGGAGAATTCAAGCTAATTTGTTGTTCAAACATGCCGTGAAAAAAAGCTCTCGTCTCCCTTTCTCGGATATGTAGCATTACCCATTTCCATTGGTATTTATAAAGAATCCATGAAGTTAGCCAAAAGCAAGTTTTGTTGTGCTACGAAATAAATGGCTAGACAATTCAGTTTTTTCTCAAAAAACTCGGTGTGACTTCCCAACTGACGCTTCACACTAACTTTACAAATCCTTGCTTACGGATCTGTCATTGCTCGAAGTGAGGAAAAATTCAGGGATTGAAATACCCAAAATTCCTGATGCACCGCGTCAGTTCTAAACAAGATATTTCAGGAAATCTACGCTGGTTGATCCTCGATCAAATTGATTAAGCTGTCAGTATGGGGAGCAAAAATATGTGTAAAATAACACCGGAAGAACTAGAACTAAAAAACAAGCAAGCACAGCTGGCTGCACTAGAAGCCGCACTGGCTGAACGAGAGTTAGAGTTGACAAAGCTTCAGGGAAGCTTACACGCCTTTGAACGGGAATACCTGCGAGTCGTTGGCGTCCGATATGCGAAACTCGATGAAATCGAAGCTGAAATTGCTAAATATTTGGCATTTTTAAACCCAAAGGATGCGATCGCTCGCAAGCAGGCTGTTCTAGCATGGGAGAAAGCCCAAACCTCGAAGCGTGCTATAAGTGCTTACGCATCTTCAGCGCCAAATTCTCAACCTGGGCAAAGTCTGAAGCAACTTTATCGCGAAGTTGCCAAACGCATACACCCAGATTTGGCAACGGATGAAGTAGAGCGCCTTCGCAGGCAGAAACTAATGGCACTGGCGAATCAAGCCTATGAGAATGGAGATAAACAAAAACTTGAGGCGATTATTCAAGAATGGGAACACAGCCCTGAGTTGGTCAAAGGGGAAGGCATTGCAGCGGAACTAATTCGCGCGATTCGCAAAATTGCCCAAGTTAGGGAGCAATTGAATGCAATTGAAACAGAAATTAATACGTTAAAACAATCCGCACTTTACCTGTTAAGAGACAAAGCGATCGATGCAGGTATCGAAGGACGTAACTTATTAGCAGAAATGGCATACCAACTTAATAAGAAAATTGCCAAGGCAAAAGGATGGCTGGAAAAATTGAGAGTTGATCGGGGTGTTTGTGCATGAATACTAATAAATTACAAAAAAACAACGCTCTAGTTCCCATACAGCATGGAGATTTAACCAAGTCTTCAAAAGCGGTGATTCACAGGGGATTAGATTTAGCAAGAGAGCTGAAGCCTGAAATAGCACTAAAAGGTTACCAGCAACAGACTTATACCCAGCCGTTAACTCAAACCTGGCAATGCGTCAACACACTTGTAGGGCATTCCTATGGGGTTTATTACGTCGCCTTCAATCGGGATGGAAAAACTTTAGCCAGCGGCAGCTACGACTACTCAATCAAACTTTGGAATCTGGACAATTGTCAGCCGATATACACTGTGGAGGATAATTCTCGCTGGTTCTTTTCCGTCGCCATCAGTCCAGACTGGCAAACGATCGCTACAGGCTGCGATAGCGGGGCAATTAAATTGTGGCGTCTCTATACGGGCAACTCAGTTGGCATCCTCGCAGGGCATTTCATGGATGTTACTTGCGTTGCCTTTAGCCCGCTCCCCCCTAGCCGCCCGAACCTCGGGGGGATTCTGGTTAGTGGCAGTTTAGATAACACGATCAAAGTGTGGCACCCAGACAGGCGCGAGGAAATTCGCACTCTTACAGGACATGATGGGGAAGTGTTTTCTGTTGCTATTAGCCCAGATGGACAAACCCTTGTCAGCGCTAGTTGGGACAATACGATTAAGCTGTGGGATCTAGACACTGGCGAAGAACTTCATACCATTTTTGCTCGTGATGTTCGATACATTACCATTAGTCCAGATGGGCAGACGCTTACAGCTGCCTGTGCTGACGGGACTGTCAAATTGTGGCACATCGGTACGGGCAGGCTACTCAATGGCTTTAGCGGGCATAGAGACGGTATTCGCTGTCTCGCCTTTAGCCCAGATGGAAACATTTTAGCCAGTGCTAGCGAGGACAATACAATCAAACTTTGGCATTTAGCGACGGGGAATGTTTTTTGTACCCTGCAGGGACATTCAGATCGGGTTCGTTGCGTTGCTTTTAGTCCAGATGGAACAACTTTAGCCAGCGGCAGCGATGATAATACGATTAAACTTTGGCAGTTGGTGTCGGAATTCTAATATCGTGTTCGTTGGCATCGGTTGCGTTTGGCTGGCTCTTGTGCAGGTGTGCAGGGCAGGTGGGAGGAAAAAACAGTTTTTTGCACCATCGTTATACACAACAGATCCTAGCGGACGGGTAATAAGTAGCCAATTCTCTACTTATCTCGCTTAATCCAAAACACATTTCGGCAAGCGCGGAATTTACCCCTGTGGACAAGATGGAGCCAAATCCCTACCTCAACTCCCTCCTCGGCTAGAACACCCTTTCATCCCTGACTCGCTAAACTATCCATGTGTCGTTTCACACAAACCACATGATAGTTCTGGTTGCCCTGCTTGCCTTCTACCTCGCTTTTAACCTGGGAGCCAACGACGTTGCCAACTCGATGGGAACTTCCGTAGGCTCCAAGGCAGTCACCTTACGGCAAGCACTGATAATTGCCGGTATTTTAGAATTTACAGGTGCTGTACTATTTGGCAGTGCGGTTTCTGAAACCCTCGCCACCGATATTGTCAACCCAGTTTTATTCGCCGCTACACCAAAAGTTTTGCTTCTGGGTATGGTATCGGTATTGATTGCCTGCGGTTTGTGGATGCAAATTGCTACCAGTTTTGGGTTGCCAGTATCATCTTCTCATGCGGTTGTGGGCGCGATCGCTGGTTTCAGTTGGGTAGCCGCCGGTATTAACGCCGTTGATTGGTTTTCCATCGGCGTTATCACCATCGCCTGGATCGCCACCCCCATTGTCAGCGGCGCGATCGCTTCTTTGTTATACAGTATAATCAAGCACTACATCCTCGATAAACCCGATCCCCTGTTTATCCTGCGCGAGTGGATTCCTTGGCTATCAGCCGCACTGCTAAGCGTGGTGGGCGTAATTGTATTGCCAACGGTGAGTAAACCGATACAAGTATTTATATGGAATCATTGGGGAATAGCCCTACCCGCCCACGATATACCCTTGGGATTGGGAGCGATCGCATCGGTTACCCTGAGTTTAGTTAGTTGGCGACAATTAGAAAGCATACAGAAAAAGCCAAAATCGGCAATTACCAATCCAATCGAACGTCAACTAGGTAAATTTCAAGTACTGAGTGCTTGTTGTGTCGCCTTTGCCCACGGCTCAAACGATGTGGGGAATGCGATCGCGCCTTTGGCGGCGATCGCTTATATCCTTCGCACGGGTAGCGTACCTTTAGCAGACTTTAACGTGCCCTTGTGGATTTTAGTCCTGGGTGGTGTAGGGATTGTCGCTGGTTTAGCGATTTGGGGCAAAAACGTCATTACCACCGTCGGAGAAAACATTATTCCCCTCAAACCCAGCGGCGGTTTCTGTGCCGAATTAGCCACCGCCACGACGGTTTTACTCGCATCTCGCTTAGGTTTGCCCGTCTCTACCTCCCACGCCCTAGTTGGTGGCGTTGTAGGGATAGGATTGGTGCAAAATTTCCGCTCGATTCGCTTTAGCACGCTTAGATCGATTGGGAGTGCTTGGTTGACTACCATTCCCATTACCGCTGTTTTAGCAGCAGGTATTTTTAGCGTTGCTAATTTGGTAATGGGTAATGGGTAATGGGTAATTGGTAATTGCAAGCTTGCTAATTCTCCTCTGCACACCTGCACACCTGCCTACCTGCTAGGCGATTGCGCGGTTAGTGTTCTTGAGGCGATCGCAATCGTCTATACTCCAGATCGGTAACGACTTCTGGAAAAATTCTGTATCTTTTTTTACTAAAAATCCCTCATAACCTGCTGTTGGCACGCAGATCGAAAGCAACGCACAATACTAAAACAAAGGGCGGCTTTCTTGGACAGATTGGACAAGGATACCGGAAATATCGGAAAAAAACGGAGATATTATCAAAAAGCAGGGTATAATCCAGGATTTTGACGGCAAATTGGCAAGAGGTAGACAGACAAATGGTGCCACAGGACGATCGATCGGAAGATTGGGGCGAAGATAACGCCAACGCAGCAGAAGACATGCTGAGAACAGTAACGCAAGAACTGCAAAGTATAAAAGATAACTGGCTGGCAGATATTAACAATCTGCGAGGCGAGAAATCGAGGTTGCAGGCTGAGATCGAACAGATGCGATCAACTCAGCAACAACTCAAATCCCAGCCATCAGGTGTCTTAACCCAGACAACCCAAGGCGATCAACAACAAGTATGGGCGCAGCAACTCGCCCAGATATTAGCAAATCACCTGCAAGAGCGACTGCGCCAGCAACTAAGTCAATCAACAGGAGAAGCAGCGCCACCATCCGCCGCCACGTCGGGGGAATCCACTGAAAATACTTATCGGATACTATCGTCGGTTGATTCTACCCTCAGCACGACTTTAAAAGCGCTGCAACAGGATGTCAGCAGCTATCAAAGCGCCCTCGCCCAACAGCTGGGAAGAATGCAAACCTTAGAACAACAAGGGGAAGCAATCTTAGAAGCGCTAGTTAGTCGCCTGAAAAACCAACTTAAGACAGCACCTGCACCCCGTCCGATTACCATCGACACTCCCCAAGCTGTTGCAGCATCATTACCAGGGACTCCTGTAGTCGAAACAACGCCAGAACAAGTAGCACCTCCCCCACAACTAATTATTGGGCGTCCCACGTTAAATAGAGGTTTTTGGCTGATAGTAATGTCTTCTTTGGTACTGGCGTTTCAAAACGTCGTTACCAGGATTATATTGGTCAAAAAACCCGTCTTTCTTTTGGGTAGTTTCGGCGGATTTGTGCAACCAACTGCGGGAAACGCCCTGTTAATTCTACTAATGCGAATGACAATAGAATTACCCCTATTGTTCTTTGTCGCCCTTTGGCTTTATCCCAGAGCATGGCGAGATTTGAGGCAATTGTTGAATAAAAGTCGGCGGAAGTTTTTTGGCTGGTTGCTCTTAAGTGGTTTGACTTTATTTCTCTCGCAGTTTTGCTTCTACATTGCGCTGGGGAATATTCCCACGGGTGTTGCTACGACGATTTTCTTCATTTATCCCACAGCGATCATCCTGTTAGATTGGCAACTTTTTGGTTCTCGTCCCTCACTTTCTCTAACCTTAGCGACGATGAGCATTTATTTGGGAGTGTTTCTGAGCTTGCCTTTCCAACAAGGGATAAAAGATGCCAACTTGTGGCTGGGAATAACAACAGCATTTGCCTCGGGAATTTGCTTAGCGCTATACGTAATCTTGAGCAGAGTTTGCGCTCAAAAACTCAAGTTACATCCTTTACCTTTCAGGATAGTTGACTGCACAACCATTTTAGTTTTGTCGGCTTTAAGCGTCCAAATTGCCAATATTATACCGCTCAAAATCCTCGTATCTAACGTTCCCCCAAACATGTGGAATGCACTTTGGATAGCGACGGGAATTTTGGCAGTTGCAACCTTGCTTGGTCTGGTGTTAAATCACTTTGGATTGCGTCAAATCGGCTCTCCCATTGCTCCGATGATTGGGGCTGTGGTTCCGGCTGTGACTACTTTTTTAGCTTGGGCATTAATCGGGGAATTTTTGCTGCCAGTTCAAGGAATTGGCATTGCCTTAGTCACGTTTTGGGTGCTGGGAATTAGCGCCGAAAACGTGCAGCGTATGATGGCGAAAAAACCCGCACCAGCAAATCGATAAATAATATCGTTTCCGGTTGCATCCGCAAGAACATACGGGCGGGGCGGGTTTATAAAGATTGTCTGTTGTCGGGCGAAATTGTCTGTAAAACCCGCCCCTACAAAACCTGAAAATACGAACAACCGATGCAGACGGATTTGATATAACAGCGTAGGGTGCTATCTTCCCGCAGAGTACGGCACCTATAACGACTGAAGTCGCGCCTACACAAACAAAGACCGCCTACGCGGTCTATCATCTGCCATAATGTTAGTGAACCTCCACACACTGCCCTAGCGGGTCAGTGTGCGCTTCTGCAATCCTCGGAAGAATCGCAGAACTTCCATCGCGGTACTATGTGTGTGCGACACTTTGATCTTCCCGCTACGGCTGTTTAACGTCAGGAACAGTCCCAGCCCGACGCGCTTGATATTAATCGCGGCATTGATGTCGCGATCTACCAGCAATTGTTCAATTTCATCCCAATACTCGCGGATTTCGCAGTCCGTGAATATTTTTTCGTCTCGATACGAGAGAAATTGAGACGTATGGTTTGGACGAACACCGACGACCTTAGCCCCAGCTTTTTCGGCTATGTATTCCAAGGTTTTGAAGAATGCTCCAAATGCGGCATCATTCCAAGATTTGTTGAGTCCAGACGAAGCCGCCTGACCATTGGGGAGAAACTTTCCATCCTCATCCTGTTTCGCTTTGTTGCGCTTGGTCAGATTCTTAAGGTCTAGATCCTCGTGAAAGTAAACCTGATGTCCAGATTTGACGACTTTGTGAGCCGTTTTGAAAGCGTGATCCTTGCGAGAACGCGCAATCCGTTGATGAATTCGCGCCTCACGCTTTGCCAACTTGCGACGACGATTGTCCCCTTGCTTCCTTGCAGCTTTGCGCTTTGATACGCCTGCAAGTAAGAATTGCGTCTTTCTGAACGATTTGAGCGATGGCAACTTTTGACCATCTGACAACGCCAGAAAATCATCCTCATGCAACACCGCATCCATCCCGATTGAATTGTCCCAAGTTGGAAAAATCTCATCAGGCGTGAACTCTGGGACAGTCGGATCTTCAATGCAGAGGTTGACGTACCAACCATCCGCTTTTTTGATCGCTTGCACCGTTTTGAGCTTGAAGCCTTCGGGTAAAGGGCGATGCAATCGAATTTGTACACCACCGATGAACGGGAGATACAACACTGCATTCTTCGGACGGGGCCAGTCTTGTTTCACTTGCGGAAACTTGAATGAACGATAATCCGCTTCGGTCTTAAAACGAGGTCTACCGCTTCGTTTACCGTTGCTATCGCCTTGAATGTATCTGTCCATCGCTTTCTTAAGCCGCGACGTATAGACATCTTGCAGAACGGTGGAATACACCGATTTCAAATCCAACAATTCACCCGACCATTGCACCGTTACCAAGTCGGTTTTGAGTCCTGGTAATTGTGCTTTGAGATCCGTGTAATACGGATTGTCTGCAAGTTCTCCAAGATGACAAATCAATGGACAAGCGTTTACAGGACACCGATTAGAGTCCCACCAATCCAAGCACTGACCCAACCAACGGTTATAGAGGTAGCGGCAAATTCTCAGCCACTCGTTCATCTTTTGAACCTGCTGAGTGTATGGGTAGATTCTGTACTGGTAGTTTAGCCTCATCGGTATTCCTCGCTATCGACCTTAGTGAGTGCTGTTAATTTAACCTACACTGATTATAGCAATATTTCTGCTAGGTGCAATGAAAAATGATTTCGTCAGTAAAGGTAGGTCAGTCAGTGACCTGAAAGTTCACCTCGTTCTGACCACAAAGTATCGGCGCAAAGTCTTTACAGGTGAGATGTTAAAACGCTTGCATGAAGTGTTCTTAGACTTGCTGGGTAAATGGGACTGCAAGCTGGTTGAGTTCAACGGGGAAGCAGACCATATTCACCTACTGTTCCAGTATCATCCCGACGTGGCATTAAGCAACCTGGTCAATAACTTGAAGTCGGTTTCGTCGCGCAAACTCAGGCAAGAATTCGAGGATCGTGTTAATCAGTTCTACCGTAAAGACGTGCTGTGGAACGGGTCTTACTTTGTCGCCAGTTGCGGAGGTGTTACCATTTCAACATTACGGCAGTACATTGAGAATCAAGATACGCCTGATTGATAGGTTAGCAGCATGAGAGATAGTTCGTTTCGTCGCTGTTCCCCTCTCTCGCCTATGTCCTTCGGACAGGCTACGCCAACGGCATTGGTCGGGGAACACTCCTCAACTGGTGCGCATTCATCTCATCGCTCCCCTTCGGGTGAGCGAGAGGCTTCTGCTGTTTCAGCTAAATACAAGACTGGGGATGAGGGCGCGATGACTGTTCAAGAAATAATTGTAGAAAAGCTCAATACTCTGCCATTAGAAAAACAGCAGGAAGTGCTTGATTTTGTCGAATTCTTGCAAGCACAAATGCAAAAAAGAGAGTTACGAGTTCCAAAATGGCAACCAGGGGTGTCAGCTTTAACCGCCGCACAAGAATTTGTCGGTTGTGTGGAAGGCCCAGAAGACCTTTCTACTAACAAAAAATATATGGAAGGGTTTGGATCGTAATGCGACAGAGAGTCATAATTGATACAGGGCTATTAGTGGCTTTCCTCAATCGGCGCGATCGCGCACAGAGATGGGTAAGGACAGAGTGGGATACAATAGAGCCGCCTCTATTAACCTGTGAAGCTGTGCTGGCAGAGGCTTGTTTTCTATTGCAAAATATATACGGAGGCAAAGAAACAGTCATTTCTCTAGTCAATACTGGAGTAGTTCATGTGCCTTTTCGCCTCAATGAAGAAGTTGTCAGAATTGGGGAATTACTTACCCGTTACCAGTCTGTACCGATGTCTTTGGCTGATGCTTGTTTAGTGCGAATGTCTGAACAGTATTCAGGAAGTTCTGTGTCAACTATGGACAGTGATTTTCTAATTTACCGCAAGAATAGGAATGAGATCGTTCCTGTTATTATGCCTCAAGATGTATAGGGTTGGGGCATCGATTGCACTCCTAATCGCAACCATCAACCCTTACCATTTGTATCTATATCTTCTATTCCTGGAGGTTCTGACGGTGAGGACGCTACTATTCGCAGGTTAATATCAACTATTACCTTATGCTTATCAATAGTTATATTGGCTCTTTTTATTAAAAATTCTAATGGTAAACAATCACTTGATTCGCATTGGGTAGAGGACTGAGTTTTATACCCCGCTTCCTGAAGCCATTCAGTAATATTTCTCCAGTTTTCTACCTTTTCATCGCCTCTGCCCACAAGGTTTTTAACATAGTGATACAAAGTTTGACAAAGGTCAACTCCAAGTCCCTTAACGCTCTTATTGAGCCTTTCAGCTATTTCAGCCGGACTATAGCCGCAAAGCAAGCCACGCAAGTGCAGCTTCTCAACGGGTGTCAGGCGCTTTCCCTTAGCAGATGCCAAGTCTGCGTACAGCGTCTCCAAGTCCCATTCACTTGCAGCCTGGGCAAATTGCTCGTTATTCGATGCCATTGCTAAAAGAATTGAAATTTCCTAGTGCTATCCTAGCAAAATTTCTAGTACTAATTAACTGACAGCTATTTTCATAATACTTTACATTAGATACAAGCTCATCAGGAGCTTACAGGGAAGCGGCGCGATGAGCGCCACAAAGCCGACAAGGTATTGCTGGGGTAAATAGTTAGGGTTCGCAACATTCTACTTAAAAGGCATCACCAATCTCAAGACCCCTTCTAAGCTTGCAAAGAGTTTTATTGTCAGCCTAATCAGCATCTACATAATGGGGCATCGCTAATCTCAAGATTGCGATCGCACCTATTCTCAGCTTAATCAGCACTAAGCCTGTTAGGTAGCGCTGGCTATTTTTGGCAAGGCTGCTCTGTTAAGGCTAGCCGATCAAATATTCTAGAGGGATTAATCAATGGTATTGGACTGGTTTTTCAAAGACTCATCTGAGAGTCATAAAAAACCTACACCGGAAGAGTCGCGCCGCTTAGTGGCTCAGTTCAACGAATGGTCGCCACGTATACCAACTATACCGGAACCAATTTCGGTGATAACGTTTGATGCAGCGATGAAGTATTTTGAGAGCGATCGCCCATCTAATTCCCATATTAAGAAATGTGCGATCGTGCGCCAAAACCATCGCGAAGGTCAACTGCTAGCACAGGTGTTTTTGGACAGAAACAACCAGCTGGTTGTTGGTTCTGATGGAACACCCTATGGTCGTCAGTTAGTAGCCAGGAAATTCGATCAAAAACTTCGTGACATGTTTGGAGAAAACGACTTAATTATTGTGGAGCAGAAGGCGCAAAAGCCTACATTGAATGAGTTTGATCGATCTATATTCTCTTTGATTCACAACTGGTTGAGCGACATTGTGAGAATACCGCAAGTCGTACCAGTGATGACCTATGAAGCAGCCATCCAGTATTTCGTAACAAACCGTCCAGACGATTCAAGGGTAAAAAAGGGAGTAATCTTACGTCAACCTCATGCCCAAGGTCAACACTTGATCCAGGTGTTTTTAGATCGGGAAAACGATTTAGTTCTTCGTCCCGATGGCAAACCCTATGGTCGTCAGTTAGTGGTGCGAGAATTGGATGCAGAACTTCGGGACACTTTCGGCAATAAAGATTTGATTATTGTGGAGTAAAGACAACATGGTTTTTGACCCTCTTTCATGGTTGATTATAGCGGCGATAGGTTCCGCTGCTGTTTGTGCAACCGTATTCTTTGCATACCTCACTTGGTCGATACTTGTAAACTGGTTTCAGGAATACGAAACTCTTGCCACCCGAAGCACTAACGTTGCAGCTACTATCAAAACCAAGCTGGCATCTGGAGATCACGCGGTTGTTCAGGGTATTTTCAACAAAAATACTGGAGAGACTGTCAAAGGACGAATCATTAAATATGACAAACTCGACTCACAAGTGCGCGATGCTCATCGCAACAGTGAGGTTGTGATTTGGCAATAGACAGGACTTACCCAAGGGCGTTGCCAGAAACCCGGTTTCTTCGTCGATTTCTCGTTTACAAACCAACGATTTTGCGTAGAAACCGGGTTTCTTTGCCTAAGTCCTGAATAGAATGGCAAACCGCTCCATGCTTTGCAACAGCCAGATTGCCCTCTGGGAATAGAAGCAAAAACTGCTCATAGATTTGGTAGGAAATGAACACAACTAGCAATATCAGCATCCAGGGCATTCCTGATAGTGTACCTGAAACAGTAGCTGCTGTTTGCCGATCTAGACTTTTGACCGCAGTAAATAGACTGATTGAGGAAACTGGTCTTGAACATATCAAGATAAGTGTCGGTACTGCATCTGCGATGCAGAATACAAACGGTCAAAGTCCTTCTATAACTGCAAGCGATACTAACCATAAAAAGCCTGACAATGACTTATCGGCTGAAGAGCGCGCCCGCAGGTACAAAGCTGTACAACCCTTATTTAATTTCGAGCAGTTGGTTGTTACCGAACAAGTACGAGAAGACTTGCTTTTAGCTGTTGATTTAATTCAGCTAGAATCTAAAGTCTTTGATGATTGGGGTTTGAGGAATATCGAGCCTTTTCCTCGCACAGCGCTGAACTTTCACGGTAAGCCGGGAACTGGAAAGACACTAGCAGCACACGCGATCGCATCCAAAATTAAGCGCCCAATTTTAGTTGCCAGCTATGCTCAAATAGAGAGCATGTATCATGGCGAAGGCCCAAAGAATGTGGAGGCAATCTTTAAAGCAGCAGAGCGAGATGATGCTTTGCTATTTATAGACGAAGCAGATTCTTTGCTTTCCAAACGACTAACAAATGTTACGCAAGGATCGGAGCAAGCGATCAACTCTATGCGTAGCCAGTTACTTATATGTTTGGAGCGCTTTCGAGGCGTTGCGATCTTCTCCACAAATCTCGTCGAAAACTACGACAAAGCATTTGAAACCCGGGTTCGCAATGTGCGTTTTCCCATGCCAGATGAAACCTGCCGTCGAGAAATTTGGAGACGACATCTTCCCGCACAAATGCCATTGGCAAAAGATGTGTCCCCAGAACGACTTGCACAGGTGGAAGATGTTTGCGGTAGAGATATCAAGAATACCGTCATCGATGCAGCAATGAGAGTTGCTCGTCAAGGCAAGGAGTACGTCGAACTCAGGGATTTGCTTGAGTCTGTTGAGCGCATTAAGGCGGCAAGGATTAACGCTACGCCTGAATCTGAAAATTTATCTCCAGAGGAAGAGGAGGAAGTACAAAAAAAGGTGAAGGAGGCTTTAGTTAAGAAGGAAAAAGAGACAAAAGATCCTGAAACTTCCGATAACAATAATCATCAGGTTCAATAAGACTAGACGCGATCGCCTTATTGTCAGTTGTGGCGGTGCGTTAACGAAGTGTAACGCACCCTACATCTTGTTTGTCTGCAATCCGCTGTAGAAGCGATCGCTCTCCATTCTCGCCCAAAAATTAAACAGCGATCTCTTCTACATTGATATCATGTTCGCTTGTATCGACATCGCGCGGGGGGCGGGTTTATCAACATTATTCGCTTCCAATCAAAGGAAACTTGTAAAACCCGCCCCTACAAGAACATTAACGATAGGATTGCGATCCTAACGGATTTGATATCATACCAAATTAGGGTTCTAAACCCCCTTTATTTTATAGCGCGCGAAGTATAGCCCGCGAAGGCGGGCTTTGTTTGT
>DNGG01000566.1:25526-30322 GCA_003486675.1 Cyanobacteria bacterium UBA11372
CGAAGGCGGGCTTTGTTTGTGTAGCCGCGAATGCGAGTCGTTCGGCATAAAAGGGGCGATCAAAGCGGATTTGATATCAATCAACAAAAGGCCAGCAAAAAATTAAACGCCTGATAAATTCACAACTCCATTAACAGACTCAGAACTATCAGCAACTTCCTCTTTTATTGGCTCTTTTGAAGGTAACAAAAGTTCCGAGCGGAAGGAATGCCGGATATGAGAATTGAGATACCGCATTTGTAGGGTTTGCCATTGTTGCCACATTTCGTAGCGCGTTTCGGCGAGTTGTTCGGCTAGGGTTGGTAGTTGCTTGGTTGTTTCTGAATCTATGGCATCTGCGAGAAACTCGGCTAAAACCAAACTGTCTTGAATTTGCCCTAAGATTTCTTGAATATTCTGAATATCTTGCACAAAAGCTTTATAAGTCGGGCCATAAAAGTCGGTAAACAGTTCCATTTGATAGCGCACGCGCTTGGCTTGTTTACGCAATTCGTGTAAAACGACTCCGTGGATGGCGATTTGTTCTTCTACCTCTGCATGACTTAAATTTTTAAGAGGTTTAATTTCTGTTTGCTCTGTTTGAGTTGCTACCAACCAAGCTTGATGGAGTAAAAAATCGCTGACTGAGGGCAACAGTAAATCTGGCAATACTTCCTGAATGGGTAACTGAGCGATCGCTTGATATTGCGGCTCTTCCAACCACGCTTTCAAAGATTGTTTAAATTGCTTATAACTTTTGTCCTTAAGGGTTTCCCGTACTTGTTCTAAAGCTTTATGGCGCCGTTTATTTAAGTAGGCGAGAGCCGTTTCCAAAACTTTCTTTTCTTCCCGGGGCAAATTGGGTTTATAGCGTTTTTCCAGTGCTTCTTTTAATACATCTAAATCCCGTAGTTTCCCCAAGGTTCGACCAAATTTACCAATCTGTTTTTCTTGCGCCGCTTCAGGCAGATCTAACGCGGGTGCAAAACCCGTGACGGCGGATCTCAGGCGACGCATTCCGACGCGCATTTGGTGCAAGGCTTCGGGATCGCGATCTTCTGTAACATCGGCTTCCTGTTTGAGAATTTTTTTTAGGTGTTTCTCGATTCCGAGGTAAGCCCAGTCTCCAAGGGTTTTCGCCGTTGATGTGGTTGGTAATTTCATAAGAAATGGGTAATGGGTAATGGGTAATGGGTAATGGCAGGCGATCGCGGTGATGGAGGTAAGCGAGAGTTGGAACTATTATTTTCTCCATTTTCTCCACCTTCTCCATCTTCCCGATTACCTATTACCCATTACCTATTACCTTATTTAAGGTATTCCTGAATCGCTTTTACCTCGAGTCGTTCTGACTGCAAGCGCGCGATCGCCGCCGTAGTTGCTTTCGCCCCGGCAATCGTGGTAATCACCGGAATTTTGTAAGCTAAAGCCGTGCGGCGTAGCAGGCGTCCGTCGCTTTGGGCTTCTTCTCCGGAAGGCGTATTTAGAATCAGGTTGATTTTCTCGTTTTTAATCGAGTCCATGATGTGCGGACGTCCTTCGTGGATTTTTAGCACCAATTCGACGTTCTTGAGGCCGTGTTCTTGCAATACGCGACGGGTACCATCGGTTGCTACCACGTTAAAACCTAACTCTAACAGCTGTTTGACCACGGGGACGATCGCTTGTTTTTCGCGATCGCTCATCGATACAAACACCGTCCCAGCCAGGGGTAAGCGCTGATTTGCCGCCAGTTCCGCTTTAGCAAAAGCTTTGCCAAAATCGCTGTCTATCCCCATTACTTCGCCCGTAGACCGCATTTCCGGCCCTAATAGGGTATCCGTACCGGGGAATTTATCAAACGGCAATACGGCTTCTTTAACCGCGATGTACCGGGGGAGAACTTCTTGGGTGAATCCCAATTCCTCCAATGTTTTCCCCGACATAATTAAGGATGCCAGTTTCGCCAAGGGTACGCCTATCGCTTTAGACACAAATGGCACCGTGCGCGATGCGCGGGGGTTCGCTTCCAAGATATAAACTTGGGGCATGTATCCGTGGGCACCAACCACTGCAAACTGGATATTCATCAATCCCACTACGTTCAGCGCCTTGGCTAACCGTATCGTCCAATCCCTTATGGTTTCTAGGGTTGCGGGGGGCAGGGAAGTCGTGGGCAAGGTGCAGGCGCTGTCTCCTGAGTGAATCCCCGCTTGTTCGATGTGTTCCATGATACCGCCTATCACTACGTTCCCCGTAGAGTCGGCGATCGCATCCACATCAACTTCGACGGCATTTTCCAGGAATTTATCGACCAAGACGGGTTTTTCTGGTTCCACCTGCACCGCCATGGTCATGTAGCGCTGCAAGTCTTCATCCGAGTAGACAATTTCCATCGCCCGTCCGCCGAGGACGTAGCTGGGGCGCACCACGACGGGATAGCCAATCCGCCGCGCCACGGCGATTGCTTCTCCTTCGCTGCGGGCGATACCGTTGGGGGCGGTTTTCATCTGCAACTGCTGCAACAAGACTTCAAATCGTTCTCGGTCTTCAGCAATGTCGATAGAATCAGGGCTAGTTCCCCAAATTTTGGTAATTGGTAATTGGTTGGATTCTTCCCCATTAGCAATTAGCAATGAACCATTAGCAATTTGGTTCAGATATTCTTGCAAAGGAACAGCTAATTTTAGGGGTGTTTGACCGCCGAATTGGATGATAATGCCTGCCGGGATTTCTGTCTCGATAATGTTGAGAACGTCTTCTTTGGTGAGGGGTTCAAAATACAAGCGATCGCTCGTATCGTAGTCAGTCGAAACCGTTTCCGGGTTCGAGTTGACCATGATAGTTTCAAACCCGGCATGGGATAGAGCATAGCTAGCATGACAGCAGCAGTAGTCAAATTCTATTCCCTGACCGATGCGGTTGGGGCCGCCGCCTAAAATCATCACCTTTTGTTTATCCGAAGGCAGCACTTCCGATTCGCAAATGCCAGTGGTCAGTTGTTCTTGTTCCGACTGAGTGCTGACTGACATACTACCCATTTCATACACTGAATAGTGGTAGGGAGTGAAGGCTTCAAACTCTGCCGCGCAGGTATCGACGGTTTTGTAAATCGGAACCACACCCACTTGTTTGCGGTAAGCGCGGACTTCGTCTTCGGTGGTTTTAGTAGCGAAGGCGATTTGGCGATCGCTAAATCCCAGCTGTTTAATTGCTAATAGCTGTTCCTGGTTTAAATCTTGCAGTTTTGTGCGTTTGAGGAACTTTTCTGTTTCCAGAATTTGCGCCATTTTATCTAAGAACCAGGGGTCGATGCCCGTGAGTTCGTAGATTTCTTCTACCGACATGCCCATCATCATGGCGTGGCGGAGGGTAAAAATCCGCTCTGGATTCGGAGTGCGTAAATTGGCGCGAATTTGTTCTAAGCTGGGGAGTTTTTCATTGCGATCGCATCCCCATCCCGCACGTCCGGTTTCCAGACTCCGCAGCGCTTTTTGGAACGACTCGCAGAACGTCCGCCCAATTGCCATTGCTTCTCCTACCGACTTCATTTGGGTAGTCAAAAATGGCGTTGTTCCGGGAAACTTTTCAAAGGCAAACCGGGGGATTTTGGTCACCACATAGTCAATTGTCGGCTCAAACGACGCGGGGGTTTTCTTAGTAATGTCGTTGCTGATTTCATCTAGGGTATAACCCACCGCCAACTTCGCCGCAAACTTAGCAATTGGGAACCCAGTCGCTTTAGAAGCAAGTGCCGAGGAACGAGACACGCGCGGGTTCATTTCAATCACGATTAATTCCCCATCTACCGGATTAACCGCAAATTGAATATTCGATCCGCCGGTTTCTACCCCAATTTCGCGGATAATTTTAATCGACGCATCCCGCAGGCGCTGATATTCTTTATCCGTTAATGTTTGCGCCGGGGCGACGGTAATCGAATCCCCCGTGTGAATCCCCATCGGGTCTAAGTTTTCAATCGAGCAGATAATTACTACGTTATCTGCCAGATCTCGCATCACTTCTAATTCGTATTCTTTCCATCCCAGGAGGGATTTTTCAATCAAAATTTGCGATACGGGAGAAGCTTCTATACCTCCCTGCGCCATTTCTTCAAATTCTTCTTGATTGTAAGAAATGCCGCCTCCCGTACCGCCCATAGTAAAGGCAGGTCGGATAATTAGCGGATAAGTGCCGATTTTGGCGGCGACTTCTTTGGCTTCGTTAATATTTGAGGCAATCCCAGAAGGACAAACATCTACCCCGATGCGCGCCATCGCTTCTTTGAACAATTGCCGATCTTCGGCTTTTTCAATTGCTTGGAGCTTCGCCCCGATCAGTTCTACACCGTATTTTTCCAAGACACCATTTTTTGACAAAGCCACCGCTAAATTCAATGCAGTTTGCCCACCCATCGTTGGTAGGAGGGCGTCTGGGCGTTCCTTGGCGATTACTTTTTCTACCATTTCTGGCGTCAGCGGTTCAATATAAGTCCGGTCTGCTGTTTCCGGATCGGTCATGATGGTAGCGGGGTTGGAGTTGACCAGCACCACCTCATAACCTTCGCTGCGAAGAGCTTTGCACGCCTGAGTGCCCGAATAGTCAAACTCGCAGGCTTGACCGATGATAATTGGGCCGGAACCCAACAGCAGGATTTTTTTGAGGTCGTTACGGCGGGGCATATTCGTTTCTATAACACTGACAGTATTTGAACCCAGACCATTGTAAGCCTGCTGTGCGTGAGTTGGTCTGCGTTTAACAAATTTCACGGAATTCCCCATCCATCACTTGCGGTGGGGATGGATAGCGACCAAAAATTGACACTCTCCGCCCTATAA
>DNGG01000112.1 GCA_003486675.1 Cyanobacteria bacterium UBA11372
CTCTTCTTTAGGCAGATTGCCTACATAAAGACGAATGGACATGACGACGATACCTCCAGATAGGGATGGAAAAAAACTTGGTTGCCAGCGCTTACAATAGCTTTGGCTGAGGACAACCCGGATTTACACTTGCCGCAACAAACCACTCGTTGTATTCCTCTAGCCAATTACCACCACACAGATGACCGCATGAAAAAACGCTGTTTAATAGTGAAAGCCTAAGATGTTTTGCCTGACTTTTAAGCATAAGACTCTTGAGTAGGCAGAGAAAAGTCAGGTTTTTTGTCCTTATTTTGGTGGCTTCAGATGTTGACACTAATAATTAAGGTATCACGCCATTGGCTATGAAACCAGTTCTAAGGATAGATTTCAACTTTGACTATCCGCGCCAAGGTTAATTCTAGCGGTAAAACTTGTCACCATCCCCTCCGCCTTGCTCAAATTTATCTTCCAGCGATACCTCCCTCACACCTCATAGGTGGTAAACAAAAACCAGCCCCCGCTGTGGCTGGTTGAGCTTTTGCTGTGTTGGGAGGAGGAAAACCTGATACCAAGACTGTGTTAGCTCGCGCCTCGCGCTGCGTCTGGATCAAATCCTTATGTAAATAAATGTAACAAGCTGCTTGAAAAATTGCAACATTTATTTACATAAAGTTGTGACTGATGCAGGATGGTCGATGGTCAAAGGCCACCTCTCAAGATGATGTAAGCTGCTAAAACAGCAGAGCCGGTGGCTAAAATCGTAGACCAGACTGGATGACCGCTAGGACTGGTTTTGCCGGTAGAGGTAGCGATCGCTTCAATATCGATCCAGGGGGTAGCGCCCCGACGAAACCAGCCGGATACTGTAACGGAGCGGTTAACTAACTGACTGGGACGGTTTTTCCACAGCAGAAAATTCCCAATTGGACCAAGCCAAGAAAGGTGGTGTAGTTTCACCAATCCGGCACCCGATTGTAAAATCAGGTCTTGTCCCAGCCAGTTGGCAATACCGGGACGCCCCATGAGCTTTCCTGAAAAACGCACAGCTTGACTATTCAGGGGTAGGGCATCTGGCTCGGCTAGGAGGTGTGGCAAAACGGTTTCATCGGCTCTGGTAGAAGGGGTGATATCGGGAAAGAAGGAATTAATCCGGATTAAAGTGCCGATACTAAACCCAGATAGCACAAATCCGACCATAAACCACGAGTAATCGTTTAAAAGCCAGGAAAGTAGTCTAATTCTTGCTAAACTGCCAACTTCGCCCAGGAGCCAGAGCAGTCCCCCCAGAATTAAACCGATCAGGATGCCAATGTAGGGAGCGGCTTGTACTCGGAATGCTGAGTTAGGGCGAGCCTTTTCGCTCACAGAACTGAAGTTAAGCTCGGTTTCGAGTTGCCAGTGACGGGCGTAGCGGGATAATAATTGTAAGCGATCGCCCGTTAAAGGATGAGAATTATTCAAAGCCAGCCAGCGGCTGTAAGGATTGACAACATCCCACGCCAGCACGGGTTCAAATGCAGTATAAGCACCAACGCTACCCAAACCAATCGCTTGCCGATATCCCAAAGGCATCAACAGATCGAAGCCTTCCACTAGCCAGGTGGTTTTGCCTTGTTGCTCGATATCTTTGGCAATGCCAATGGCAATTTTGAGTATGGCGCGACTCAGTCCGTTGGGATTGCCAGTAACATCACAGGATTTGCGATCGCTAAAATAAATCCTGATTCTGGATAACCATACCAAAGGCCACCGCAGCAGCCAATAGATACCGTAAGCGATTTGCGCGATCGCTCCCGTTGTTCCCCGCAAAATAAAGCCTTCCCACCTTTCTCCCCATTGCGCGACTAGCCAGTAAACCGTATAAGGTATTTGGATAACCAAAACGCCGAGTGACATCAGCACAAAATCCCAGTGCAAAATCTGCCCGATTTGAGCGGCGTATATAGCAGCAATTTCGTCATCTGTCAACTGTTCTAACAATCCTTTACTGACTACAATGCGAGCCGTATTGGGTAAATTGCCATAGGTGAGCGCCAAGGGAGCATCTGTCGGTAAAATTCCTAACTTCGGTACGGGGATGCGGCGTTCGCGGCAGAGGCGTTGCAGAACTCTAGCGGCTTCCTGGCTGTGGGTTTTGAGTGTTTCCACTGACAAAGGCTTGTTACCGTAAAACAGCTTTAGCAGTCCATCGATTAACCAGGGAGACAATACCAGTAGAGTTCCCAACCCGATCAGTATGGGTAAAGTGGGTTGGTAGTAGAACCCGTAGAAAGCTTGAATCGGTTCTAAATTAGGTAGTTTAACCAATAAATCGTTGGTAACCGCAGCGCCGAATTGGAGGATGAGGCGAAGCATCCAGAATAGAGCGATCGCTGTTACGATCTGCACTCCCCACAATTGAGTCAGATCCGGTTTAAACCCAACGTTGACGGGCAAAGGTTGCCATCGCTGCGCCCTTCCTGCTTGTCGCCAGGTATGGGGGGAAGACGCAGCACTTAAGAGGCGCGGGGATGGTTGTTTGGTGCGATCGCCTTGAGGGGCGGGTTTGGTTAAATTGTCGCTCTTCGTTGTCAGATTATTGGTAAAACCCGCCCCTACATCGTTACCTTGTCGATCTACCGGGGCGGGTTTACTTAAATT
>DNGG01000107.1:0-17112 GCA_003486675.1 Cyanobacteria bacterium UBA11372
TTGTGAGGTACACCGAAGGTTTGTATACCGGCAGCAAAAATGGCAGCCGCTATACTTGCCTTGCGGTGTACCTTATCCGCCTGCAATCCGCTATAACTAATGGAATAGTGGAAAGAATTAATAACAAATTAAAACTGTTAAAACCTTGTGTTTTTGGCTTTAAGAGTTTTCATAATTTTAAAATACGGGCTTGACTTTTCTGGCATTTTCCTCATAATTTAGCATACTAAGTACGGGAAAACCATAATGAGCCAAGATCTGCCAGAGCTAACTAGCTTGAAAATTCTTGCGATCGACGACCACGAATTAGTTCTGAGTGGAATGCTCGACGTGCTGCGACGGCAGTACCCTAATGTGGAAATCCTCACCGCTAAAAATGCCCAGGACGCTCAAGAACAAGTGGAAAAATTACAGCCTGCCCTCATTATCATGGATCTTTCCATTCCAGAGAAGTCTGGAACCAATGCTAGAACGGATACAGGCATTCAACTCCTCCGGAGTCTAATGAAGAACTATCCAAACCTCAATCTCGTGGTGCAAAGCGCCCATGTCAAAACTTTGGTGCGGATTCGACCTGAAATCGATGCTCATAAAGGCGGCTTTACTATCGCTGATAAAAGTCTTTCCACCAAGGAAATGTTAACTAGGGTAAACTGGGCATTACAGGGATTAACTCATACGAAAGATATCAAAGCAATGCATTCTGGATTGGAAGTCAAGCCAGAGTGGCTAACGGTACTCACGCTCGCATTTCAGGAAGGATATCAAGATAAGGCTATTGCTGAACAAATGTGTGTTTCAGAACGAATGGTGCGTCACTACTGGACTAAAGTCCAAGATGTTCTGGGGGTTTATCCTGAAGAAGGTAAAAATATCCGAATTCAAACTGAAATGCGAGCCAGAGAAGAAGGGTTGATTGATTGAGGGTGTGTTGAAAATGGCTGTTGACCCTGCCTCTCTTCCCCGTTCATTGAAGAGATGAATCAACTACGGTAGTAACTTGTGCAGCGCGGCATTACAAGAAAAATCAAACAAGAAATTGTCCTTTGGCGTGTAGGGATACTGCCAGGAATTACTGTTATTGGGTTGGTAATTATCGCTCGCCTAACTGGGTTACTTCAATCTCTGGAGTGGTCGGTGATGGATAATTTTCTCCGTCTGCGCCCTTGGGAACCTGTCGATGAACGGATTGCGATCGTGGAAATTAATGAGGCAGATATTCAAAGTGTAGGAGTTTATCCCATCCCCGATCGCGAGATTGCCTTGCTGTTAAGGAAATTGCAGCGGTATCAGCCCGCAGTTATTGGTCTAGATCTGTTCAGGGATTTACCCGTTGAACCCGGTCACACCGAACTTGTTGCCGCTTTTAAGGATATCAAAAATTTAATTGCTGTTGAAAAAGCCTTACCCGCTAAAATTGCTCCACCACCGGAATTACCATCATCTCAAGTTGGTTTTTCAGATGTAATTACTGATGCTGATGGTCGCTTGCGTCGCGTTTTGCTTGGGACGCCAACTCCTGGAGGATACAAGTTTGCTTTGCCGCTACGTTTAGCGGAAACTTATTTATCAACCAAGGGGATTACCTTGGAAAATGGTATACGCGATCGCCACGCCATGCGGTTCGGTAAAATTGAGCTGCCTCGCTTTTTGCCCAATTGGGGAGGTTACGTGGGAACTGATGCGGGTGGAGTTCAAATGCTGCTGAATTTCCGCAGCGGTAAAGCACGATTTCGCACTCTATCTTTTCAAGATATTAAAAGGGGCAATTTTAAGCAAAACTGGATTCGCGATCGCATAGTAATTATTGGCATCACTTCTCCTGGAGTTGACATCAAAAATACCTCGGCAATTGTCAATGAAAATCCTGGTTCTGGGCTGGCTTATGGGGTAGAAATTCAAGCCCATACCGTTAGTCAAATTATCGGTGCTGTGCTTGACGGGCGACCTCTTTTGCAGGTTTGGTCGGATGGGTGGGAATATGTGTGGATTTTCGCTTGGGGTATTTTAGGAATTGGTTTTGGGCGGCTGACTCAATCTCCGTTGAGGAATCTTTTGGGTGTTGGTATTACCAGCGCTGGTTTAATTGGATTTAGCTTTTTACTGCTAATTTGGGGTTGGTGGGTGCCAGTAACACCAGCCCTGCTCGTTTTTGGACTTAATGGTGTAGTGCTAACGACGTTCTATCAATATGACCGAGTATTGAGATTGAGAATAAGCGATCGCCAATCGATTATCGATACCACATTTGATACAATTCACAACGGCCCATTGCAAACTCTCGCGAAATTATTGAGGAATGTTCGAGAGCGGGATTTACCATCAAATAAGCTGATATCGGAACTCGAACAGCTAGATCGTGAGTTACGGGCAGTCTATGAATCGATGCGACGAGAAACCCTAAGTCAAGATGAAAGTCTTTATTTAAACAGCGATCTAAAACTAGATTTACAGGCACCTCTTCACGAAATTCTCTATCAAGTTTACGATCGTACACTAGAGCGCGACCTTCCCTGTTTCAAAACTCTGAAGCTTAAAATTCGCACGTTTGACCAAATTGACCCTAAACATTTGACTGTTGAGCAAAAACGAGGATTGTGTCGATTTCTTGAAGAAGCATTGTGTAATATTGGAAAACATGCTAAAGGAGTAACCCGTCTGAATGTGATTTGGACTTTAAAGGATGGCTGGTACTTGCTTCAGATTACAGATAATGGTGAAGGGATTTGCTCGGAAGCTGAAGGTAGAGGAACGCAACAGTGTAGGAATCTAGCCCGACAATTGAGAGGAAAATTTATGCGATCGCCCCTTGCTCCCAAAGGGACTCTGTGTGAGATTACCTGGCGTGTGAGAAAGTTTTGGTTTTGGTAATCAGGAGGTTTGGTTAAGCGATCGCCGATTAGCAAAAGCCACCAGCGAAGCCGAGGTGAAAAAAGGTGCGATCGCATCTACCTGCTGTTAAGACTCAAACCAGAAACATCTTTTCCTAATCCAAACAAATCGGTTCCTGACTCACCAGACAAGATATCTACCTGATGACTCAATCTGCGATCGCCTTCACCAAGCAGCAAGTCATGCCACCCGCCGGATTGAGCAGGAGATTTAGGAACTGACTCAGTAGCAAAGAAAACATTGTCTTGGATATTAGTAATATCTGTATTCCAACGGATAATATCAGAGAGGTGAAGGTGTTTTAACTTTGGAGCTAGGGCGACAATATCCGGATTGGGATTGTCTGAATTCAAGTAAAAGAACCTGTCTCCATCGCGCAACCTGGTGAACTGTTCTGCTACGATTTCACTAAACACTTGACCCATCATCCCTCCATTCACAGGGTCTTCACAGATGCCGCCCACTACCAGATCTACTGCGTCTACATTGTCACTACCATCGGGATTCAAACCGTAAATATTTCGCAAGCGCTGTGCAGTTTCGCTATCGGAAGCGATTTGATCGAAGCTGTTATATTGCCCCAAATTTAAGGCATTGCGAGCATCATTGTAAGAAGGTAACCCATGATCTCGTCCTCGCTGGATATCAAGTGCTGGCAAATCCAGCGTCAAACTACCATCAGGAGTACGCAGCAATCGCAAGGCATCAATTACCAGAGAGTCAGCTTTTTGCGCTGTTTGGGTGGATATGCCCAGTAACAGTGAATCGATCCCTTGATTCAGGATAGGCTGAGGATTGAACATACCCGTTAGGAATGGGATAGGTTCTAGAGAAGTGCCGTCATTATTAATGCGTTGGTACTGTGGAGAAACCAGAGTGTGAGCGCGAAAGGCTGCATTGGAAAACTCGTTGAGGATGGTAGGGTTAACGTCGGGATGGTAACCAGTGTATTTATCCAAAGCGTTATCCCCAAGAAACGATGGCAGGAATTCATTGTAGGTAATCGCTTGAATTTCTGCACCGACTATAGCACGCGCTCTTTGGTAGATATATTCATCTTTGCTCAGTCCAGCAGCAGTAGCTTTAGAGTTAATATCCCGTTCGGCAGCGATGATTTCCGCAAGGCGATTGTGTTCCCGTAAAAATAGGGTGTGTACGGGGAGTAATCCTAAGTTTTGATTGGCACGAGGTTCGCCTGCAATAAACAGAGATTCAGGTGGTGCAAAGAAGGGGTTAGCATTGCGTAGGGGATGATTGGGGTCATTAAAAGGTAAGAGTTCGCCAACAGATGTTATCTGACTTCGTAGTTTGCCAGTACCATCATTAGCACGTAAAAAGTTAGCACGTTCTGCATCTGTTCCGTAAATTGTGGAAGCATCAATGTAGGAATTTAGTTCGTTGATTTGTTGGCGGGGATTGTTAGGATTTGTCCCTGTACCTGGTGCTGCATCATTTCTTTGAAAGGGGATGAATGGAAATAGTGCATTGGGAGTTAAAAGTGGGTCGTCTGGCTTTACGGTAATCGGAAATAGTTCGCTTTGGGGTTTAGGTTCGGTAAGGCTTAGATCGTGGTCAATGAATTGTCCCCACACCCAAATCCAAGCGCTAGCGAGGCGAGAATTGGGGATTGATTGCCCGTGCTGATCGATTACTACATTGCTGATATCGCGGGCATTGGGGAGAAGCTTGCCGTTTTCGTCGGTGGTTCTGGGGGATGAGTAGCCGTCGCCGTAAGCTGTAGGTAGGAGTCTCTGTAGCTGGCTGTTAGTTGTACCCCATGTGGGGCGATCTATGTTGTTGCCATATCCGTCAAAAGTGCGGAATTCTGGGATAGTTTTAGATCTGGATTTGGGAAGCTTTATCGTTGTATCGCTATTTGAGGTTGATTGATGAGTGGGAAAAACAGAATTAAATCTCATTGTTGTATCTCCTGAAAGTTGTTTAAGAAATAAAAATTGGTGTGTTTGTTAACCTGTACCTATTTGTAAAGCTGTAGTTATAGATGAAATTTTTATTCTGATGGAGTTGTCATCCTGCCAAATTCAATCCATGAAGACCCTTACATCAATTCATCCGTAACTAATAATTCTGCTACGCGATCGCACCTTTTTGTTAGCTATACGCTCTACTAGGAAGGGGCGATCGCCCCACCGAGAAACGCTGAGCGATCGCTTCATTTTCACCCTTGGAATTAACCAGATCAATTTTTAGTTAATAGCTTGATATCTTCAGGAACGATCCTATTTGACTATCTACCACTGGTAGAGAGTAAGAATAAAATGAAGTTTGCGGCATTCCGGGTGGGTCAGGTTGGGGATTGAAACCACCTACAATAGTCTCTAATTCTTCCTCAGACAGTTCGACAAGTTGTTCTAGGTCTAAAATTTGCATTGCTTGGTTGTCTTTCATGTTGAGCCTCGTGAGTGTGAGAAAGTGAGAAGCTTCAGGCATAGTTTTGTAAAGATTGAGTTATGGAGCTGGTAAAAATGCCTGCAACTCAAGTTCTGAGGACACGCATTTTAGATTCGTAGAGATTTTGTACGTTCTTTGATAACAAGGTTCGAGTCATGAGTTTCAGTTCCATCAATTGATTCGTGAAGCGCAGCTTTTTGTTAACTGCACCATTTACTACTAGCAAGAGGAGACGCACTTTTGGCTCAAGAAAAAGCGATCGCCCCAAGGAGCAACCCGAAGCGATCGCTTCGTTTTTACTCAGGGAATTAACCTACGCAATAGCAGGTAAATCCTTACAATCAATTGAATCGTTTATCTGTTTTTATGGCAGTAAGAAAAAGTAAGAAAAAGTGATAACCTTCAGGTTGAGTTTTGTAAAGATTGAGTTATGCTTCTGGTAAAAATGCCTGCAACTGAAGTTCTGACGAGGTGACAACCCCGCCAAAAGCTATGCCAAATGGTAGAAAAGCCAAGGTTGATCGCTCCAACTTGTAGTTCGCGCGAAAACAGCGATCGCATCGCGCAGGCTATAAAATCCTTGATTTTCTGTAGTCCGCCTATACAGACTCAGTTTGTATAGCATACCTACGAACCGGAAGTCTTAATACCATCGCAAAGCGTTACCCAACAGAAAAAACCAGAGTGTTGGGTTGAGGTACCTCAACCCAACCTACAAAGGTGACATGCTCCCAACTAATTACAGTCAATTAACACTGGATTTCCGAGTTTAGTGTCAAGCACAGAAATGAGATTCTTAGTCTCGTCAGAATTATCTCCCGCTGCAACCATGACTGCTGTTGCTCCATCCTTAGCACTAACGTTGTTAGGACAAGGGCCTGCTTTAGGTAGGGAAACGCAAACAATAAAAGCACGAGCGGTATTTGTAGTGCCGCCACTATAAGTACTGCCGTTGGAAATGTTTGCTAGTCCTGCCTGTTTCACAGCGTCTTGTGCCTCGGACTGGCAAAGTGCAGGAGGGATACGTAGCTGCCTGGTGCGAAAATACGCGGCTGGATAAGCAGATGCAGGTTGGGTAGGTAGCAATAGTAAACTGGCTACTAGCGAACAGAGCAGAAGAACAAGCTTGGTTTTCATCGATTTATCCTTTTCAAATTCAGTTGTTTGCAATCACTTTTACTTTTCTGTCCCAAATCGTTGAGTATTGGAGTCGGGCGATCGCACTTTTGTATCGGGAAGAGGCGATCGCTTGCTTGTGGTGTCTATACGTAAGTGAAATTGTTTGAATTGTCTAAACTCTGGATGGTCGTGTTTTCCACAACGGCAATTAATTCTGAGGTAAATCCAAATCTTTGGTAAATAGCTGTGCCGTTAATTCCAGAAATGGGGGACTGACCGAAGACATAAGCTGTTATGCATTTAAATTGGGTATTCCCCGTGGCCTCTTCCCTTTTGCCCGCTTCTTTGAGGAATTTAGGCGTCCCAATCTGAATGCTGAACAGCTTACCTTGGTCTGAGCCAACCAGTAAATTGGTGAAGTTGTATCTTGTCTTCACCGATAGTGAAGCCTTTTATCAGGGCGTAGTCCGAGTTTCCGTTGTTGAGGTAGGCATTGCTAGAGCTATTTCCCAGGACAAAGAGATCGCGTCCTGAGCCGCCAATCAGAATGTCTACCTCATTCTGATTGGCAACAGAGCCATAGCCAATCAGCGTATCATTTCCATCTCCGCCAACCAGCCAGTTGTTTTGTTCACTCCGTGATGTCAATGGCGTAGCCTCCTGGAGGCTCCCCCCTTAAAAAGGGGGGCGGGGGGGATCTAAACGGGAGCTAGGGGGGAGCGAGTGATGTTTAGCACTTTTGAGACATCCTCTTATCTCAAGTTGCATTCAATCGTAGTAGGTTGGGTAAAGTAACAGTGAAACCTAACTTTTCTTCGTTACATCTGGTTAGGTTTCGTGACATCAAACCATCCTACTTGGGTAGAGGAATAAATGAACCAACATAATGGAAAGAGTTGCTATTCAGACTCGAAGTTGGCAGGAAAACATTCTGAATAATACCGACTAATTCAGAACCATAATGATATATTCCTGTCCCTGTCGGTAAGCCAGTAGGAGATGCACCGAGAGAATAGTCCTTTGCAGAATCAAGAAGTTGGATGACATCTTCTCCGGGTTTAAAGTCAGTGATGAGAGCGTAATCTTTCTCTTTAGCTTGAGCGTAATAAAGGTTATCAAAACCTGCATCTGCCAGGACGAATGTATCGGCTCCAACTCCACCAGTTAAAGTGTCAATATCCTGTGGGAAATTATTAGGGTCACCCAAAAATATTCCTCCATAATTGATTTTATTGGTGCCTATGAGTACGTCATTTCCATCGCCACCAACTAGGAGGTCGTTGCCGCGATTACCTGTAAGGGTGTCATTACCTACACCTCCATTAAGAGTGTCATTTCCATCACCCGTTTCAATGTTGTCGTTCTTGGTTGTGCCGATGACTTGGTAGCGCTCGAAGTTTTTAAAGTTAATGTCATCTAGTAGCCGGGGTTTTGAACCTATAGGAGTGAATACCAATGTAGATCTGTATGCCTCCCCAGTTTTCGCTTTGGGGTCAACATCCATTTTCATCCCCAAACTAAAACCCGTATCCCCAACTGAGTAGTCGATAATTAGCAGGTCATTGTCAGGAGTAGAAGTAGTGCCACTGCCTCCATCAACTGTGTCAAAACCTAATCCAGCGTTAACGATATCGTTGCCAGAGCCAGTACTGAAATTGTTATTGATTCGACCTAGCTGAGTTAGGCGATCGCTGCCACCACCAGTCTTGATGTCTTTGAAGACCTCGAAGTTCTTAATAACAGTACCATTAGGCAACGAGAAGAGTTGATTGGGGTTTTCTTGGTCGGGTTTGGTGCTTTCAAGGACGATATTATAGCTGTTTCCTTGTTTATTCCTCTGACCGGATAGATCGACTGATAAGGTATCGATGCCTTGCCCGCCGTCGAGAATTAGGGAACTGTTGCCGGGATTACCTGAGAGTTTACCATTAACATCCTGATCGATGATGTAGTCGTCCCCAGAACCACCATTGAGGTAGTCATTGCCTGTGCCACCATTGAGGATGTCATTGCCTGTGCCACCATCGAGGTAGTCATTGCCTGTGCCGCCATTGAGGTAGTCATTGCCTGTGCCACCATCGAGGTAGTCATTGCCTGTGCCGCCATTGAGGTAGTCATTGCCACCGAAACCGAACAGGATGTCGTCTCCGTCTTTGCCATAAATAATGTCAGCATAGTCAGTCCCATCTAACCTTGGGTGAAATTGACCGTTGCCGTTGAATGTATTGTTGTCATTGTAGTTAGTACCGTAAAGTGTTGCCATTTTAGTTTCCTCCAGGTTTTCTGTTGAGTTTGCAATTGGTTTTTTCGGAGCGCCAATTTGGGCGCTAGTGTAGTTAAAATTGGGTATTTGCGATCGCTGCTTTGAGCAAGCTTGCAAATCCTTAGCAAGTAAATCCTTTACTACAATCAATTGAACCGTCTAGCTATTTTTTCGTCAGTAAGAAGAAGTTCTAAAAAGTTAGAGAAAGTGAGAACCTTCAGGTTGAGTTTTGTAAAGATTGAATTATGTATCTGGTAAAAATGCCTGCAACTCAAGTTATGACGAGGTGACAACCCTGCCAAAAGCTATGCCAAATGGTAGAAAAGGCAAGGTCGATCGCTCCAACTTGTAGTTCGCGCGAAAATAGCGATCGCGATCGCTCGCGAGTCCGGGAAACTCATTAAAGTTTATCAGGCTTCTCCAAAAAAGAATCTCAAAGACTGCTCGTGTCGCCTATCCCACAAGAATTATTGGAGAAGTTTATTTAATATTTGAGAGCAACTTGGTATCAAGACAACTCTACTGCCCCAAGCGCTTTCATCGTGGCTTTTTGTGCTTGGGTTAAACCTATAGCACCTGTAATATTCATTCCCTCATAAGGTCTTTTAGGTCTTAAGGTTTTGAGGCATTCTCCAGTGTTGACATCCCAAATCTTGATTGTCTCATCGGTGCTGCCACTAGCCAGAATTGTCCCTTGAGGACTAAAGGCGACCGATCGCACTTGGTTGTTGTGTTCTTGGCATATTTTCAGACATTCACCTGTATGAACATCCCATAGCCTCACAGAAAAATCAAAACTACCACTAGCCAGGGTTTTACCATCCGGACTCCAAGCAACCGAGAAAACCCAGTTAGTATGCCCTTGCAAGGTTTGGTGACACCGATCGGTATCAACATTCCACAACTTCACTGTGCGATCCGCACTGCTACTGGCAATAGTTCGACCATCTGGACTAAATGCCACCGAGTACACCCAGTCAGGATGCTGCTGTACAATTTTCAAACATTGCCCTGTGCCTACATCCCAAAAACGTACTGTTTGGTCAGCACAACCACTAGCAAGGATACTCTCTTGAGGGTGAAACTCCACAGCCCAAACCTGGCTAGTATGCCCTTCCAAGATATGCAAGCATTCTCCTGTGGCTATGTCCCATAATCTCACCGTTTGATCCAAACTACCGCTAGCCAGTGTTTTACCATCGGGACTGTAGGCAACTGAATGCACCCAGTTCGTGTGACCTTGCAAGGTGTTTAAACATTTCCCTGTCACTGCATCCCAAATCCTAATAATTTTGTCAAAACTTCCACTAGCAATGGTTTTACCATCGGGACTAAACTTAACAGACCAAACTTGGCTAGTATGTCCTGACAATGTTTGCAAACATTGCCCAGTCTGAACATCCCACAGTCTGATAATTGGGTCTTCACTGCAACTGACCAGGGTCTTACTGTCAGGACTGAAAGCGACAGCATTGATTTGATTAGTGTAACCTTGCCAACTTTTCAAACGTTGTCCAGTGCGGACATCCCACAACTTTACCGTTTGGTCAAAACTACCGCTAACTAAGGTTGTACCGTCAGGAGTAAAGGCAACAGACCAAACTTGGCTGATGTGTCCTTGTAAGGTTTTTAAGCATTGCCCAGTCTGAACATGCCAAATCTTCACTGATGTGTCAACACTGCCACTCGCTAAAGTCTGACTATCGGGACTGAAAGCAAGTGCATAAATCCAGTTTTTGTGTCCCTGCAAGGTTTGCCAGCACTCACCTGTACTTGTATCCCACAACTTCACCGAGGTGTCAAAACTACCACTGGCAATTGTTTTACCATCAGGACTAAAAGCTACTGCCCAAATTTGATCGGTATGTCCGTGGTAGATTTGCAGACATTCTCCAGTTTGAGTATGCCAAACTCTGACAGTTCGATCCAAACTACCGCTGATTAAGGTTTTGCCATCGGGACTGTAGGCAACTGCATGAACCCATCCGTTGTGTCCCTGCAAGGTTTTCCAGCACTTACCTGTTACTGTATCCCACAGCTTGACGGTGGCGTCAGCGCTGCCACTGGCGAGGGTTTTACCATCGGGACTACTATCTACAGACCAAATTAAATTGCTGTGTCCCTCCAGAGTCTTCAGACATTCACCCGTGTTAACGTCCCATAATTTGAGACTATAGTCAATGCTACTGCTAATCAGGGTACTAGCATCGGGACTAAAAGCAAGGGATGAAACCCAACCCTTGTGGCCCTTCAGTGTAAAAAGCTGTTTGCCGTCTGCAATTGTCCATAAGCGAATTTCACTATTAGCATCACCCGTCGCTAAAAGATGCCCACAGGGAGAAATTGCTACTGATAAAATACCGCTAAACGTTTCAGCAAAAACCGATTTAGTTAGGTCAGAATGGGCAAAGTTGACATTATGCAAATTTACCTGGCGCAGGTCAGCTTGCCAAATTGTTAGATGAGAAAAGTCATAGTTGGTTAAATTAATTTTGAGTTGATTGAGTAAGTTAATTAAATTGCCGCCACCGTATCCAGGTGAATCAGAGAATCTTTTCTTCAGTTGCCCAATAACTTGATTAAGTTTATGTTCTAGACCTTTGTGAAATGTAAAATTGGTCTGTAATTTATTAGCGATCGCTTCTAAAATCACCCGAATTTGACTATTTCTGATATAATCATTACCAGTAGCTTTAATCAAAGCGTGACTCATTAATAATCCAAAGTCTTCTGTAGCAATTTCTTGACAAACCTGCTCGATTAATCGGAGAGTTATGTACTCCATAACTACTGGTTGTTGGGTAAAACCTGTAGCACTTTTCTCAATAAAAGACCGCCTTTGCAGAGAAGCCAAGGCATCTAGTAATTGGTTTGGGCTACCTCGCGTCACAAAATCGTCTTGCAATTCTCCTAAAGAAACTGGTTTTCGCTCAATAGCCAGCCAGTACATTATTTCTTGTTCTAAATATGTTAGACGATTGAATTGCCGTTCTAAAAGGTCGCGAATATCATCAAGAATCAGCGTACCTTGTTGGAAAAATTGTAAGAAGTTAGAAACACTGCCTGCAAAAAAATCTTGAATAGCAGGAGCGATCATTTTTAAAGCTAAGGGATTTCCGGCATATTGGGAAATCACTGATTCCCACTCAGAATCTGAACCCGTATATGTCCCTTTGGCTTGAAAAATTTGCCGTGCTTCTGCTGGAGATAAACCTTTCAGTGATAAAGAACGAATCGGTAGAGTTTCACCTTCTTTTGCAGCTATACCTTTGGGTTTTTCACGAGATGTTAACAGTAAGCAACTTTGATGGAAGGTTTCCCCGATACAACTAAACAGTTGTTCGTAACCTTCATATCCTTCTAGGTAGCGTCCGGTGCGATCGCAATCCTGCAAAATCGATTCGGCATTATCTAGTATGATAAGACAGCGATGCGATCGCAAATACTTCATCAACCGTAAGATTCTCCCATCCAGGGTACTGGGTAATTCCGTTTCCTGCCGATCTGAAAGAAACTCAATCAGTTCTGCCAAAATATCTAATACAGGTGGAGCATTCCGCAAACTGCGCCAAATTAGGTACTCAAATTCACCTTGAATCTGTTGTGCTAACTTCACCGACAGCGACGTTTTACCAATTCCTCCCATCCCCAAAAGTAGCACCAAACGACAGCGTGAAGCAAAGCTATCGCCGCTAGGCGAATCGCTTACAATCCATTGCTGTATCGTCGCCAGTTCAGAAGTGCGTCCGAAGAACGTAGAAACATCAATCGCCTCTCCCCAATCTTGACGATTTGGGATGGTGCTAACGCCGTTGGCTACAACGTCAATAGACTTCTCCAAAAACTCTTGTGGGATAGGCGTCTCGCCTGTCTTTGAGGTTATTTGTTGGAGATGTCTAATAGATTTTAGATTTTGGGTGGGAAGTTGGGGAGTTGTGCTTGAGTCCAAAAACTCTCCTGCATCCTGATACCTGCGGAGAATGGACTGAATGTTACTTTTTGTGACTTTCTCACCCAGTGCTTGAGTGAGTAACTGCCAGATTTGAGCGCCAATTTGCTTGATATATTCAGGTTCGTAATCGATGCTTTGCGCGATCGCCGGATAACTCTGCCCTTGCCAAACTCCCCGCAACACCAGTTCTTGGAGATTATTTAAAGGCTTTCCTGGTAAAACTTTATCTAAAATTGCCAAAGCTTCTTCAATAGTCATCGATCAATGAAGTGAGCTAACGGTTGTTGATTAATACGATACAGGTATTGTTTCAATCAGTCATGTGATTTTTATGCAGACTTAATTACTAAAATAAGAAGAGCGTGCTTCATAAATAAGTGACTGCCATTTCAGAAAACTGAAGTAGAGACATTACATGTACGGAAGTAGAGACGTTACATGTAACGTCTCTACTTCCATGTAACGTCTCTACTCAACTATTTTTAAGTCTGGGGGTAAAAACCGTTTGAAAATCAAACCTGTAAAGACTTCACACCTATGGCTTTTTGCCAGATTTATCGATCGCAGGCTAGTCAGCAGTTGTATGCTGAGCTTATTGCTGGGTGCGATCGCTCCAGTTTTAGCTGCATATAACCCACCCCCCGATCAGCCTCCTCCCAGAGGGAACACCTCGTCATCCGCCCCCAGGGGAGGGTGTGCCAGCAGCCAAGGATTACCGTTAACGGTGTTGGCGCCGCTCAAACATGTGGGACAAACGGCTTCTGTTCGCCCAATGTTTGCTTGGTTTGTACCCGATACCAAACCCTTTCCACTAGAATTTAAACTCTTTGAGTTGACTGGAAATAATACTTTTAAATTGGTTGAGAAGGTAGATTTACAAAGTTCATCAGGGATTATGAAACTCTCTCTTCCAGAAAACAAACCAGGTTTAGCTGTCGGGCAGAGATATCTCTGGCAAATTGCACTTAAATGTGACTCGAACCATCCATCGACGTGGGTAGTTTCCAGGGCGCAAATTGAGGTTGTAGAGATGCCATCAAATTTGAGAACAGTGCTTTCTACTACAAAAAATCCGCTGGAAATTTCTGACCTCTATGCTAGGGCTGGTTTATGGTATGATGCTCTAAGCGAAGCTTTGAAGGCAGTTGAAGGGTCGAGACTAGGAGAAGTCGCATCTACTTTATTAGAAGACCTCGCCAAGTTGGAAGAACCCCAACAAAGTGCAAACTTGAGACAAATTGCCAGCAGCGAAAGGTAGTTGGAATTGGGTGCGATCGCCAGTGAAGCGTAGATCGCCGACTTCTTGAAGAAGTTGGCGATCTGAAGATGCCAATGATAGTAACTTAGGTAGGATTTGAATATGACACTCCCACCAGTCCTCAGACTAATTGAGAAAGAGAAGAAAACTCTCCGGTATTGGGGGAAGTGGAAATTTAGGGTAGCGATCGCTTGCTCAATCAGTTACGCACTTGCTTTGTTTGATAGTAATGCCTTTGCCCAACTCATCCCCGACACTACACTAGGTACTGAACATTCTACAGTTACATCGATTAGTTCTACAGTTGACCAAATTAATGGCGGGGCAATTAGAGGTGCTAACTTATTTCACAGTTTGCTCGAATTCAACGTTGGCGAAGGAAGAACAGTCACGTTTACCAATCCTGCTGGAATACAGAACATCCTGACACGAGTAACAGGTACTAATTCCTCCAACATTTTCGGCACTCTTGGTGTCAGTGGCGGCAATGCTAATTTATTTCTAATTAACCCTAATGGCATCATTTTTGGACAAAATGCCCGTCTGGATTTAAAGGGTTCGTTTGTGGCAACGACAGCGAATGCAATTGAGTTTGGCACTCAAGGTTTTTTCAATGCTTCTACACCTAATGTTCCTCCACTTTTGACAGTTAATCCTTCAGCTTTTTTCTTTAATCAAATTGCAACAGCACCGATTATCAATGAATCTGTAGCCAGAAATCCCGACAACCCCTCAATTAGAAACGGTATCAGAGTACCTAACGGTAAGAGTTTGCTGTTGGTGGGTGGCAACGTCATCTTAAATGGTGGAATTGTTAGAGCCAATGGGGGTCGAGTTGAGTTAGGAGGTTTAGCAGGTGTTGGTAGTGTAGGGCTAAGTGTCAATGGTGATGACCTGCATTTGAGTTTTCCCCCCGGAGTGCCATTAGCAGATGTAACTCTCGACAAAAGCGCTCTCGCGAATGTAAATGTACTTACTGTCGGTAGTGGCAGTCTTGCAATTAATGCCCGCAACTTGAATTTGCTGGGAGAAAGTTGGCTGAATGCTGGAATAGCGCCAGAATCGAATTCTGTTGATACTCAAGCAGGGAATATTGAAATTAACGCGACAGGGACAATAACCGTCACCGATCAAAGCCGCATTGTTAACAATGTTTTAGGTGTGGGCAAAGGTGGCAATATCAATATCACCACTGGCTCGCTAACTTTAACGAATGGCGCTTTGATCGGTGCCGATCTGGCTGGACAAGGTAATGCAAGCAATGTGAATATTAATGCCCGCGATACAGTTTCCTTGAATGCAAGTAGTATCCTCAGCCATGTAAGAAATACAGGCGTGGGCAAAGGTGGCAACATCAACATTACGGCTGGATCTGTTGTGAATAACGGTCAAATTACTGCTCTCATTTTTGGACAGGGGGATGCGGGTAATGTGAGTATAACTGCACGCGAGGGGGTTTCTCTAGATGGTGATGTGGTTGCCAGTAGTGTTGCGATCGCTAGTAGTGTTTTAGACAACGCAATAGGCAATGCTGGCGACATCAACATTACTGCTGGATCGCTTACTTTAACGAATGGTGCTGGTCTCCAGACTAGAACCTTAGCACAGGGCAATGCAGGTAATGTGAATATCAATGTCCGCGATACGATCTCCCTTAATGGGTTTAATCAGCGAACCAACACTCCTACTACGGTAACGAGTGCAGTCCAACGTAAAGAAGCAGTGGGCAATGGCGGCGACATCAACATTACAACTGGATCGCTTTCTGTAACAAATGGCGCTGCACTAACTGCTTTCACCAATGGACAGGGAGATGCAGGCAATGCGAATATAACTGCCCGCGATACTGTTATTGTTGATGGGCTGGGTAGTAGGGGACGCTCCAGCGTAATATTAAGCAATGTGGGAGATGCCGCCGTAGGCAAAGGTGGAGACATTAACCTCACAACTAGCTCGCTCTCTGTCACGAATGGTGCGCTTGTCAGTGCTAGCACCTTGGCACAAGGAAACGGGGGTAATGTCAACATTTACACCGATACTTTATCAGCCCTCGGTGGCGGACAAGTTATTACCACCAGTCGCAGCAGTGGCAAGGCAGGAAATATCACCGTTAACGCCACGCAAAACGTCACTCTTGCTGGCAGAGATCCTACTTTTAACGATCGGCAATCACAAATTCGCGATCGCGTATTTATTGGTACAAGTCCTGCCAGTGGTTTGTTCGCCAATACATTGGAGACTTCCACAAATCAAGGAGGAGAATTAACTGTCAATACTAGGCAGTTAATCATCCGAGATGGCGCACAAGCAACCGTAAGCAGTCGAGGTACAACAGATGCAGGCACACTCACTGTGAATGCTGACTCGATCTTTCTGAACAATGGGGGAAAACTTACAGGTGAAACGGCATCAGGGAGAGGTGGGGATATTAGTTTACAGGTGCGGGATTATATTTTGATGCGTAATGGAAGTGCGATCGCCACTTCTGCCCAAAACAACGGCATCGGCGGCAACATCACCATCAATTCCCCCTTCATCGTTGCCTTGCCAAAGGAAAACAGCGATATCATAGCCGATGCTCAGCTTGGTTCTGGTGGACAGATTAGAATTACCGCTACTGGCATCTATGGCTGGCAATCAAGAGATCGGCTAACATCCCTAAGTGACATTAATGCCAGTTCCGAGTTTGGCGTCGATGGCACAGTGGAACTCAACATACCAGAATTTGACCCCAGCCAATCGCTGACCAACCTACCAGAGAATTTAGTCGATACTTCCGAACTGATTGCCAATAGTTGCATAGGTCGCGGCAGTCGGCAAGAAAACAGCTTTATCATCGTGGGTACAGGAGGTTTGCCGCCTCGTCCCGGAGATGCCTTCACCTCCCCTTATCCTACGGGTACTGTGCGTGCCATACCCGACGCTAGCGCCTCAAGTCAACCCAGAAAAGGCGATCGCTTGGTGCCAGAAGAAAACTCTAATACTTCTGGTTCTACTACCCCTGCGCCACTGGTGGAAGCAACTGGGTGGGTATACGGTGCCAATGGAGAAGTAATTCTTACAAGCGATGTGCCTGCGATCGCTCCTCACTCTTCTTGGTCAACGCTTCCTAAGTGTCAATAACAATAGACTTCTCCAAAAACTACCTTCAAAGGCGGGCAGAATGCCCACCCCACAAGAATTATTGGATAATTCTAATAGACTTCTCCAAAAACT
>DNGG01000107.1:17329-20721 GCA_003486675.1 Cyanobacteria bacterium UBA11372
CTCCAAAAACTCTTGTGGGATAGGCGTCCCGCCTGTCTTTGAGATTGTTTGTTGGAGAAGTCTATTGCCCATAATAAAAAAGCCTTACCCTGTAGTTGCGTAGGGACACGGCATCATATCGTGTCCGTTAGCATCAGTTGTGTATAATTTTTGATGTTGTAGGGGCGGGTTTTACCAATCATATCATGTCCGTTGAATTGCCCATAATAAAAAAACCGCACAAAGTCGTGGTGTAGGGACACGGCATCCTAGATTTATCGGATAAACAGATAACGTTCATCTTGCCGTGTCCCGGCTTCTGATTACGGGTAATCGACCGGACATCATATCAATCAGCGGCACCACGAGATATTTAGTTAAACCCGCCCCGACCGAATACAATACCGATACAACCGGACACGGCATCAGTGATATCTCGGAAAAACAGATAACGTTAATCGTGCCGTGTCCCGGCTTCTAATTATCGGTAATCGACCGGACATGATATGAGAAATTGGCAAGTTCCAACTTTCAACCTTTAAAGCCAGTTACCAATCAGGATAAATGGTGCCCAATAGGCAGGATGAGCATATTGTCCTCCAACATCAATCAGTTCCATCTGTGCAGTACGCAACGCTTCGGCTTTGCTAACTCCTAAGTTGTTCAAACTGGCATAAAACTTAGCGACTAACGTTACTGTCGGTGCATCTTGGATAAACCACAGGGAAGCTAGAGCGCTTCTGACACCAGCCTGCACGGCAACACCCGCTAAACCCAGTGCTGCACGGTCATCGCCAACTGCGGTTTGGCAAGCCGTGAGTACTAACAATTCTACCGTGTCAGTCCCGCGCTTCAGGCGACGAATGGCGGAATCTAGATCGGTAATGGTGAGCTTACCATTATTTCCGGTAACGAGGAACGTATCTTCGGGTTCGCTGCTGAACTCTCCGTGAGTGGCAATGTGAATAATTGGGTAAACGGTTTGGCTGAGTTCTTGTTGGATGCGATCGCGCGTAAACTTGTCATCTAAAAGCAGCTTACTACCCGGAATTTTCGCCACAACTTCACTAATTTCTGCACTAACATTGGTCAAAGCCGAAAATGTTCGACCATTGACCATCGCTTCTTTAGTTAACCCCACGACTAACGCCCGAAGCTTTTCCCGATTGAGCGATTTCGGGTTGGTCAATGTCAAACTCGGAGTCGTAGCAATAGCATACTTCTGAACTAAAAAATTCTCCCCGTCATGAAGGGCAGCCATTGGAATGCTGCGTAAAATGCCATCTTGAATAAAAACCAGCGTTTTAATTTGCGCTTTTTCTAAATCGGAGACAAAAGGGCGAACAATCCAGTTATACAAAGTCTGCGCCTCGGTAGAGTCGTAAACAAAGTCGCTAAAGCGCTCCAAACCTCGACGAAATTCATTGATTTTTTGAGTGAACGTTTTACTATCAACATCTATCCACGCTGACTTGGTTTCGCCGTTAGGAAGACTGACGAGAATAGCAGTGCGATCTTTCAAAATAATCGAGCTAAAAATGGCTGTGGCGGTATTATTCCCTGCTAACTCTACCCTCTGCTGCTTGAACGCTAATAGAATGCAGTCATTGCCAAAATAGTTTTGTAGTTCTGCCAATTTAAGCGAGTCAATCGTATTCAGTGCCGCAGCGAGGGACTTGGTGCGCGTCGCGGGTTCGATGGACGCTTGCTCCAACTTCAACTGAGCCAACTCGCGATAAATTGGATTAATCGCATCTCGAAAATCAAACTGTAAATCTCGATTTGCTGTGAGAATATCGCTGCGAATTGTCTCTAGCGTTGCTACTGCTTGTTCGTATGCCTTGAGGGCTTCGATATTTTTCCCCTGTGCTTTGAAGATGCGTCCTACCTGCCATTCCCACAAATACAGGCTATCTTTAGCTTGCAAGTCTTGATCGGCTGCCCATCGCGCCTGTTGGGTTAAGTCTAAGGCACGGCTGAAGTCTTTGCTACACTCATAGGCGTGACCGAGTTCACCGAGAGCAAACGACTCAGAGCGACGATCTTTCAAACGTTGGGCAATTAAGACGGCTTGTTGAAGTAGCTGCTGTGCTTGGGATTGTAATTCTGGCTTTAGGCATCGAGTATTAGAGGATGTTTCTTCAACTAGCGTTACAGGTTGCAGCAGATCAGCTAACTCGATCGCTGCATAAACTTTATCGCGAGCATCAGGTAATTGTTCCAGCAGCGAAAGTGCCTGTTTCAGAGCTTCAGCAGCTAATGTAGCAGCGTTGGTTCGGTAATAAGCTGGAATGGAATTGAGCAGTCCCCGCATCTTACCCTGAACGTCACTGGCAGTTGCGATGCTTTGTTCAAAGTATTGCAATGCTTTGATGTCATTACTGACCGCTTGTTGGCTGAATTTATCAGCTTCAGTGCTGTCGCCTCTAGAGTTAGCCAAGTCAGCACGACGATAATTGATTAATGCCAGATTGGTATAGGTATTGCCCAGACCATTAAGGGCAGAAGCGCGATAGACTGAATTGTCAATTTCCTGAGCAATCTTTAAACTTGCTTCTAAATAGTTAATCGCTTGGGTATAATCGCCCCTGAAACGGTAAGCATTGCCCAGACTTCCCAAAGCGGCTGCTTCTAAAATTCGGTCTTTGGTGGCGCGGGCAATCTGCAAAGCACTGTCTTTTGCACAGATATTCTCGCTACTAGAAGGGTTGCATAAAATAGCGATCGCTCGCAGATGTTGTCCCAAACTGCTGTAAGCTTGAGCCTGTTCGACCAGCATCCTCCCTACCTGCTGGCGATTTCCCATCTGGCGATAGGTGGCGATCGCTTGATGCCAATAGTTAATTGCCCGCTCGATTTGACCGATTTGTTGATATGCCAAAGCCAGGTTTTCCAAGACAATTGCTTTTTCTTGGCGGTGGTTAGCGTCGCGATAGACATTTAGAGCCGATTCCCATTGTGCGATCGCACCACTAATATTTCCTGCCTGGTACAACTCAACACCTCGCTGCACCAATTGGCTGGCACCGGGAAACTGAGCCACTGCCACGTTCCCCAATCTTACCTGCAAAGCTGTTGCAGGAATATGACCAAACCACACGCTCATAGTGAGGCTAGCGAGGAATAGAGATCTTAACAGGCGACGAACGCTGGATTTATAGTGTCGGCTTTGCATAAACATCCGCTTAAAAAGCATGAAGGATGTTGCCTGAAGGAGAGGATCAAGCCTCAATGCTTTATCGATTAAGGACTTGATCTAAAAACCTCCGGGATCTTGGAAACTCAGGGTTTCTAACCCTGAGAGGAAAACTAACACTGCTAATTTATCAGCCATTGGCAATGCGTCATATGATGTCCGTTGAATTGCCCATAATCAAAAAACATCACTCTGTCCTTGCGTAGGGACACGGCAT
>DNGG01000107.1:20940-25561 GCA_003486675.1 Cyanobacteria bacterium UBA11372
TCATAGATATCTCGGACAAACAGATAACGTTAATTATGCCGTGTCCCGGCTGCCAATTATGGGTAATCGAGTTCATCTCCCGATCGTTCGCGGTCTCATATACAATTATTAATTTTATTGTCAAATTAAACTCATAAAATCTTTAAAAAATCGGCTTTTTTAAACTTTGCATGAAGCAGAAGGGTAGGAAAAGTAAAAAAAGTATGTAGCTTGCGGAAATTGCAGATATTTGAGCAAAAATTCGGTTAAAGTTTGCGAGTATATACGTAATACTTGAAGCCGAGGTTGGGTGAAGAGCAACGCCACCCAATAAAAACAATAAAACAGTTAGGTAGCTTTACTTAAAGCTATCTAACCAGCTTCTAATGCCAAATTACAAACACCTTTAATGACTGACGCCAAACCAACCATGACTCAAAGCTCCACCGCCCCTGCTGGTCTAGAAATCAACGCTTCCCGCCAATTCACCCCCTGGTTGTTAGAGCAAAATCTCAGCCTCGCCTTCACCACCTATCAAGCCGGAAAGCTATTTTTCATCGGCTTGCAACCTGATGGGCGACTCTCGGTATTTGAGCGCACATTTGAGCGGTGCATGGGTTTATATGCCCAAGGTTCTACCCTGTATATGAGTTCTCTTTATCAACTGTGGCGATTTGAAAACACCCTGCAACCGGGACAAATCCACAACAACTACGATGCCCTTTATTTGCCCCAAGTCGGTTATGTCACGGGAGATTTAGATATCCACGATATCGCCTTGGTTCGGGCAGAAGGGAAAGATTCAAATGCACAGAAATTAATATTTGTCAATACCTTATTTAGCTGTCTCGGTACTGTCAGTGAAACCCACAGTTTCATTCCTGTATGGCAACCGCCGTTTATTTCCAAGTTAGCAGCCGAGGACAGGTGTCACCTCAATGGTTTAGCGGTACGGGATGGAGTTGCCAGATACGTTACAGCCGTCAGCCAATCGGATGTCGCAGATGGGTGGCGAGATCGGCGGGTGGATGGGGGTTGCGTCATCGATGTGCAGAGCAACGAAATCCTCCTCACCGGACTTTCGATGCCTCATTCCCCTCGTTGGTATCGAGACAAACTGTGGTTGCTCAATTCCGGTACGGGGGAATTTGGTTACGCCGACTTAGAACAAGGCAAGTTTGAAGCGGTGGCTTTTTGTCCGGGATACCAGCGGGGTTTAGCGTTTCACGGGGACTTTGCGGTGGTGGGAATTTCTCAACCCAGACACAACAAAACCTTTAGCGGACTGCCTCTAGATGAGCAATTGCGGTCTAAAAATGCCACACCCCGCTGCGGATTGTTGGTAATTGATTTGAGAACCGGGGATGTAGTCCACTCCTTGCGCTTGGAAGGAGTGGTGGAGGAATTATACGACGTACAGGTGTTGCCAGGAGTGCGGCGTCCAATGGCTATTGGCTTTAGAACTGATGAGATTCGTCGCGTCATCACGATGGGCTAAAGCCAGAATTCTGAATTCTCAACCGAAGTCTCAGATATGAAAACTTTCAGCCAATAACCAACAAACAACAAGTAAAACTATGGCTAATCCAATCTTCAACCTCTCAGACCTCAACGGCAGCAACGGCTTTGTCATTTATGTAGGCAACGTGGTCAGCAACGCCGGGGATGTCAGCGGCGATGGCTTTGATGACCTGATTATCGGGGTACCCTATGCTGACTACAACGGCAAGAGTGGTGTCGGACTGATTTATGTGCTTGATGGCAGCAACGCTGGCTTTGCTAGCGGCGGCTTTTCCATGAACGGCATGGCAGCGGGTGACCATTTAGGCTACGCGGTCAGCAGCGCTGGCGATGTCAACGGCGATGGCTTTGATGACGTGATTATGGGGGCACCCTATGCTGACTCCAACGGCATCTGGAATTCCGGGCAGAGTTACGTGGTGTTTGGCAGCAACAGCGGCTTGAGATTCAGCCTGTCAGACCTCAACGGTAGCAACGGCTTTGCCATTAACGGCATCGGGTGGGGTGACTACTCAGGCTTCTCGGTCAGCAGCGCTGGGGATGTCAACGGCGATGGCTTTGATGACGTAATTATTGGGGCCCTCTTCAACGGCTTTGACGGCAGTACTAGGGCAGCCAGTTACGTGGTGTTTGGCAGTAACAGCGGCTTTGGTGCGAGCCTCAACCTCTCCAACCTCAACGGCAGCAACGGCTTTGCCATTAAGGCCATCAGCTCGGATCACCGTTTAGGTCGCTCGGTCAGCAGCGCCGGGGATGTCAATGGCGATGGCATTGATGATCTGATTATTGGGGCACCCGGCAGCAGGCAGAGTTATGTGGTGTTTGGTAGCAAGAGCGGCTTTAGTGCCAGCCTCAACCTGTCAGACCTCAACGGCAGCAACGGCTTTGTCATTAACGGCATCGGGGCGGGTTTCTCTTCAGACTTCTCGGTCAGCAACGCTGGGGATGTCAACGGCGATGGTATTGGTGACCTGATTATCGGGGTATCGGATGCCGACCCCAACGGCATCTGGGATGCGGGGCAGAGTTATGTAGTGTTTGGCAGCAAGAGCGGGTTTAGTGCTAGCCTCAACCTGTCATCCCTCAACGGCAGCAACGGCTTTGTCATTAACGGCATCGCGGCGGATGACCGTTCAGGGCGCTCTGTCAGCAGCGCTGGGGATGTCAACGGCGATCGCATTGATGACCTAATTATCGGGGCACCCGGTGCCGACCCCAACGGCATCAGCAATGCGGGGCAGAGTTATGTAGTGTTTGGCAGCAAGAGCGGCTTTGGTGCAAGCTTCAACCTGTCAGACCTCAACGGCAACAACGGCTTTGCCATTAACGGCATCACGGCGGGTGACCGCTCAGGCAACGCGGTCAGCAACGCCGGGGATGTTAACGGCGATCGCATTGATGACGTAATTATCGGGGCACCCTTTGCCAACTCATACGGCATCAGCAATGCGGGGCAGAGTTATGTAGTGTTTGGCTTTGCCACAAATCCGCCCCCTGTGGTCACAAATCAACCTCCTGTAGCCGTCAACGATGCCGTCAGCACCAATGAGAACACCATACTCAACGGCAACGTGCTAGTTGCCAATCCCACCACCCCCGACAGCGACCCCAACAACGACACTTTAACCGTGGCTCAAGTCAACGCTAATGCCACCAATGTGGGTACGACAATTACCCTCCCCTCCGGTGCGCTGCTGAGTGTCAACACCAATGGCGATTTCACCTACAATCCCAATGGTAAGTTTGACTCCTTGAGTGCGGGTGCAACGGCTACCGACAGCTTCACCTATACCATCAGCGATGGCAAGGGCGGCAGGAGCAGTGCTATAGCTACCGTTACTATCAATGGGGTTCTATCCGCTGTGGAACCCCCACAAGCGGTCAACGATGCCGTCAGCACCAATGAGGACACCTTACTCAATGGCAACGTCCTAGCTGCTAATCCCACCACCCCCGACAGCGACCCCAACGGCGACCCTCTCACCGTGACACAAGTCAACGGTAATGCCGCCAATGTGGGCACGACAATTACCCTCACATCGGGTGCGCTGCTGAGTGTCAACGCCAATGGCGATTTTGTCTACAATCCCAACGGTAAGTTTGAGTCCTTGGGTGCGGGTGGGAAGGCTATCGACAGTTTCACCTACAGGATCGGCGATGGCTTTGGCGGCACGAGCAGCGCTACAGCTACAGTTACTATCAATGGGGTGAATGATGCCCCAGCAGCAGCCAATCCAATTTTGAACCTATCAAACCTCAACGGCAGCCAGGGCTTTGCCATTAACGGTATCGCGGCGGATAACTACCCAGGCATCTCGGTCAGCAGCGCCGGGGATATCAACCGCGATGGCTTTGATGACCTGATTATTGGGGCACGCTTTGCCAACTCCAACGGCATCACCAATGCGGGGCAGAGTTATGTGGTGTTTGGCAGCAACAACGGCTTTAGTGGGAACCTCAACCTGTCGAACCTCAACGGTAGCAACGGCTTTGTCATTAACGGCATCGAGGCGAATGACAGTTCAGGCCGCTCGGTCAGCAGTGCCGGGGATGTCAACGGCGATGGCTTTGATGACCTGATTATTGGGGCACCGGGTGCCGACCCCAGCGGCAGCTTTTCGGGGCAGAGTTATGTGGTGTTTGGCAGCAACAACGGCTTTGGTGCGAGCTTCAACCTCTCCACCCTCAACGGTAGCAACGGCTTTGCCATTAACGGCATCGGGTGGGGTGACTACTCAGGCACCTCGGTCAGCAGCGCCGGGGATGTCAACGGCGATGGCCTTGACGATCTGATTATCGGGGCAGTATATGCCCGCGTTAACGGCATCAGGAATGTGGGTCAGAGTTATGTGGTCTTTGGGAGCAAGAGCAGTTTTGGTGCGAGCTTCAACCTCTCCACCCTCAACGGCAGCAACGGTTTTGCCATTAACGGCGTCGCGGGGGGTGACTACTCAGGCACCTCGGTCAGCAGCGCCGGGGATATCAATGGTGATGGCATTGATGACCTGATTATCGGGGCATCCGCTAGCCAGATCAACGGCAGGAGTTTCGGGCAGAGTTATGTAGTGTTTGGCAGCAAGAGCGGGTTTAGTCCGAGCCTCAACCTGTCGAACCTCAACGG
>DNGG01000107.1:25849-27195 GCA_003486675.1 Cyanobacteria bacterium UBA11372
ACCTCGGTCAGCAGCGCCGGGGACGTCAACGGCGATGGCCTTGATGACCTAATTATCGGGGCATGGGGTGCCGACTTCAACGGCACTAATTCCGGCTCCAGTTATGTGGTGTTTGGCAGCAAGAGCGGGTTTAGTTCGAGCCTCAACCTGTCATCCCTCAACGGCAGCAACGGCTTTGCCATTAACGGCATCGCGGCGGATGACGGCTCAGGCACCTCGGTCAGCAGCGCCGGGGACGTCAACGGCGATGGTATTGATGACCTAATTATCGGGGCATGGGGTGCCGACCCCAACGGCATCAGCAATTCCGGGCAGAGTTACGTGGTGTTTGGTAGCAAGAGCGGCTTTGGTGCGATTTTCAACCTCTCGAACCTCAACGGCTACAACGGCTTTGCCATTAACGGCATCGCAGTAGGTGACGGAGCCAGTTCGGTCAGCAGCGCCGGGGATGTCAACGGCGATGGCTTTGGTGATGTAATTATCGGAGCAGCGGGTGCCGACCCCAACGGCAGCAATTCGGGACAGAGTTATGTAGTATTTGGCTTTGCCACACCACCCCCTGTGGTCACAAATCAACCCCCTGTAGCAGTCAACGATGCCGTCAGTACTCATGAACTTTACACACTCAACGGCAACCTGCTAGCTGCCAATCCCACCTCCTCCGACAACGACCCCAACAACGACACTCTCACCGTGACAGCCGTCAACGGTAATCCCTCTAATGTGGGAACAACTATTACCCTCACCTCCGGTGCGCTACTGAGTGTCAACCCCAATGGGACTTTTAGCTACAATCCCAACGGTAAGTTTGTGTCTTTGGTTACGGGTGTCACTGCTACCGAAAGCTTCACGTACACTATCAGCGATGGGAAAGGCGGCACCAGCAGCGCTACTGCTACCGTTACGATCAATGGGTTTAACAATCCCCCAGTGGCAGTGAGCGACACTACCACCACACCTCAAAATACTCCCCTCAATATCCCAGTCGCTACTCTACTGGCTAATGATACGGATGTCGATAGTAGTTCCCTCAGCATCACCGCCGTCAGTCCTGGTGTTGGTGGCACGGTGACGTTAAACAATAATGGCACCACCACTATCAGTAGCGATGACTTTATTGTGTTTTCTCCCAACAATGATTTTACGGGCAAGGCTGGCTTTAACTATATTCTGAGCGATGGCAACACCAGCAACATGACTACTGTGACGGTGAATGTGACTGCTGCCTCAAACCTACCCCCTGTTGCGATCAACGATGCCGTCAGCACCAATGAAGACACCATACTCAACGGCAACGTCCTCGCTGCCAATCCTACCACCCCGGATAGCGACCCCGACAATGATAC
>DNGG01000107.1:27489-27833 GCA_003486675.1 Cyanobacteria bacterium UBA11372
GTCAACGCCAGTGGCAATTTTACTTACAATCCCAATGGAAAGTATGAGTCTTTGGGTACGGGTGCCACTGCTACCGATACCTTCACCTATACGATCGGCGATGGCTTTGGCGGCACGAGCAGCGCTACCGCAACGGTGACGATACTTGGGGTGAATGATGCCCCTGTGGGTGTAAATGACACCACCACCACAGCTCAAAATACGCCCCTAAATATCCCAGTCGCTACTCTGCTGGCGAACGATACGGATGTCGATAGTAATTCCCTGAGCATCACCGCAGTCAGTGCTGGTGGTGGCGGTGCGGTGACTCTTCACAATAATGGCACAACTACTATCAGTAGCGA
>DNGG01000338.1:0-14376 GCA_003486675.1 Cyanobacteria bacterium UBA11372
ATGATGCGGTAGCAACCGTCTTGCCATCGGGACTAAAACTGACACTGTATAGCCAGCCCTGATGCCCCTTCAATTGATTTCTTTCTCGGATGTTATTAACAATTTGCTGGAGAGCAAGCAAAGGACTGGATACTGAATAATCTGCCAGAGAATCTTTGTTCCCCTCAATCTCTTTAAGTTTTTTCCCATTTTCCACGGCTGAGATTAAACTCTCTATTTGCTCGTTATTAACTTGAAACTGTTTCAACGTATCAGTTCCTAGCCGCTCTAGTTTAGTGAGTTGTTGAGCCTTGGTTACTTGCTGCCATGCCACTCCCATTACAGTTGCTGCCAACACTAAACTCACACTCAGCACCGCCGTACCAATCCCAATTCGTTGCTTGGCTTTCCGCTGTGCTTCTATTGATAACTGCTCTGCTTTCTGCCGTGCTTCTGCTAATACCTGATTTTCTGCTTCAGTCTGCTTGAGCTTTTCGCGTAATTCCAGTAATTCCGCTCCTTGCTGTTTGCGGATAAACGGTACTAAATAATCATGCACCAATTGATAGCGGTCACTTGGAGAAGCTGGAACTAATAAAACCAACCCCGATTTCACGAAAATCTCCAGCACTAACTCCAATTGGCTGAAATCATTTGCTAAATATGCTGCCAATTCAGCTTGAGTCTTTTGGGGGCGAGTATTGTTTTCATTCGTGAGCAAATACAAAACGAGTGCGGCAGTTTCTTTATTCTCCCGCCCGCAATCTCCTACAACTTCTGCTAAATACTCCTCAACCAGTTTTTCCTTTGCTCGCTCTCCCAGTTTTTGATACTCAATCAACGTCGCAATCTGCCGTTTTTCCAGTTGCGCTCCCACGACTTGCAACTCTATCGGGCGCACCTCTCCCAATTTCCCAGCTAAGTCCTCTACCAATCCCTCAATCAAATCATCGTGCAAATCAAGCTGAGAGCGTTCGGTTAAAGTTTGAATGACTGTTTTAGCATCTGACCGGGAGAAATTACCCAAATAATACAGAATATTCTTACTGAGAATATCGCGCTCAATGATCGATAAATTTTCCAGGCGGTTACACTCTAACAAGTAATGGATATAATCTTCCCGCAATGATAAAATAACTTTGACATCAGCAATCTTCAGGCATTCCGACAAAAAACTATAAAACGGCAACCTGCTGGCAGGTTCTTGATAAACAAAGAAAAACTCCTCAAACTGGTCAAAAATCAACACCGTCAATAAATTTCGCTGTTGATTGTTTCGCAACTCTGCCAAAATTGCCATCGGCGTATCAATCGCCGCCGATAAAGTCAAACCTTTGACTTCCTTTAATCCCGCGATCAAACCCTGTCCGCAATCTCTCGCCCAATCGTGATAAGCTTGCACCAAAATTGGCAACGCATTCATCATCTCAAAGGGGATAAATTGGAGAGTAGGCACTAATCCCGCTTGCAAAATGGAACTTTTTCCCACACCTGATTGCCCATAGATCGCTGTCAACTTACAATCCGCTCTAACCATGCGTTCAATCAAGCGCTGAATGTCCTGCTTTCTCCCAGAAGTTGCGACAATTTCCTCAACAATTTCTGCATTAGTTTGATCTTGGAGAAAGTCGGTTTGCGGTTGCAAGCGTCCTGCTCCAATAAAAGCCTGCAATCGATACTTACTCTTAATTTCCTGTTGTTCTAGTTTGAGGTCAAAGGCTTTTTTGTATTCTCCTCGCTCGAAGTAGATTTTTCTTAATTCTTCTAAGATCCGAATGTATTGTTGCGGGTCGAATTGCGGTTGACATTCATTTCTCGCTGTTTCTAAATTTTCAATAGCTGAGTTAATTCGCTCCAAATGCCGCTGACTTCGAGCTAAAAGCCAACGATAAAATCCCTGGGATTGACGCGAAAAATTAGGAATCTTCTCTAATGTTTCTAGTGCTTGACTTGCTAGTTGATTCGCCTCATTCCAGCGAGATTGTTCTAAAGCAACCTCTGCCAAAAAACCCCTATCTTGCGCGATGCGCTCGGAGTTGCCATATTGTTGATGCAGAGATAAAGATTTATTGGCTAGATTTTGTAACCGTTCCCAATCTTGTAAGCGTCGCAGCACTTCACCCAATTGACTAATATGTTTCGCCACTAATTCTGGACGTTGCGCTTGCTCAAACTTTTCCAAACTCTGCTGAAAAGAATCTCTAGCCATTTCCCAAAAGCGACGATTTTCTGTTCGCCGCTGTTCGGCTTTGCGGTTGTAGGCTAAACCCAGATGCAGCAGTAAAATTCCTTGCCGTTCTAAATCCTGACTTTGCTGCCAGAATCCCAAACTTTTCTGATAATATGCGATCGCCGAATCAAGCTGATTCTTTCCTGCCTCAATCCTACCGAGAATAAATTCCCAACTTGCTTGCAGTCCAGGATCTAATTCTTGTCCAGATCGGGATAAATCCTGTTGAACGGCTTCTAATTCAGCTTCATTGATGGTAAAATTAGCATCATCCCCAAAAGCTTTTTCAATAGTTTCTTGCTGAAAACTAATCAAAAAATCTGGATCGGGAATAAATTTAATCGGTGGACTCGACCAAGTGGTAAGATCGGCTGCGGATTTGCCCATTATATGCAGCAATCTATCGGTCATCCATAAGATTAATGGGAAAGCAAAATCGCGCTTAAATAAATCGCGATCGCGATTCGCCCCCGTCAACAATTCATCAATTGCCACTACCGATTCTAAACCCAAAACCATCAACGCTTTCGGAGTTTGACTTTTGATCGAATTAGCGATCGCATCATAAAGTCGCTTCCCAGATTTTGGTAAAATAAGCTCTTGAATCTCAATGGTAGATTTCTGGTGCAACCGTTGCCGCATCTCCTCAGTCAATTCGGGATAATTGCAGCGCACCAGAATCAGCGAAAACTGCCCTTGGGAAAGCTGGATTGTTCGCGCTAAAGTTTTCAGCGATCGCTCATTATATACCGAAGCATCCTCTATTCCGCGAGATTCAACCATAGCCTTAATACCTTGGTTGCTTCATTTTCCTAGAATTAGCTCGTAGCTCGTTCCCAGGTTCTACCTGGGAATGCTTTTTTGGAGGCTCTGCCTCTTTCTCAATCTTAGGAGGCAGAGCCTCCAAGAATGCGTTACCAGGTAGAACCTGGTAACGAGGCGATGAGGCCAATTAGCCATTAGCCATTAACCAACCTTTAAACTTATCCGTTTCTTTTAAAAGCGGATTAATCCCAAACCACCGTCCTTCGCTATCGTGATATTCAAACACAAACAGACTTCGCAACAAAGTTTGATATTCTCCATCTCCCTTAACTTTTTGCTCCTGCACCACTTGAAACAACAATTCCCACTCATCATTATCAATCGATAATAACAAGCGATCGCGTGCATCCCGGATTACCGCTTCCAAAACCGCCGCAGAAATCGGCGGATCTTCTTCCTGAAGACAGCGGTACAGCATCCCCAACAAGTTTCGCACGTGACCGCCACTAATTTGACACAACCGATCGAGGGTTTCAGGCGTCTCAAACACCTCTGCCATTAATCCCAGTCTTTCTTCTGGTTTTGTTTCTGGAAACGCTCTTGCTAGTACCATTTGCCTGAGCAATTTCATCCCTTCAGCATACTCAGAACCATCTCTCGATTGCACCGGCACCATCGGCAACACTTTCGGGTCAATTCCACCCCCTAAACGATTCTGCAAAGTTGCACCGTCGTTAGAAAAAATCAATCCGAGAGGGATGGTATAAACCACGTGGCAATTCAGCTTGCGTAACTGTTCTCCCCGGTCGATAAAAATATAATCTGGCAGCATTCTTCCCGATGCCGTAGCGCGATTTTCCACCCGATCTAAATTATCAACAATCGCCACCAATCCCTTTTTCCCCTGCTGCTTGAGTTGCGCGATCGCAACTGCAATAATTTCCTCATTAATCAGCTGCAAAATCTTATTAGTCTGAGGTTCCAAATACTGTCTAAGTTGCGATCGCGTTTTCGGGCTATCTTTGGTTTTGGCTGTAATCTTAGCAATCCCCATCGGCAGGGAAAATTCTAGATTGCCTTCCGTACTGCCTTGGATTTTACTGCCAAACAACTCCCCTTCTGCCTTAATCTCGACGGGAGTCTGCAAAAAGTCCCAAGCACCTTTGAGGAAAGCTTTAAACCCTTGGGGTTGCAGCGCAATCTGACTTTCCTCCAAACTTTCGCTCAACTGACGCGCGATCGCTAACATAATATCCGTAACATCCAGATCGGTAGCATCCAGATCTTGTGTAGACTCAAAATAAACGACGTGAAAACCCTCTTCCATCAACTCAGTTTTTAGCCGCGACAACTCAGTAGACTTTCCACAACCAATATGTCCCGTAAATAACTGACAAGTTGGTTGATTTGGCGATAACCGGGCAATTGTCCGCTTCAGTGCATCAATAACTTTGCCACCTCGCACCGAAGCAAAATCAATATAATACTTTCGATCCTCTGCATCCTCCATCATTAAGGTGTGGCTGGGGTTACAAGCACTGAAGAATCTCTGTAAGTCTACGTTCATAAAAATTTGCAATTTGGGAGGTAGTGATTTGCCAGAATATGAAGCTAAGGTATTTGTCTTTGGGTCATAAACAAACACCTGTTGAGGCTAAAGTCAAAGATCTAAGGAAATAGACTTAGACGAATCCATATAGTACGGGCTGTTAATTGTGCTGGACTGTTCATTTCCAAACAAATAACGGTGACTCTGCCAATGGGTGTTAAACCAATAATTGCAGCAGACTCTCCATCTACATGAAGATGTTCATCCCACCGATCTTGTCTTGGATTGAACAGACGAACTTCAATACCAGATTCAGGATCGATCGCACCGATCCGATTTCCTTTGTGAAGGTTACAACAGCGACAGGCAAGAGCTAAATTAGACTCGGCATCTAAACCATTGCGAGAGAGTGGAATAATGTGTTCAACCTCAAACCGGAAGTTGAAAACAAGTTCTGGGGCGCGACAATATTCACAGCGATGACCAGCACGGTCAGCTACTAGAGAATAGTTAGGGTTCATTGATTCATTTGTTGCATCAGAGTTTCTGTTCTGGCTATGGCAGCTTGCAACTCGGCTTGGACAAGATTATCCAATTCTGCTTGCTGGTCTAAAGGAAGCGTATCACCGCGATCGCGTGCTGTTCGCCAAATACTCATCAACTCAGATAGCCGCTTTTGCTGTTGGGCACTAAAAAAACGGTCAGGTCGGAAGTTTTGAACGATCAATAAAGCACCAAATTCGCTATCTTCTAGTTGCGCAGTCAAAGCGTCCAGTGCTTCACCCGCAGTTGTGCCAGTCGCTTGCACTTTACCTGCAATGGCGCGATAAAACCTCTTACCACTAGCGTCGGACTCCGGCAAAATAGCTACAGTCGTCATGTCTTTACTTCAAGAGCTTTTATTTGTCAATTATAGTCCCAGTTTCTAGGTTGCCGATTGACGTTCGGTTTTCAGCCTAAACAGCAGAAACTGAGTAACTTGCTGTTCTTGGAAATTATCATCGCTGACTAATATTAAACTTTGAGAACCATCGGGGAATCGAGGGCCAAATGTCATTGCCTCTAAATTATCTAAAGGAATGCCGATTTCGCTCAAATCAAACAGTAACTTTTTCTTGACTGGTTGAGTGCCGCGCAATTCTCCTTTTAAACTGACGACGCGGGAGGTATCGGTTGCCCCTCCTGTGGCGATTTGATAAATTTTTACTTGCAGCCCCGCTAAACCTAAAAAACTGCGCTCTAAACTGAGGAAATGACCGGCTTGATCTATGGCTAATAATTCAGTTAAACCATGAGCTAAAGCACCTTCAGGTGTAGGGGCGAGGGGATAAACATGTTCTGCTACTAAAAGCGGCGGGCCATCGCCGATATAGTAATGCAATAACCGGCATTTATTTATTTGCGGTTTGGGGTTCCCTTGCTCATCTTTTGCCGGGGGATCTAAATCTTGGATTAAAGCCGATTCGGTGGCGGTAAATAAGCGAATTGGTTCGCCTTTGGCGGGAACAGTTCCGGTAGGATTAAGCGTCAGTGCTTCAAACCCTAAATTATCTTGAATTCCCTTTTGTTGTTTGTCGTCAGTGGCGTCGGCTATGTATCTTTCTGGAATCGGTAAACTTGATTTTTGTTGTCCGGTTTGCAGGTCGAATTCGCGCAAAAATGGAGGTATTCCTTGCTTGTTGACGCCTTCGCTGGAAATAAAGACGGTTTGTTGCGGTGTGAGGGCAATTCCTTCCGGGTCGATCTTGGCTTTAGGATAGGTTTGATTGTCTTCGGTTTTGAGGAAGGTGACGTTTTCGATTTCGGCGTTTTGGATGCCCGTTTCGTTTAAGGCTAGTTTAACGGTGTAAAATCGCGCTGGGGCTAGTTGAGAGCGGTCATCGGAAAGGATGTAGAAGCGATCGCGCGCCCGATCGTAGGTCAGTGCCGATAACCCCCCAACTGGTGTATCCTTATACTTCATCTTGGGCAATTGGTACTCGCCCAAATAATCCAAGGATAAATTCAAAAATATGCGCTGTTCGGCGGTGACTTGTGGCAAGCTACAAGCTGTGAGTAAACTCAGCAACGTGACTGCCATAGCGAATAGTCGTTTGATGCGAAAGCAATACACCTGTCTTCTCCCACTCTTGACGATCCGATTGACCAATCCCGATTTAGTTTAACAGCCTATTGGGGTTTATACACGCTAAAACTGAGGCAAAAACTAGGTTGAAGAGGTTTAAAACCGATGAATGCAGATAAAAATAGATATTTTACTCAGTTTAAACCAAGATCTTCCACGAGTTCCATAGCCCGCCAGGGATTAAAATCCCTGGCTAATAGCTTAAGTCCTCTAAAGAGGACTGAATTCAGGTACTTAATTTCCAGGTGGGTGGTGAATCGGAGCCAAACAACGGCACAATTTCTGTGTCTGACAATCGCCTTTTGTGTTTATTTCAGTTTCTCAGCGATCGCAGCCACAAATCCCAACCAAAATCCCAATCCGAATCAGTTTCCTCCCAATCCTTTAGAAATTAGAACCCCCGATCCTCTATTACCTCGAACTAACAGAAGACGCCGCCTAACTGATGCCGAACGCGCTGCACTTTCTGTGGCATTAGAACAACTAAATACCGCAGCGGCGGCTAAATTGCAAGCCGGGGACAGGGTGGGAGCGTTTGAAATATGGTATCGCGAATTGCGGCTGCGGCGATATATTGGGCCGTTGTCTGAGGTGCAGGCGTTGGGGAGAGTGGGCGCGATCGCATTACAGCAAAATAGCCGACAAGATGTACAAATTATTACCAAGCGCTTGCAGATAATTCAACAAGAACTGCAAAAGAAACCGCCTGTAGAGTTGGAGTTGTTGCGATCGCTCGGCACCGCCTATCGGCAAGTCAATGCGCCCCAATTAGCCGTTGGCATTTACGAACAAATTCTTGCCTTAGCGCGATCGCAGCCAGATATCCCGACTGTTGAGGCGACTCTGCTCACCCTTGCTGAAATGAATATGAGTTATTTTGACTACATTAAAGCTGCCGATCACTATCGGGAATTACTGAGATTAGCGGAGTCAAGGAGCGATCGCGTCAAACAAATCGCCTATTTAAAACAACTAGCATATATTTACGACCAAGGCAAACAACATCAAATGGCAATCAAAACAAAGCAGCAATTAATAGAACTTTCCCTCACCGAACAAGACTTGCTCCAAGTTCCATCACTTTATCTATCAATTGGTTCCAATTATGAAGCCCTTGGTTTAGTAGAACAAGCCGCACAAAACTATCAAGAAGCTTATGCTTTTGCCTATCAACGAGAAATGTTTAATCTCGCAAAAGAGGCATTGCAAAAACTGGCTAATCTATTCCAATCTTCTAACCAACCCCAGCAGGCATTGTCAGTTTATCAAATTCTTGTGTCAGTCAACATACTGGCTAAAGATTCTTACGGAATCATGAACGCTTACGACCAAATTGGCAAACTTTACCTCAGTTTAAAAGACTTTCCCCAAGCCCTCAACGCTTTTCAACAAGGATTGGAAATAGCCAAACAATTGCAATATCGCGAAGCTTACTTTTCCCAACAAATCGAGCAAGTAAACAAGCAGGCTCCCCAGTAAATATCAATGATAATACACTAAAACCTGCTTTTGTCAATAGTAAAAACAGGGAAATAGCTAAACTTATATAGTATAAAAATTACAGGTTATTTACTGACAATTACTCAGGTGATTGCGATCGAGATGCGAGAAACTAAGGATGTTTACTGTAAAGGGGTAAAAAATCCCAATGAATCGCGGTTTATCATTATTTGCCGGGTTATGTTTAGCTATTGTACCTAACGTTCAAGCTGCTGAATTATCAACAGTTTATCAACCAAAACAATCTGGTGTGAATTCAGATATTTTGATGGCACAAACAGCGCGTACCCGTCGCGTTCAATTTGCCCGAGGTTCTAACTCGGCGACTATCAGAGACAGCGTTATCCGAGGTGAAAGAAATGTTTACATATTGGGCGCTCGTGCTGGTCAGACAATGAGAGTTAATATCTCCTCCTCCCAAGCACAAGGGGGGGCGTTGTTTGATGTAGTTTCACCCGATGGAATAGTCATGGAAACTGGCGCTACAACCTTTGAGCAAGAATTACCCGCTTCGGGGAACTATCGCATTGTTGTTGGTGGTTCGCGAGGTAATGCCAGTTTCTCGCTCAACGTCAGTATTAAATAATTAACGTAAGTTCCTAGTTACATCGAGCCAAAGAAACCCGGTTTCTCGGAAAAATCGTGGGTTTGGCAGGGAGAAATCTATGAAGAAACCGGGTTTCTGACTGGGGTAATAGAAAAGAAAAATCACCAATTACCAATTACCAATTACCAATTACCAATTACCATCTTTCTTGAGTGACAATTGACGCCTGGTTGGCTTTCCTACCAAAGGGTGAGGCGATTTTTTGAGGAAATTAATAAAGTTAAAGGTGTAAAGAGCCTGCCGCTCTTTAAAAAAGGAGCTTTAAGATGAAGCGTTCTAATTTAGCTAAAATTGCTGGGGCTGGCATTCTTTCCCTCAGTTTAGCGTTGCTTCCTTCAACGTTACCAACTTCTGCCCAAACAACTCCTGATAGCGTAGAAAATACTACGCCCCCCGCCGCAGAAACCACACCTATCCGACGAGAAGTTCGGATTGATAATATCAATGGCAACTGGCTGGGCGCAATTGGTCTGATTTGTTTAGCCCTTCTATCGCGTGAGTACAGCAAACCCCGCTAAGTGCTAATAGCTAATGGCTAATCGCTAATTGTGAAAATGTTTAACTACAATTTGGCGAGCCAAGCTTTTTAATATTAGTAATTAGCAATTATCAATTAGCCATCAAGGCCAAATATTTCTCCAAAAAGGAAGGTTTTGCTGTTGTGCGGCAGTGGCAGGCATTTTCTGGCGAATTTCCTGGATATTCCATCCGGTTAGCTGTGCCAAAGTTTGAGCTTCCCGTTCAAATCGTTCAGCCAAAACCCGTTGATATCTTTGGCCCTCTTCGCATTGAATTTCGCCGCTAAAAGGATGGCGCAGAATATACCGACCTTGGAAAAATTGACGATTTGATGTTTCTTGGAACATCAAATCTTCTGGAAATTTATCCCGGGTATAGCGGACGTGGAGACGGGTAATAAAGACATTTGTGCCGCTTCCAGGCGTTAGCCAAAATACACCAGCTTGGCGCAATTCTTCCGGATTCAAAGGTTGGGCAGAACAAGGATCGCATCCTCCCATGTCCCAAGCATATTCGATAAATGCGCTATTTTTTCCTTCCCTAGTATAGGCGGTTTGGAACATGGCTTTATAGAAATCGCCAAACTCATTTTTGACAAACAGGGGAATTTGAGTATCGGAAGGAATTTTTACGGTGCGGTAGTTGATGATTTCTGTTTGACCTTTGGGGGATAAGAGGTAAACAATTAAATCTTGATCGCTTGTAGCATTGAGCGTTCCCAGCCGAATTGGCAACATGAATCTGGCAGATTCATAAGCCATTTGCAGGGGTCGCAGAAATTTATATCCTGATTTTTGAAATTCCGATAGATTGACTTTGGCAACGAAGAATTTCATGTTTTGCCTAATGTAGGGTTGCAGCAGTTGACTACTCCCTGGCGGTATGCGGTAACCGTTTCTTTTGAGCCAGGTTTCTAGACCGTTAGATTCCCTAGCACTTAAGATTAAAATGTCATATTCTCCTACACTAAAGCGGGATTCTATTGTTACGCCTAAAGCACTTTCATCGTTTCTCATCCTAGCTGGACTTGCTGCCATTGGTGCCCCACCTCTAGTTCCAGATCCAACGCTGAGGTCGCCATCGCCGCAAGGGTCTGGGTCAAAATATTCTACCAGTCGGGGGGCGCTAAAAGCATCGAGACGTTCGATAATTTTGGGGTCACCAACTCGCACTTGTTCTTGCTGAAGTACAACTGGAACTGGGACGACAATGGCAAAGTCTTTGACATTGCCTTGGTAGTCATTTGCCATTGTTAAAATTGTGCGATCGCCTTGGCGTGCAATAATCGCTTGCGACGCTTTGTTATATAGCTTGGTATCTGCTTTTGCCACATAAAACCCACAAAATCCCCAAGCGTTAGGCGCAACCCAAATAACTGCTAAAATCGCGATCAAAATAGCTATCAATCCCCGTATCTGTTTCATATGACCATCCTGTTTAGCCGATTTTTATTGATTGCTGACTATTGACCAAGAAGACGCAAAGACGCCCAGACGCGGAGAAAAAAAGACGCGGAGCGCGACCTTTCTCAAGATCTCCACATCTGGTTACAAGCCTCCCGAATTTAAACGCGCTAGAATCAGAAAATTCTTCTTTTCTCGAATCCCCTGGCGCCTACCATCGGGTGTCCCCCCGTCACCATCTCAGGAGCGTCACCGCCTCCTCTTCAAGACTGCCCCCTGACCAAGAAAATCTAGGGGCTGACCAGATCTTATCCAAAATTAAGGTTAAGGGTGAAAGGGCAAATAATGCCCAGAAGACTGCTGTGGGAATAAAAAATTGATTCCGCAGAATAAAAGTTAAGATAGCAATACTAATAGCCCAAATTAATCGACCCGACCTGGCATTAGGAATCGAACGGGGGTCTGTAATCATAAATAAGGCAAACAGCAACAACGAACCGCTCATCAATCGATGGAAAAAAACATCCCAAGTCGAGCCTAGCCAAAGATTGCGAATCGCTTCTAAACAAGCGTAACTGCCTAAAAAAGCGGCAGTTGTGTCCCAACGTCCTACTCGTTTTAAAACCATTCCGCCAGCGCCAAAAAATATCAGTGCGTACCACCAATCATCACCCCACTGTCCCGGCGAAACCCAGGCATCTTTTGTCAGACAAAGCGCCGAAATAATCCCAAAGTTAGCGGGATTAAAAAAATGCTTGCGCTCAAATTGAAAAATAAATTTACTCAAAATTGCTAGGGTTCCTGCTAAAATTATAGTGGTGGAATGTTCGGATCTTAAAAGTAAGCTCAGACCTAAAGCGGTAATTAAGGAACTGCGAAATGAAGGCTGAATCGGAGTGAGTTTTTCAGCCAGATTTTCTTTGGCAGGCCAGAGGCAGGAGAGCAGCCACTGAGCAGTACAGCAGGTGGCGATCGCAACTAAAATTAAGTCAAGCCGCAAAGTCCAGTCTCTGGTAGCCACACCTAAGACCAGGAAAAGGGATAGAAACAGAATTTGATAGTCTCGGACATCTTTGAAAAACATAGCCTGCGCCAAGATAAGGAAACCAGATTTCAAATGTAGATAGGTTAAACAAAAAAAAGTGCCTTTGTTACGGAAATTGTTACAGACTCGATTAAAGTTGCCCTGGGTTACGTCATTTGGTTAAACTATCCCAATGGTGTAAGCGGCGGGCTGCGATCGCGATACCTTAAAAGATGTAGTGCGCAACACATCTTTTGGGAGCTATGGAGCCAGACTCACTGCCTACGGAGGTCATACTGACGCACCCGCGTCAGTCCCTGGGAAGCGTCCAGCTAGATTGGACACCGGAACCCGGTAACTATCTCAACCTGGAAGGTCAAACCTACGCTGTTTTAGAACGCCGCCACCGCTATCAACTTAAGTCAGGGCGCTATCGGTTACATAAAATTGCCTTATACGTCCAATCTGCACCCCGCCCCACAGAAACAAGTTTTGTAGGCGGACACTGGGTATTGGGAGATGCCAATTGTCGGTTTAATGCTCGTTCTGAACTAATTCGCTGTGCAGTCAACCCAGAGGGACCCTGCGTCAGCTGTCGCTTCTACGAGAATGTTGACGAGTAGAGGGGAGAGGGAAACAGAGTTAGCGATCGTTTCGCGCCTGATACGACTTTTCTGGTTTGGCGATACAGATAAGTTTCTGCTTCGCCGTCTTCCTTCTTCTTTTTGCTCTCTCGCTCAAATTAACCGCCAAAAATACAACCAGTTAGTGCCAGAAAGACTCTTAGCAATTTAGGTAGCGATCGCAACTCTTCCCAGATTCTGTATTATCTGCTACGAGCGCAAAAATTATAGCATTACATTACGGGAGTTAGAGTAAGACCGTGAATCAAAAGATTGCCATCAAGTGGGAGTATATAGTTCCCCTACTCGCTACAGCATCGCTTCTTATTGCCTGCACTATTGTTTCTGCTAAAAAATTTTTTTGGTTCGATGAAATTTTGTCTTATTACTTGCTTAACGATCTATCTTTTACACATATGATGGTCGTTTTTGGTGACAAATTGACCAATACCCCCCCTTTATATTTTATTCTCGGTTGGTTTTGGGTTAAAGCATTTAGTGCCGCAGAACTATCACTGCGCTTATTTTCTTCTTTAGGAATTTGCATCGCTTGCGTGACTGTTTGGATAACATTACGTCGCACTTATAGCTTTTCTTCAGCTTCTATTGGAACTCTTGGCGTATTTTGTGTTTCAGAACTAATTTTAGTTCAGAATGCTGAAGCTAGAATGTATGGTTTATTTATGGCTGTTTGTGGATTGGGGCTGCTGCAATACGATTTACTAAATAGACAGTCAAATTGTTCTAGAAACCTATTATTGTCTAACATATTGATTCATGCTGCTATTGTCCAAACACATCTTTTTGGTTTGTTATATAGTGGAGCAATTATTTTTTCTTTTATTGTTAGAGATCTATACTTTAAGACTTTTAGGCCCAAAATTTACCTGAGCGCGATTTTAAGCTGGCTTTCCCTGATTCCATACATTCCCGCTTTTATTAACCAAGCTGATGTTGGCAATCCCCGTTCGTGGCTTCCCAGTCCTACTCTGGCAAATTTAACTGATTTTTTCGGTATTTCTGCATCAACCTTGTCTTTTCAAACTCTGCTGATAATTTTAATTCTTATTTCCGGATTGCAATATATATATGAATCAGCTAAGGCAGCTCAAAATTCTGATATGTCTCAGCCAAATAACCAAAAATTTAATGCAGAAATTTCTCTCTTAATATTTGCCTATGCTTGGCTCGCCGTTCCGATTTTTGCCTGGATTGTTTCCCGCACTATCAAACCCATTTTTTGGGATAGGTACATGATACCTAGTACCATCAGTTGGGCAATATTATTAGCTTATTTCACTTCCCGCATTATTTGTAATAATCGCTTTAATTTTAGTCCAAATTTCATTAATTTTAAGCTTTTAGAAATCGCAATAATTGCCATATTACTGATTAATCCAGTTAGCAAAGCCAATAGTTTATCAAAGCAAAAATTGCCGGGATTAAATGATGGCAAATATGGGTATAAAGAATTACCTATTGTCACGCAATCTGCTCATGATTTTAGCACGAGATTTCACTATTCTCCTGAGAGGAATAGATATTTCTATATTTTAGACTGGCAGGCTGCGTTAGATATAAAAAGCGGACAATTTGCAACACAAAGTTACAAAACTATGGAAGCATTAAAACGTAACTATGCTGTATTTCAAGAGAGTATTATGAACGGGGAAGAATTTATTAAAAAGCATAAAACTTTTCTATTTTTAGCCGATATAAATTATCAAAAATGTAACTCAGGAAGGCGAATTAAAGATGTTGCTTGTCCGAGATGGTTGGAGATGCAAATTATGAGCAAACCTCAATATAAAGTTACCGATCTAGGTCAGATTGAACGGCGAAAATTATTGTTGGTAGAACAGAAAAAAGTAGGAATAAAGCAAGGGAATTGAAGCAGAGACAAGGGGAGGTAGAACCCCTAATTAGGACTGACACGGGGACGCGGGGAAAGCGGGACGCGGAGAGTTTTAATTATATAGCAGTTTGTGACTTGGTGGAATACAGCCCTTGGGGATCTCGAATGCAATAGCGGCTGCCATTTTTGCTGCCGCT
>DNGG01000338.1:14577-14774 GCA_003486675.1 Cyanobacteria bacterium UBA11372
TAGCGGCTGCCATTTTTGCTGCCGCTATTGCATTCGAGATCCACTCTACACGAGTTATTAACTTATGAAAAATCAAGTGTATTCTATCAAGTCACAATCCGCTATAAGTGATTTGCCGAACATCATATTATATCGTTTCCGGTGGCATCGGAATTACGACCTGTAGAGGCTTTTCTGGCAATTACCAATTACCAATT
>DNGG01000338.1:15008-17142 GCA_003486675.1 Cyanobacteria bacterium UBA11372
AACAAAGCTAATCATTCCGATGCTACCGGATTTGATATTACCCATCGATTCCCCGAATCGCCAATGGCTTGGGGGGCATACAGCAGATTGGAATCTTTGCGATCTCACCGCAGATGGGCATCATCTCCATCATCTCCCCGAGCCGTGTGCAAGCTGCTGTAAGCGGGATCTAATTTCGTCGATGAACGAGGGTTGCGGTTGCTTGATCGGTTGGGACTAGCAACATTTCGCTAATATTAACGTGGGCAGGTCGGGTGACGCAGAAAAAGATCGCATCTGCCACATCATCTGGGGTTAAAGGTGTGAGTCCTTGGTATACTTTTTTAGCGCGATCGCTATCGCCATGAAATCGCACTTGCGAGAATTCGGTTTCCACTAAACCGGGGTCTACAGAAGTCACGCGCACGGGAGTTCCTAATAGGTCTTGTTTTAATCCTTCAGAAATCGCCCTCACCGCAGCTTTAGAGCCACAATAAACATTACCGCCTGGATAAGTTTGATGTCCGGCAATCGAACCAATATTAACCACGTGGCCTTTACCGCGACTGACCATTCCCGGTACGATATAGCGGGTGAGATAAAGCAAGCCTTTAATATTGGTGTCGATCATTTCTTCCCAGTCTTGGAAATCCCCTTCGTGGAGTTTATCTAATCCGCGACTCAAACCGGCGTTATTAATCAGAATGTCGATATTAGACCAAGTTTCTGGCAGGGATTGTAAGGCAGATTCTACAGCGATGCGATCGCGCACGTCCAACTGCAACAAATAAGTCTCGCAGGAAAACTCTTTCCCCAGTTCGTCTGCGAATTGTTCCAATCGTTCTTTGCGGCGCGCTGCCAAAATTAATTTTGCCCCTGCTTGAGCAAATAGCTTGGCACAGGCAGCGCCAATTCCGCTACTCGCACCTGTAATTAGAACGATTTGATCTTGGATTGAAATCATGTTTATTTGGTAATTGGTAATTGGTAATTGGTAATTGGTAATGGGGCATCGGTAATTTTGACTGGGGAAAAGGGGCGGGTTGATTTAAATTGCGCGTCCAAGTTTAATCTTTGTTGGTAAAACTCAGATCTTGCACCGTGGCTCAAAACCGGGTTTGGAGCAAATAGCTAAACTATACAGCCATTATTTTTCTTCAAGAAACAAGGATTTCAAGGCTTGTTGATAATGGTGCAATATGTGAGTAAAACCCGCCCCTACATTGCTCACCTGCTCACCTGCTCACCGGCACGAGGTGCTAACTCGCACCACCAGAGGGACGATTTTGCTCACGATTAGGACGGGTGCGAGGATTAGAGGGACGATTTTGGGGACGAGTGGGGCGGGCGATGCCTTCGACTTGCATACGTTGGGTGAGGATAGTCATACCATCTGCTCGTACTAGAACGGCTGATATCCAGTATCTACCCGCGTTATTCGGTGCGCGACCCTGTTTAAAAATTCCCCCCGCTGCCAGGGGTTCTAATTGTATCTGGGTGGGGTTTAAATAACCTTGGGGGCTGATAGATTCTTGTAAAGCCGAGCCGACTAGCACGTCGTCGCCCAAGGGTTCTCTGACAATCGCATCAAAGGTAAACTCTTGTCCAGCGCGGACGCGCTCTGGTAATTTTAGCTCGACGGTGGGGGGCTTTTCTCCGGAACTGAGCTGAGTACGTTCGGCTAAAATTTCCTGCTGGACGATTTTTTGGTTTTCAAATCGCTGCCGCGAGCGGATGGTAGAGTTGAAAGTCCAGTCTCTGCCGTCGATGGCTTGGGTGCCGGTAATTTGGGTTACAGTTTCGGCTAAAATTGCCCCAGTGCGATCGCGTTCCCACGATTGCAGCGAGGTACGATATTGCAATTGGGTATAGCGCTGCCAAAGTTGACCCAGCGCTTTTTCCATGTTTTGGCGATTTAAGCCATCGCTATTGGTAAAATTCGAGCTGTACAACTGCATCACCCCTTGCACGTCTCGACGATTTGCCGCTGCGTCGATTTGCGATAATGCGTTTTTCAATTCGGGAGGCGCGGTGTCGGGAGTCGCTGCTAAAGCAAGGTTTCCACCCGTCGATAACCCTAGCGCCGTTACCAAAATTATGGCTAATCTGGGGGAAGCGCCTTGGAATAATTTGAGAGAATTGTGCATCGGTGATA
>DNGG01000338.1:17362-17542 GCA_003486675.1 Cyanobacteria bacterium UBA11372
GAATTGTGCATCGGTGATATTTTGAGAGTCAGCTTAAAAGTTTAGTATCCCTTGTCCTTGTTTGATGCTAGCTGAGAAACTTTGTTTAAATACGCCAGTGACTGTGAAAGAATCTACTGTAGCGCCGCTGCGCTTGCTAATAGCTGCTAGCGGTACTGGGGGGCATCTATTTCCCGCGAT
>DNGG01000108.1 GCA_003486675.1 Cyanobacteria bacterium UBA11372
CGTTCGTTCAGGGGAACATCTCCAGCAGCTTCATCCAGCAATTCTCCGGTGGTTTTTGGTCTTTCGGATTGTTCATCAGCCTGCTGCATTTTTTCGAGAAATCTTGATGATTCTGTTCCTTGTCCACCAGAGAAAGTATTTGCTGAAACCGCCTTAACATTTGCTAAAAATAGCGTGCCTATGACGAGTAAAACCGCCACATAACGCTTGATTTGAACATTTTTGACGAATGCGATCGCGCTACCAATTAAATTTTTCATTACCACAATCCTTTGCTGTTTTTGAGTCACACAAATCTCACATTAACTATAAAGATATGCCGCTTCATCTAGCGAAAGTAATATTTTATAGACACTGGCTAGATTGCCAGATCGAACTATTGATAGATTTTGCGTGCGATATGCCAAAGGCACGCTGGCGCGATCGCGTTGGTGTAGCCGGTGATACCTGCATTGAGTTAGGCCGCTAGGGTTTTTGGGGATGCTGATTTGGGAAATGCTACAATCAATTAACAAGTTGTGATGATGAAAAATACAGAAAATGCCACTTGCACCAGTTGAAGAAAAAATGTGGGAGAGTTCGCCCGCAAAAACTCGCACTAAAATGTCTGATAGCGATATCACCCAGAAGTACGAGTTAAGAGAAAATAGAATTCTTACGGAAATCAACCGTGAAAAGCTTCCGAGTTTTGTCGAGGCATTAAAGAAGCCTGGTTATATGAACGTGCGACCATTTTACCAAAGAAGGGCGCGTTGGACTTCCAAAATGCAATCCCGACTGATCGAGTCATTTCTGATCAATATTCCAGTTCCATCAATAATTATATACGAAAAAGATTACAATTCTTATGAGGTTATGGATGGTCAACAGAGAATCACTGCTATTCAGGATTTTTATGAAAATAAGCTTACATTAACAGGGCTTGAACTTTGGCCTGAATTAAATGGACGCACCTACGACAAACTTCCTCTAAAAATTAGAGCAGGTATAGATCGTCGCTCCATATCATCTATAGTAATTATTGCAGAATCAACTTCAGATCCTGAAGAAGCTCTATTCCTCAAACAGAAAACCTTCGAGCGTCTTAATACTGGAGGAGTAGATTTAAGCCAGCAGGAAGTGCGAAACTGTTTGTATTATGGAAAGTTCAATGAACTATTGCTCAAATTATCGCGGCATCCCATATTTGCTGAAGCTTGGGGAATTCCCACAGACGATAAAGACCCCGAACTAGAGGAAAATACTCTTTATAAAAAAATGGAAGATGCCGAGTTGGTTCTGCGTTTTTTTGCTTTGAGAAATGTCGATCATTTCCGGCTAGGGATGGAAGGATTTCTAGATCTGTACATGATGAAAAGCTTGAATTTTACTGATGAAGATATCAATTACTTGGAAGATATTTTTGTAAAAACTATCGAACTAGCTCACCTAATTCATGGAGAGCATTTATTCAAACCATTTGATCCGGATTCTCAAAATTGGTCTAAAAAATCTTATAAAGCATATTATGATGCAGTTATGGTTGGGTTTAGCAGGTATTTGCCTGAATCAGAAAAATTGATTGCTAGAAAAGATCGAGTTATTGAAGAGACAAAGAATCTCTTTAAGAAGCCGGAATCTCGTCTTCTCACAGGAGGAGGAAAAACCAAGGCAGAAATTCAGGATAGAATCAGGATATTTGACGAAATGCTTTCGCAAGTTATTAGAGAGTAACTGGCGATGTTTGACGAGCTTCTTAAGACAGTCAGTCTTAGAATTTCGACTGTCCGTGGGATGATAAAGACTAACGATCGGCTTAGAGGTATTGTATTTGGAGACAGTTTAGTTAGACGGAAGTTGGAAGAAAATGCTGAATTTGCCGAATTAATCGAGGTAATCCCTAGCGATCGCGAGTGGAGAATTTACGATCGCTGTGCTGTGGTAACTCGGTTGTATGCTATTTATGAGCGCTTCGTTGAGGATTTAATTTCAGATTGGCTACAAATCATACCCGTTTTGGTTTCAAGTTATTCAGATTTGGGAGAAAACATCCAGAATACCCATAGACAGGGTATAGGACGTTTGCTGGTTGATTTAAACAAGAATAGGTTTCAACACCTTTCAATTGAGAAAGTAGTTCAAGGCTTATTCTGTGGGATTACTAGCACGGGGAAATATGAGCTACTGCCTGAAGCATTCCTATTGCACGAGCAAAATTTACGCAAGGAAGTGCTAGAAAAATTATTTGCAGATGCAGGTATAGAAAATGCCTGGAAATGGGTCACTAATCACAGAGAGATTAAGTATTTTGTAGAAGAAGTTCGCGGCAGCCAAAACACAGCAGAAGGAGAACTCAAACAATTAGTAGACTATCGTAATGATGCAGCACATGGAGCAGTAGATGAGATTCTAGGAACTCAAGAGTTGTTGGACTTAAGTGATTTTGTTGAGGCTTTGTGCAAAACTCTCGCTGAATTAGTGACCTACCACGTCATTTTACGACAGACTTCTGTAGGGCAAGCAAGGGAGATTGGGAAAATTACAGAGTGGTTTAAGAAGCCAAAAGCAGCCGTAGCAAAAGTAAAGGACATTACCTTGAATGTAGGAGAAAGTCTTTTTCTGGTTTTAGTTAACGATGAACTCTCATACTGCTACTCAGCTAAAATTGAGAGTATTATGATGAATAACATTTCCCAAAATGAAGTAGAAATAGCTTCTGAAGCCGAAGTAGGGTTAAAGTTTGATACTGACGCAAGAAAGGGGTTGATTCTTTATAAATGCAATCAAATAAAACAGAACTAACTCAAGTTCTCAGTGTTGTGCTAGCGATCGCCATTATATAGCCTGTCAGGTGAGAGCGAAATAGGGTTCGTTGACTTCACAAGAGTAATGCGATCGCTGTTTGGTTTTTGGGTATGAGCGATCGCTAGCCTAATATCAATTTCAATCAGTCTTGTTCCAATAGCGGTAATAGCCGCTGTAATTCCCCACAAGCTGCCTGAAGTGATGGTGGCGCATCTTCTGGTAAGCTTTGAGAACGGCATCGCTCTGCTAAATTCTCAACATCAGGTTTGCAAACAGCTTCATCATTCTGAAATTTTGCATAGGTATCCTCCTCATTCACAAGTTCTCCTTGCAAATAGTGTATCCAAGTCTCTATATTCCGCTTGGGGATGAAGATAGCGATCGCTTCATCTGATTGACGATTTTGTTGCGAATCTTCACTCAGGGCGCTAGCTAATTGATTGAGTCGTTCCTGCAAAGTTGCTGTATCTGCATCAATCAACACGACTAATCCAATCGAAACGCGGTTTTTATTCTGGCGATATGCTCTTACTTCCACCGGATATTGAGTGCGTACATACTGTTCTCCAGATTGGCTACCAGGAGGACAAATTTTAGCTCGGATTAAACC
>DNGG01000404.1:0-137 GCA_003486675.1 Cyanobacteria bacterium UBA11372
ATTCAACTCGCAGCAGAAACCGCGCGTCTAAAGCGTGATATTACCGCCTATCAAATCCTCTGTGCCGCCTCGCGAAATCTGCCTTTTTATGACCCAGAGCCTTTCTTAATCGCCTGTTTAAGAAAATACGCACCCAA
>DNGG01000404.1:345-6184 GCA_003486675.1 Cyanobacteria bacterium UBA11372
TGTTTAAGAAAATACGCACCCAACAATTTTTATTACCAATGGTCAGCCCATCCAGAACCAAATGAATATTGGGAACAACTTTCCCCCAAAAAGCATTTGCAGGATGTAGATTTACCGATGCTGCACATCGGGGGATGGTTCGATACCCACCTGCGCGGCACGATTAATTTATACAAAGCAATGGCAGCTAAAAGCGCCTTGCCTCAGCATATTGGAATTGGCCCTTGGGCGCACTTACCTTGGGGTCGAAAAGTCGGCGCAATTGATTATGGCCCAGAGGCAGAAAGTTTAGTTGACCGGGTGCAAATTCGCTGGTTTGACCAATTTTTAAAAGGTTTGAATACCGGGTTATTAGATGAACCGCCTGTTTCTTTATTTGAAATGGGTAGTAACCAATGGCGCTATTTTGATCGATGGCCTAGTAACAATCAAACATCCTATTATTTAGCCAGTACCGGACTTGCCAGCGTCAGACAAGATGAAGGAACTTTAGAACCGAGGCAGAGCCTCGTTCCCCTCGTTCCCAGGCTCTTGCCTGGGAACGAGAGCGGGGAGGTTGCACCTCCCCAAGAGCCAGAACCGAGGCAGAGCCTCGTTCCCCTCGTTCCCAGGCTCTTGCCTGGGAACGAGAGCGGGGAGGTTCCACCTCCCCAGGAGCAAGATATAATCCAAAATCTACAATCCAAAATCGATAATTCTTTTGATGTTTTCGTCCACGATCCTTGGCGCCCCGTTCCTACATCCGGAGGACATGCGGCAATTCCTGCTGGGTCATTTGACCGTTCTGCAATTGATTGTCGCACGGATGTTTTAACCTACACTTCTGCACTTTTAGAGGAAGATTTGCATTTAGCAGGAGATGTAGCGGTAGAAGTTTTTTGTACCGCAGATACGCCTAGTTTTGATTTGTGTGCTGTATTGTCAGAAGTGCGACCCGATGGCAGCGTTTATAATTTCACCCAAGGTTATATACGAATCGATCAAAAGAAACCCGCTTTCTCTGAGAAACCGGGTTTCTGTCGAATTCCCCTGCAAGCAAATTGCGTGCGAATTGCTAAAGGAAATGCCTTGCGCTTGAGTTTAAGTGCGGCTTGTTTTCCCGCCTATGCTGTAAATTGCGGAACGGGAGCATCTTCCGGTGAAACGCGCTGGATGGATGTTCAGATTATTACAATAACTGTCAGTTGTGGGGAGGATTTTCCCTCGCAAGTTTTGTTACCTGTAGTTTTACCAGCCAACGAATGATATGATGTCCGTTGAATTGCCCATAATAAAAAAATATCACTTTGTCGTTGCGTAGGGACACGGCATCATACATATCTCGGACAAACAGATAAGGTTAATAATGCCGTGTCCCGGCTGATGATTATGGGTAATCGACCGGACATGATATGGTTCATAATACCCCCAATGTATGATGTCAAGAAATAGGCGGATTTGCCACCCTAGAGTATAGACACTGAAAGCAGAGGGGAAGAAAATGCAAGACTCGGTATTCGCCATCTTTATTGTCTTCGGATGTATCTGGATACTCATGGGAATTACAGCTTTAATTACGCTGCTCAAGTCGGATGCTCAAGAAATCCAGTTTGGCAAATGGGGGTTAATAGTAGCCATCCCGATTTTGATTCCGATCGTCCTTGGTATTATCTATCAGCTGGTAAGGCCATTGATTCTGCAACATCTGACATAGAATTGGGGTAGCGATCGCACGCACTCTCAACGACCTAAATTTAGTATGATTTTTCACATCACCAAGCGCGAACAATGGGAACAAGCGAAACAAGTTGGCATCTATCGCGGCGATACGTTAGATACTGAAGGGTTTATCCATTGTTCGACTCTTCAACAACTTATCAGAACTGCTAACAAATTTTTTCATAACCAAAAAGGGTTAGTGTTGTTATGCATCGAACCCGAACAAGTTCAAGCTGAAATTAAATACGAAGCAGCTGATAGCGACTTATTTCCTCACATTTATGGGGAGTTGAATGTTGACGCAGTAACTCAGGTGATAGAGTTTGAACCAGGAGAAAATGGCAAGTTTGAAATACCGAATGGGCTTACAATTACCCATTAGCAATTAGCAATTAGCATAAATTTTATCATTCTCCACTTTCCTGTTTTAGTTGAGCTTGGAGTGCCTGCAATTGTGCCTTGAGATCTTCATTTTCTGCTGCCAATTCTTTTGTCGTTCGCAATCTTTCCCCAGTTTGGGTATCTTCCATCACGAAAGAACCATCCTGCAAACTTAACCAAAGTCCTACTGTTTCGCACAAGATACGTCCATCCTCATCCGGAGAAATAGGCCGATAGCGCCCAGCAACCAATCGATAGCCTAATACTTCATCGATCGTTTGTCCCCGCTGAATCCGTCGATCGATAATGACATATTCTTGAACTTGAGCCTGTTCGTATTCAATTACTTTTATTTCTCGGTCTTCTTTGCGATAGCGACGAGAGACAACTTCAATAATTAAACTAGGTCGAACTCCTTCAGAACTAACTTCAAAACTATCGCGATACACATCTTTGTTAGCAATACCAAACACCACAAATACATCGGGACAATGATCTTTCAATCCAGCAATGTCCCATTTGATTAAAAGATCTTGGAATACTGCCACTGTTGGGTTATTGGCATAGCGGCATAGTAACATATCTTCAACATCGCGGCTGATATTCTTATGAAATGTGTTGCTGGGCAAGTGATATCCCTCTTGTGGATGCAGAAATTCTTCTGATGTCAGCGGCACTTTGATGTTAATAATCGTGCCATCTGGTTGGAATTCTTCTTGAATGCGCCAACCTCGTTCAGCGAGTTCCTGTGTGAGGTCAGTTAGTGCGCTTGGAGGTGTGACCTCAGATTTGACCATTGTCAAAATCTCCTTGAGAGGTAGTTAACAGTTTCTAGAACAATTGTAGGTTGGGTTTCCCCACGGTAAGCCCAACCTAATTTGATTCTATTTTAAACTAGCGCTGAGATATCGCCTCTGAAGGTTTAATGTATCTGAAAGTTCATTCAGACTATATATAACTTCCGCAATCGATTGTCTGAACCTTTCATCATCGGTGAGTTCTGCAAGTTCGCCCAGAAAAGTTAGTTCGGCTTGGATGTCTTCTGATAAACGAGTATAGTTAAGTCGGATAAGCTGATGTAACGCTTCCATATTTGGATGTACCTAACTGGCCTTTCCAACTTTATTGTTATTAAATGTTTCCAGCAAGATTGCCATTTGATGGCACTGCCATTAATGGTAGTACCATCAAATGGTAATGTTTCAACAGGTAGTCTCCTTCATCGCGCCTATGTCACAAAAATCCCTCAATCCAGCAGAATACGTCGATCAAATGGCATTATTAATCAACTTACCCCTAGACCCGGAACATCGCCCTGGTGTAATCGAGAACATGGAACGCATTATTGCCGTGGCAAAACTCGTCACCGAATTCCCCCTACCTGAAGAAATCGAAGCCGCCCCCATCTTTGAACCATGAGCAAAGCTTATCCCGATGCTACCCAAATAGCCGAAGTCGTAAAAGGACATGAAGTATCCGCCAAAGCAATAGTTGCTGCTGCTTTAGCCCGGATTGCCGATAAAAATCAAGCGCTGAATTGCTTTACCGCTGTGTTATCTGATACAGCAATGGCAGAAGCGGAAAAGATAGATTTAGCGATCGCATCCGGAAAAAACCCAGGCGCCCTCGCAGGCGTCCCCTTCGCGGTGAAAAACTTATTTGATATTGGCGGAATTACTACTCTCGCCGGGTCAAAAATTAACGCCGAAAAACCTCCGGCGATTGGCGACGCTACCGCAATTGTGCGACTAAAGCAAGCGGGTGCAGTGTTAATAGGCGCGCTAAATATGGACGAATACGCCTATGGTTTTGTCACAGAAAATGCCCATTATGGCGCTACCCATAATCCCCACGACTTAACATGCATTGCAGGCGGTTCTTCTGGAGGTTCTGCTGCTGCTGTGGCTGGAGGATTAGTACCATTAACATTGGGTTCGGATACCAACGGTTCTATTCGCGTCCCGGCTGCTTTGTGCGGCATTTTTGGCTTAAAACCAACTTACGGACGCTTATCCCGTGGGGGAACTGTGTTATTTTCCAGTAGTTTTGATTGTATTGGGCCATTTGGTAGATCGGTGCGCGATATTGCCACTGTTTTTGATATTTTGCAAGGTACAGATGAAAGAGATCCTGTTTGCACAAAGCGCAATCCAGAACCTTGTTTGCCGCAATTATCCCAAGGAATTGAAGGACTGAGAATTGCGATCGCCGGAGACTATTTCACTAAAAATGCATATCCAGAAGCCTTAGAAGCAGTGCAACAAGTTGCCCGCGCTTTAAATGTTACCGAATACGTTACTTTACCAGAACCCCATCGCGCCCGGGCTGCGGCTTATATAATTACGGCGGCAGAAGGGGCAAATTTGCATTTGGATGACTTGCGATCGCGTCCTCATGACTTCGATTTTGCTACGCGCGATCGCTTTCTCGCCGGTGCGTTAATTCCAGCAGACTGGTATATTCAGGCACAAAGGTTTAGACAGTGGTTTCGCGATCGCGTGCGCGAAGTCTTCCAAAATGTCGATATTATTCTCGCACCTACGACGCCTTATCCAGCCACGCCAATTGGTCAACAAAAAATAGTCATCGATGACGAAGAAATTCTCGTCCGTCCTAATTTGGGATTATTTACCCAGCCACTATCTTTTATTGGATTGCCGATTATATCAGTTCCAATTCAACGTCCGAATGCCCTACCTTTGGGCGTTCAAATAATTGCAGCACCTTACAACGAAGCACTCATTTTGCGCGTTGCTGCTGTCTTAGAAGCGATGGGTGTTGTCTCCGCACCAGTGGTGCATTAGTTTGAAAGGAGATAACAACGAGCAAAACTCTGGCTCTTAAAATCTTCTTGATTAGGCTGCTGAAATCGGGAGAGGTAAGAATGTGTCTTTAAGAGGTCATGTATATGCAAGCGGTTTTAAACTCCAGTACCTTGTTGAAGGTACTGGAATTCCTGCCATCGTGGTAGGAAGTTCGCTGTATTACTCCAGAACCTTTTCTCCGAATCTTCGTAACAGTTTAAACATGGTCTTTGTCGATCATCGAGGCTTCTCGCCGCCTTACGATTGTCAAGACAATTCTCAGTTTCAGTTAGATTTACTCGTTGATGATATTGAACTGATTCGGAAAGAATTAGGATTTAATCGGGTGATTATTATTGGTCATTCAGGTCATGCATTTATGGCACTGGAGTATGCCAAGAAATATCCCGATCGTGTATCTCATTTAGTAATGATGTGTGCCACACCAAATTTATCGCGGGAAGGGCATATGGCTGCGGAAAGATATCTGAATGATTCTGTTTGTCCAGAACGTAAAGCAGTGCTTGCTAAAAACCTGGAAAAATTGCCGCAAGCAATAGCAGCCGCACCTGAGAAAGCTTTTATTACCTATTGCCTTCTGATGGGGCCGAAAAGTTGGTTTAACTACAACTATGACGCCACAAAACTTTGGGAAGGGATACAAGTAAATATGGCAATGTTTGATTACGTCTGGGGCGAAGTTTTTCGCGACATCGATATTACTAATAACTTAGATCGGTTGCAAGCGCCTGCATTCCTTGCTCTCGGTCGTTATGATTACCTAATACCACCCCCATATATGTGGGAATCCGTGAGAGATAAGTTTAGAAATCTTACTATTCGCGTATTTGAAAACAGCAGTCATGCCCCTCACTTTGAAGAGCCAGAGTTATTCGAGCAAGAGTTGCTCGAATGGCTGAGAAATAGTTAACTCAAGTTGCTAATGGCTAATTGCT
>DNGG01000404.1:6484-8056 GCA_003486675.1 Cyanobacteria bacterium UBA11372
AATGGCTAATTGCTAATAGCTAGAGCGGGAAAAAGGCTTTGATTACTATAGGGATTGGGGTGCGTTACGCTTCGCTAACGCACCCTACATTTAGATCGTTATGGATCGAGGGGGAAAAATGCTCCCATTAGCAATTAGCTATTAGCAATGTTGTCGATCGCTCATTGCGCCCAATTTTCATAACGCAAGCCTTCAATGTTCTGGAAGTGTCGAACATTAGCTGTAATCAGAGTACAATCATGCTCGATGGCACTGGCTGCAATCAGTAAGTCGATTGGCGCGATCGCTACACCCTGCTGGCGCAATTCTGTGTGGATTTTGCTGGCAATATCCATTGTGGGCAGATATAGGTGCAGGATTTCACTTTCGCGGGCAATCTCTTCAAATTGATTCAGCAGTTTCCCGGAATCTCGATAGGTGAGTCCGGCTTTGATTTCATAATAGGTCAGGATTGAAAAAGTCAGGAAGTCGTAAAATTGCCCATACTCGTTGAGTTTTGCGACAACGTTGCCTTGTCCTCTGAGAAAGTGGGAGAGGATGTTGGTATCTAGAAGGGCTTTTTTCATATTAGTTTTACAACTGATTCCTGAATGGCGAAAGTACTGCAAAACTTATTTTATAAGGGTTTTTAGTTCAGATATCAAATGCAAATGCTATATATCTACTTGCCGTTTTAGATCGAGGGCGCGATCGCGGAAAACGTCTTCTTCCAGACTGGTGAGGAGAGCGGACTCTTCGGCGGCGATACCTGCAAAGCGCATGAATTTAGCTTGTTTGGTAAAAATTGCGTTTGGATTGACGACGAGGCTTTGAGTCAGGATTTCGATCGCGATCGCTGTTATATCTTTTCCCTGGCGCAACGCAATGGCTTGCAAGGCGACTTCGAGATCGGGTGGGAGGGTGATAATCATGGGTGTTCTACTTGTGAGGCTTGTTTAGATTTTACCTTCTGCCCTCGATATGAGCGATCGCTTCTAAATACCCCTTGACATCCATCCATCTTGTACTACATAATGTATTACGATTAAATTCAGAGATTTGGGATTGGTAGCTCAATTGGAAGAGCCTGCCCTGTCACGGCAGAGGTTGGGAGTTCGAGCCTCCCTCAGTCCCACCTTTTTGGGGGCTATAACTCAACGGAAGAGTGCTTCCTTGACAGGGAAGAAGTTGGAGGTTCAAATCCTCTTAGTCCCCACCCTCTAAAGGGGTTTTTCTGTTCAATATTTTCTCTCGATAGGTGAATATGAATATCCCTCTGGAACAATTAGAAACCTGCCTCAACCCGACATTAAATAAATAGTTCTTGACATCCATTTCGCTAAAGCTACATAATGTAGTATAATAAATTTCAGAGGTTTGGGATTGGTAGCTCAATTGGAAGAGCCTGCCATTGCAAGGCAGAGGTTGGGAGTTCGAGTCTCCCTCAGTCCCACGTTTTTGGGGGCTATAACTCAACGGAAGAGTGCAGGTCTGCAAAACCTGAAGTTAGGGGTTCAAATCCTCTTAGTCCCCATCCCCTAAAGGGGTTTTTCTGTTCCATCTTTTCTCTCGGTTGGTCAAGATGAATATCCC
>DNGG01000206.1 GCA_003486675.1 Cyanobacteria bacterium UBA11372
CAACGATCAAGGTAGGGACACGGCAGCAGAAAACCTTCTCGTTTAAGGCAGGCGCTGATTGATGTTCCCTACAATCAATTTTAATCATTTAGATGCCACCGGAATCGATATAATATCGATTCCGGTGGCATCTGAATCATTAGACTTTTTGCAAAAATACCGTTTGTGGTAGGGAACATCAATAGGCAAAGCCCTTAACGAGAAGGCTTTATACCGCCGTGCCCCTGCAACCAATGTTAATCGTTGTAGATGCAACCGGAAACGATATTAAATCCAGTCGGCTAGCATCGGTTGTAAATAATCGATGGTGGGAAAAACTGTTTTTTCCTTCCCACCTGCCCACCTGCTCACCTGCTCACATGATATTAGTTTTATAGGGCGTACTTATCCCGTTCTCGACCAAAGGCGAACTTGAGGGAATGGGGTAGATCTTTGTTGGATTGGGTGAGGAAGATGACGAGTGCTAGGAAGGCTAATCCGGTGCTGATGGTAAAGATACCTTTATAACTGAGTTGTTGGGCAACAGAACCAAAAGCTGGGCCTGCGATCGCCATCCCTAAATCAAATCCTCCCACGCAGAGGGCAAAAACTCTACCGCGTTCGGTGGATGAGGAACGATCGGAAATTAAGGCTATCATCATGGGAAAGAAAATGCCGCCACCGGAACCTTCGATGGCGCCTGCTAGCAAAAAAGTAAAGGCGCTGTTAGCTTGGGATAGCATCCACATAGCCGCACAATAGCAGGCTAAACTCGCGGTGATAAATAAACCCCGCCCGTAGCGATCCGAAGCGCGACCGATAAATAAGCGTAAACTGAAACTAGCGATCGCCGCAGCCGTATAAAACCAACCCGGATTCAAATCCACCTTGGTTTCGCGGATATATAAAGGCACAAACGTACTCATCGCCCCAAACGCCAAACCAATTAGCAGCATCACCAGAGTAGGAATTCGCAAGCGGGGACTAAGCAACAATCGCCAAAATGGAATGTTCCCAGGTGGTGCAGCAGCATCGCCAACTTTCTCCCTGCCCCCCTGCCCCTTTGCTTCTCCAATCGCACAAGCACCGATGGCGCTTACAACTGCCAATCCTGCCGCGAACAAAAATAAAGGTGTATAACCGACTTGTTCCTGTAAAAATCCTCCCACGGCTGGCCCCAACGCGACGCCGATGGGCTGTACTAAACTCATATAGCCAATGATTTCCCCCCGCTGACTGACTGGGGATAAATCGACTACCAGGGTGCTGTAGGCGGTGGTAAAGGCGGCGATACTGATGCCGTGGAAAGCGCGCAGGGCGATTAATAGGGGGATAGATTTGACAAACAGATAACCTAATGGTGCGATCGCTGCTACTGCAATACCCAACAGCAAAACCGCTTTCCGACTCTGCCGATCCACCATCCGCCCCAGTCTAGGACGAAACAGCAACAGTCCGATGGCAAACCCACCCATTACCGTACCAATTTCTTGTTTTGTCCCGCCGATATCCTCCACATAGCCTGGTAAAGTCGGCAGTAGAGAAGCCATACTACACCAGAAAAACAACGCGGCAGCAAATAAAATTACCAGGTTGCGTCGTACTGGCACCTCAAGCGTCGAAAATACTTTCAAGTTGTTTTTCCTTAGTCGTTTACCATTGACCAACCTATTGCTAACTATTTTTCACCATTGGCTCGACAATTTCCCTCACCCGATAGATTGGTCTTCCTTGGGATTCGTGGTAAGTACGCATCAATAACTCAGCCAGCAACCCGAAGCTAAACAGCTGGACGCCGGTTAAAAGTAACACAACCGCTAAAATCAGTAAGGGACGATTGCCGATTTCTTCTCCCAGTCCAATTTTTAAGAAAGTCAGATAGCCACCCAACAGCGTCCCCAAGAACATAGAAATCAATCCTAACAGCCCAAATACGTGCATTGGGCGCGTCAGGAATTTCTTCATAAACCAAATAGTTAATAAATCCATTAACACCCGGAAAGTTCGCCCCAAACCGTACTTGCTGCTGCCGTAGCGACGAGCGTGGTGACGCACGGGCATTTCTGTAATTCTCGCGCCTTCGATATAAGCTAAGGCGGGCAAAAATCGGTGTAATTCGCCGTAAAGGTTCATATCCGCAACCAGTTCTTTGCGGTAAGCTTTAAGCGAGCAGCCGTAGTCGTGCAACTTGACGCCGGTAATTTTTCCAATTAACCAGTTGGCGATTTTTGAAGGTAACAAGCGAGTCACGGCGGCATCTTGTCGATTTTTGCGCCAGCCGCTGACCAGATCGTAGCCTTCTGCTAATTTTTCTAGTAATAGCGGAATATCAGCCGGATCGTTTTGTAAGTCGCCGTCTAAGGTAACGATAACCCGACCGCGCGCGCAATCAAACCCTGCTGCCATAGCTGCTGTTTGACCATAATTGCGGCGCAGCAGTACGACGCGCAAGTCGGTACGCGCCTGCGCCTGTTGTTTGAGTAGTTCTGATGAACCATCCTTAGAACCATCATCGACGCAGATCAGTTCGTAAGTGAGGTCGGTAGCGCTTAAACTGGTAGCGATCGCGCAGATTAAGCTGGGAATGCTCTCTACTTCGTTGTATATTGGCACAACTACGGACAATTCTGGCTGACTGGAGTGGGCAGGAGTCTGCGCCCCCATTTCTTCAGGAAATAACGAGATGTTCATTAATTTAAACCAACTAAAAGCATTCCCGCAGGCAATTCTTACCTAATGTTAATGTAGAGCGTACCCTTCGTACTAGGCGCTTGGGACTCGTGGCAACCCGCTAATAACGAGAATAACACTTTGACGCCGCACTTCTCTATCGGTTAAGATAAATCGATTGCATAATACCAGCAACTTGGGTTACATATCTGCACAAGTTTTGCCCATTAAAAAAATTATTCGTTTAATGTGTATAAAATAAGGTAAAGCTGTCATGGTTCCTGAAAATACAAATAATAGCCTCAATGTCTTAAGCGATAATAAGTGGTGGAATCTGCCGCCAATTTGGTGGCGGGGTTTAATTGTAATATTAGTCATATTGGGTATATTTTTCCGGTTCGGTAGTTTGGATAGTAGAGCTTACAGCCATGATGAAGCTTATACTTCTTTAAGAATATCTGGCTACAGGATGCAAGAAGTACGCGATCGCGTCTTCGATGGTAGAGTAATTGACGTCAAGGAATTGTACCAATACCAATACCCTAATTCGGAAAAAAACTTCACAGATACGATCGAAGGTTTAGCGATTGAAGAAGCCCACCTACCGCCCCCTTATTTCCTGATGGCAAGATTGTGGGTGCAACTGTTTGGCAATTCAGTGGCGGTGACGCGAAGTTTATCTGCGGTTTTTAGTTTGCTGGCATTGCCCGCTGTTTATTGGTTGTGCTTAGAGTTATTCGAGTCGCAGCTAGTTGGATGGGTAGCGAGCGCAATTTTTAGCGTTTCTCCCTTTCACCTTTTATACGCCCAAGATGCCAGGTTTTATAGTTTATTGATTCTCACAATTTTATTATCTAGTGCTGCCTTATTGCGAGCCATGCGCTGGCAAACAAATTTGAGTTGGGCAACTTATGCTGCAACACTTGCAATGGGATTTTATACGGTTTTGTTCTCATTTTTGGTTGCTGGTTCCCATGCCATCTATGTAGCTGTAGTTGAACGCTTTCGATTCACTAAAACTTTGAAGGCTTACTTACTAGCATTCATAGCTGGTTTTTTAACCTTCGTTCCTTGGATTGTAGTAATTGTTATTAACGCTACCCAAGTCGCCAGAACAACGGGCAGCGCCCAAACTCGCTCAAATATCTTAGTTTTATTGAGAAGTTGGGTATTAAATTTAAGTCGCGTTTTTATAGACTTACAGATCGGAGATTTTACGGCTCCTATTGTTTTAATAATAGTTGGATATTCACTTTATTTTTTGTATCGAAAAGCGCCGCCGAAAGTTTCCTTATTCATATTTACATTAATTGGAGTAACGGCAATATGCTTAGTTTTGCCGGATTTAATCTTAGGATGGAAGTTAACTACAAGAGCGAGGTATCTAATTACGAGCTATGTGGGAATTCAACTAGCGGTTGCTTACCTTTTTGCTTCAGGTATCGTCGCGATTAAATCATCAACGCAACAGTTATGGAAAGTAGCAATGGCTTTACTAATCTCAGCCCAACTTGCATCATGTGCCGTAAAAATACTACCTGTAGGAATTAGAAACGCCAGCGATTATAATATAACTAGATCTAACATTATCAACAAATCAACTCGTCCACTTTTAGTCAGCAGCAATAATGACCTCAATCCTGGAGAGATACTAGCCATGAGTTCATTGTTAGATCCAAAAGTGAAACTTCAGCTAGTCATAGAACCAAATATTCCCAAAATACCCGACGGTTTCAGCGATGTATTTTTATACAATACTTCTAGTAAAATAAAAGCAGGATTGGGGAAAAAGTACAATTTAAAAATTGTCGATGCCAGGGCTAAAATTTGGCGTATGGAATTAAAAGGGGAAAGCTAAAGCATTAGATCTGTTGTCAAAGTCGATCAACACCCTAGAGCGAATACAACATATCAGTTGCTTCCCCCCTTTCCCCCTTTTCCCTTTCCCCTTTTTTCCCTTCATTCTGAGCCGAAATCCGCTTCCATAATGCTTTATTCATGTCTGCTCGGATTTAGGCATCTGACGCGGGCT
>DNGG01000019.1:0-5978 GCA_003486675.1 Cyanobacteria bacterium UBA11372
TTATGGGAGGCTCTGCCTCCCGATCGTTCCCATCAGCAACATCAAAAAATGTCTGACACTTTTCCCGCTGAGGACAAATTTGACACAGATGAGGTTGAATGGTTGATGGCGGTGGATTGGGTTGCCCAGATTCCCAAGTCAACCATTGGCGCATTTGTTGCAATTTATGGGGAATTAAACTGTGTACCGTGTTTTCTAATTGTTCCCAGGGGTAGTAATATTCTTTAAATTCTGGCAAAACGCAGTAAACCGCCGAGTCAACTGGCACATTTTGCTTTTCCTTCAGCATATAGCTGTAGAGGGAAACTTGAGCTAATTGTGCAGATGTATCTTCAGGTTTATAGGTTTTGAATTCGACTACGCAAAGGCGATCGCGTTCGCAATTATAGATTAAGCAATCAAATTCTCCTACAACTCGCTGCTGGCTGCCATCAGGTAAATTAAAGTTATGTTCTAGTTTCCGGGACTGAGTAACAAAGGTTTTATTCATAACTGTTTCGGCGCTGCAATAGCGTCGATTTACTACCAGTAATTCTGCCCATCGGCGGATTAGCCCTTGCAATCCTTCCCAGATTCGTAGAATTCCTGGAGCAAGGCTTTGCTCTTGTTGATGTAGATAAGGATAAAAAGCTAGCCGGTAAAATAACTGTTGCATTCGCAATGCTATTTGTTCTACCTTTAGCTGTTCTGCTGCTGGCTCAAACAAATTTTTAAATTCCAGCGATTTTTGAGCTAAATTAACAAATTGCTCTGCTAAATTATGAAAAGCTTTACCGATACCCGTCGCCGCATCTTTTGGTAAGAATAGAGTATTGCCGCCAAAGCGTTGATGCAAATAAAATAGCCGGGGACATTCAAACGCCAATCTAACTTTAGTAGGAGTAAAATTATTGTTTACAGTCTGTGCCAGATTAACAATATTATCAGATTCAGCTAGGTTAATTATTTCTAATAAACGGCGATGCACTTGAGCCAGATAAACCACATCCATTTTGGCATACTGAAGCTGTTTGGGCGTGAGAGGACGTTGCCCCCAATCGCTTGCTTGTTCTGATTTATCTACGTTGGAAAAGTGGCAAAGATGTTCGGCTAAAGTTTTTAGTTGTAGGTTGGGGACTTGTAAGCGAGCGCGCTTTCTTTTTCTAGCTATTTTATAAGTACAGGTTACGTTTTTCGCCCGCTCTTTTCCCAGAAACTTTACATCGTATTTAGCATTATGAAATACTTTTTCTATTTCCGGGTTTTCCATGACTTGGCTAATAAATTCTTCCACCAAATCCGGTTTATTTAATACGTCTATAATGTACGCGCGATCGCCTGTCAAATCCTCCGGTTCTGCTAACACCTGAATCAGCGATATTTTAGGGTCAGGAGCATTCCAGTGAGCCGTTTCTGTATCTAACCACAAAGTTTTAGCCGCTGCTAATTTACCAATAACTTCTTTAATCTCAGCATTTTTGGTTAAGTATTGCATAAATAATTAATTTATGGTATCCAACATACTAATTGTTCTTCTCGCTTTTCTTTGGGATTAACAATTCTAATTTTTCGTTCTACACATAACTGATGAACCAGCTTTTCAGCTAGGGGTTCATCAACTTGCCCATACCCAAACTCGCAACCTTCTTTAATAAACTTGGGTAATCCCATCATTCCCTGGGTGACGATTAAATTCAACAATAACTCCTTAACAGACAACATATCTGGAGCTTTAATCTTGCTGAATTCAGCAATACCCAATTCTTGCAATAGATTGCAACCTTTTAAAATATCGGTTTTGCGAATTAAAGAGTCTAGTTCCTGACGATTAATAGTTTTGCCTGCTACTACCAATTCATTGGCGAGAGAGGCATTGACTAAATTTTGGTACGCAGCAAAATAATGAACAGATTCCAGATTTGGCTGGATGTGACGATGGGGGGAACCTGTGAAAATTTGTCGATAAATTTTGTTTCCTGCAAGTTTTTTATCTCCTACACTTGCAGCCCGAATTAGCTGTATATTTTGACATAGATTGTTATCGATTGCTTTTTGGCAAGCATTCATCGCATTGAAAAAACTTTTCATGTTCATGTCTTCTGTCCAAACTATTCCTACCCTTCCCCGCTGATGGGGATTTTGATAACTCAATGAATAACTGGCAAAGTGACCTGTTAAAAGTTTAGTTTTAATTTCTTTAACTTGTAATGCTGTTAAAACTTCTACCAACATGCCAATTAATTGCGAAGGATATAGATCAATTTTGGTAATGCTGGATTGAACTTTTTTATATTCATCCTGCCACAATAATTTTAATGCGGCTAATAACTCTGTCTCTGGATCTATTATGATAATCGGCTCTACAATTTTTTCTTTGTATTCTTGAAATAGCTGACGTCCCAGACCGAGTGTGTTGCGGGGGTCAGTTTTACCACCGGGAAATTTGTCTTCTAAAGCTTGCCTGGTTAAGGGGTAAATTTTTGTATCTGGCTTGGGGTTAGCTTGGCTGTGGAGTGGATAGATACGAAATTCCCATAAAGCTTCAGCTTGGTCTAAGTTGATACGTTTTAAACCAATACCTTTGTAGATTCCGGCTTTGTCAGACTGGTGGATGCGATCGACATTTTGCTTCCAAGTACCTGTGGTAATACTAATAATTATCAAAAAGTTTTTCCACTTCTCGTTTTGAATTTGTGAGTTGACACTGAACAAGGCTTGTAAGTCGAGAGATCCGTCTGGTAAGCGCGCGATCGCTTCTAATTGATCGAAACACAATACAATCGGTTGCGTTGAGGTAGAAATCCTGCCAAAGTTTGATAAAATCGCGCAAGCATCTGCTTCAGTTTGAATCGAGCGTTTCAATTTTAAGGATTGCAGCGATTCGTCGCTTAAATCCTGTCCTTGTAACCACTCGCAGGCTAGGGGATATAATTCTGGATTGGTGAGGTCGTGCAGCACTCCAAAAAAATTATCGGCGTTGTAAATACCAGCTTGTTTATAAGTGTCTTTGAGGTGCTTGATGAATTTTTGGCGATCGCTTTGTAATAAACTCCAGACACTATCATCAAAAATTCGCTGTTTTAAGCTGCGTTTTGTGAAAGCAGATAAACTTTTCAGCCAAAGCATTAACTGAGATTCTGCTTGACCCTCTGGCTTGCACATTAAGCTTTCGACGGTATAGCGCAAAATATGACGCCAAATGCCATCGCTATCGCGCCAAGGACTAATATAGGCGAAAAAAGCTTTAGGGTTGAGAGTGCGTTTAATCCGACCTAATAAATAACTTTTGCCCGAACCTGGATCGCCAGCAAGCATCACGGTGCGGCTAGAGTGGTCTTTAATAACTAGGTCAAGGACGGATTCAATTTCTGCGATCGCTTCAGCATGAATTGAGTCAACTGTAAGCGCTGCGTCTTGTTTATCCAGCCAAAAGTGTCCTTGCTTAAACGTTGTCGGGTCAAACGGGTTAACCTCGCGTTTGATGATATCGTCGATGGATGTCATGATTAAGCTACTGAAAAATTTCTAGTTCGCGACAATAAAAAATAGCGCCCCGCCAATATCTTGAGGAATCCCGGCATCAATTTGTTCCCCTGTATAAGGCGTTGGATCTACTAACGAACTCAATTCAATCTGGTCATTGCGCTGCAAGCGATACAGCGCTCGATCTAATTCTTCCCTCGATAATGGCGGTTGTAACTTCTGCCGCAGATGAAAAATGGGTAGGTAATTCTCTGTACCGAGTTCTTTGTCTAAATTCCGGACGATTTTTAATATTTCTTCATCGCTGGGTTTAGAGTCAGTTATGGTAGAGGCTGTTGGCATAACATCGGTTTGGGCGCGCAAGGATTTGCGTAAAAATTGCAGATAATTTGTCAGCATATCCAAGCTAATCGTAGGATTCTTGCCTGTGGCGGTATATTCATCCCTGAGATACTCTAATCCGCGCTCAGTCAGCCAGACTTCAGCTTTCTGCCTTTTGAGTTTATGCTCGACTTCGATTAAGCCACGCTGAGCCAGATTTTCTAAGATATTGTCGCGATTGGCGGCTGTTTTCGCTAATTTTCCAATCTCGCTGGGTTTGATTTTTCCCTCTGTTTTGCCTATTTTCTGCAATACCTTCAGTTCTGTGGCTGAAATTGGCAGTTGGGAGGCATCTAGTTGCAGCAGGGCGCTACCGGGCGGTAAAATCTTCACCGAGGCAATTTCCCGGGAATAGTCTACCAGTTCGCGATCGCTCAAATCTTGACAAATTTTGTCCTTGCCCTTGAAATCTTTGAAACCGCTGGCGGTAAGGGATGAGCGGTAATTCGGGCAACCGAGTAACTTTAATAAAAACTTTAGTTCGTTAGTTTCCATATATTCAGGATAAATTACAGCGGTGATGAATTGGGTGCAGCATAACATTGCAGGGACACGGTAGGAGAAAACTTTGAGTTAACGACAAAATTTACTGATGCCCTGTCCCTACCCCGATCCTAGAAACCGGGTTTCTGGCTGCGATCTCCGGTTGCAAAGCGACGATTTTTAAGAGAAACTCGGTTTCTTTGCCAGAGCTGTTGATGCTCGCCAACTAGAAACCGGGTTTCTGGCTGCGATCTGCCGTTGCAAAGCCAAGATTTTTAAGAGAAACCCGGTTTCTTTGCCTAAGTCCTCTTAGTTTTAATCATAATTGAAATTGTGCATTAACGCAGGGTGCTGGAGGCATATCGCGCCCTTGTCTATTAACACGTCTCAAAGGCGGCATCTGGCTTCTTTTACCGCCTTTGAGGGAAATCGGGCATCCAAGCCTAGTTTTTATATCATGTTCGGTGGCATCTTTAACGTCAGCCGGGGCGGGTTTATTTAGTCTTGGCGCTGCTGGTAAATATCTCTCGTAAAACCCGCCCCTACAACATCAAAAACTATACACAACTAAAGTTATCGGGCATGATATTACACCCTTTTTACCAGCTTTTTCTTGAGGGATTTACCGATTACCTTGGGAACAGCGTACAATTCCCAAAAGAATAGATTCCACAGATATCCAAACTGGGGATAAGTTTTAACTAAAAGCGTATCTGCGGTTAAATGAATTCGGGCTTCTTTTAACGATGCGTCTTTGGTAATGTATCTGACTTGTTCGGGTTTTGGCATCGCGTGTCCGATAATTTTGTTTTTCTCAAAAGATGTAGCTTGCACGAATAAGCCTAAAGATCTGTCCAAATTCCATAAAGGAACCCAAGTTAAAGCACCAAATATTCGCATCGCTTTGGAAAGTTCTGCTAATGCTGGTTGAACGATCGCATTTCGCCACACTCGGTTATTAAAGTTCTCAAAATGAATTCCTTCCATATCTGTCCTGTGCTTCCAAGGAATGAGCGCGTGACGGATATCAAAATTTTTATCCAAAGGCGCAATCGGAACTTCGAGTAACCCTTTGTAGTTCCCCCCTTGGAAAGGAAAGGGATTTTCTGGAGTCTTTTTGCAGATTTCTAGTTGAGCAATATCGGGTATGGGTTGCCAATCTTGCTGGATGCGCTCTTCGTTTTTGTAATCTATATTTTCGATTTTTAAGCGGAGTACCCAACTTTCAGGAAATCGCTGGAAATAAGCGGCTGTACATTCTAAAATGTCGGGATGAACGAAGTCATCGTCATCTAAAGCCATCAGGTAGTCGCTAGTGACGTTGAGCAATCCGGTAAACCTTTGCATGACTTCGCCTTTGTAGGGGCTGACGATAACTTTAATTCGCTTGTCGTCTATCGGCTTAATTGGAGTGTCGGGAGGATAAACTAAAATAAATTGAACGTTTCCTTTAACTTTTAATAACTGTTGGAGCCAATAATCGGAAAAACTGCCTTTGGTAGCGGTAACAATAGATAAAATTGGTTGGTCGTTCATGGTTATAAGATCTAAGCGGTGATTGCAATTCGGTTATCTTGCAGGGGCGGGTTTATTTAAGTTATTGGTTGGGTTGTTGTAGGGGCTACTTTAACGAAATATTTCTTGGTTCCACT
>DNGG01000019.1:6191-15231 GCA_003486675.1 Cyanobacteria bacterium UBA11372
CACTTAATGGTTGGTAAAACCCGCCCCTACAGTAAAACCCACCCCTACAAATTTTAATCCTTGCTTCCTTCAGCTTAGATTACCCAATTCCCCATGCCAAATTACCAATTACCCGCCGATGGTGTTTTATACATCGAGACTAGCCACTCCACTTAGAAGAGTAATAACATGGCTTTAGAAGGCTGGGGGATATAAAAGCGATTATGACTATAAATCAAGTAGGAGATAGCCCCGAAACCGCATCTTTTTTGCCTATGGTTTCGGCGATTGTGCCAATTTATAACGGCGAGGCAGACTTGCCGGGTTTAATTGAATGCCTCAAGGCGCAGACTTACCCAGCTTCCAGGGTGGAGTATTTGTTGGTGGATAATAATAGCAGCGATCGCACTCCCGCCATTCTCGCCTCTGCCCAAAAGGAAGCCGAGTCTCAAGGACTGACGATTCGCCACCTGACGGAAAATAAGATCCAAAGCTCATACGCTGCCAGAAATACTGCTATTCGGGCATCTACTGGCGAAATTCTCGCCTTCACCGACGCTGACTGTCGCCCCCTACCCCAGTGGATATCGCACCTGGTACAAGCCTTTGCCGATCCTGCTGTAGGTTTGGTGGTGGGGGAAATTAACGCTTTACCGGGGGAAACCTTACTAGAAAAATACGCCGAACGCCAGAGTATGATGACCCAAAAAGATACTTTAGCCCATCCGTTTTGTCCCTACGGTCAAACTGCTAATTTGGGCATCAGACGCCAAGTGTTTGAACAAATCGGATTGTTTCGTCCCTACATGACGACAGGCGGCGATGCGGATATGTGCTGGCGAATTGGGCGCGAAACCTCTTGGAAACTTTATTTTGCCGAAACGGCACTGGTGCAGCACCGTCACCGCGCTACCATAGCAGAATTGAAAAGTCAGTGGCGACGCTACGGGCGTTCTAACCGCTACCTGCACGAACTTTACGGGGTAGAATTGATGCGAGATTTTACCTGGAAAGAAAGCGTTTATCGCTTAACTCGTTGGTTAGTTAAAGAACTCCCCGTCGCGGGGGCGAGTGCGATCGCTGGCAAAACTCCCTGGATCGATGCGATCGCCAGTCCGATTAACCTCTATTGTGCCATCAATCGCTCGGCGGGACAGCGGGAAGCCAAACTTCCCGAACAAGCAAAGACAATCGAATGGCTGCAATAGGGAATTTTAGATTTAAGATTGCAGATTGCAGATTTAAGAGCGGCAAAATAAATCTCAAATCTCAAATCTCAAATCTCAAATCAGTTGACAGGTTCTGTGTGTAAAGACTAGCTTTGAAGAGCGATTAATATAACATCTGTTTATGTCAAAACATCGAATTTGTGCGATTATCTGTACCCACAATCGCGAGCGATATCTAGGCGCTGCGATTGATAGCTTACTCGTCCAGGATTTTCCGGATTACGAAGTAATCGTGGTGGATAATGCTTCTAGCGATCGCACCCGCGAAATCGTCGCCGCCCGCCCCCAAGTTAAATACATTTACGAATCCGTTTTGGGGCTATCTACCGCGCGCAATACCGGCGCTAAGGCTACGGATGCCGAAATCCTCGCCTATCTTGATGATGATGCGGTTGCTACTCCCGGTTGGCTAAGCGCGCTAATATTAGCTTATGAAAATAACGAAAAACTCGCCATTGCTGGCGGTAAAGTCACTCTTTTATGGCCCGAAGGTAGAACCCCGCCCGCTTGGTTATCCGATGGATTGGCAGGCAATTTGGGACTCTACAATTTGGGGGATAAAGTTGTTTATATCACCCAACCCGGTTTAACTCCCAGAGGTTTAAATTATTCAATGAGAAGAAAATTTTTAGAACAGATTGGCGGGTTCGATCCAAACTTGGGAAGAATAGGCAAATCTTTGCTTTCTAATGAAGAACTGTACATGACAGAACTAGCATTAGAAAATGGTTGGCAAGTCGCCTATCTTCCCGACGCACTTGTAGCCCACAACGTCGCCCCAGAAAGGATGGAACAATCTTGGTTTTTAAATCGGGGTTGGTGGCAAGGTATCAGCGAATGTTACCGCGATCGCATCGCTGGTAGAGCAGGTGCGAAACAATTAATTAGCGGCGGCGATCGCTTAATCCGAGGGTTATACAAATCCTTAAAATATATCGGCGATCCGGCGTTACGGTTTGACAATTTAGTGTATAGCTATTGTCAGATCGGTTATTTGAGTGCAGCAATTAAAGGAATGATACTCCCAGAAAAATAAAATAATTGCAGATTTTAGATTTTAGATTTGAGATTTGCTAATCAAATCTGCAATCTGCAATCTGCAATCTGCTTTTTCCCAATTACCAATTACCAATTACCAATTACCAAAGCTGATGAAAAAAGCACTGATTTGCGGCGTATCGGGACAAGATGGAGCTTATTTGGCGCAGTTGCTCCTGAATCAAGGTTATGATGTCTGCGGCACTTCGCGGGATGCACAAATCTCCTCGTTCGGGAATTTAGTGCGTTTGGGCATTCGCGATCGCTTAAAATTAGAATCGGTTGTCCTCACCGATTTTCGCAGCGTTTTGCAAGTCCTCAAAAAAGTCGAACCTGATGAAATTTATAACCTCGCTGGACAAAGTTCCGTAGGACTTTCTTTTGAACAACCTGTAGAAACCCTTGAAAGTATCACCGTCGGTACTTTAAACCTTCTAGAAGCAATTCGCTTTACCGGCAAACCGATCAAATTTTACAACGCCGGATCGAGCGAATGCTTCGGTGATATCGGCGATAACGCCGCCGACGAAAATACCCCATTCCGCCCCAGAAGTCCCTATGCTGTTGCTAAAGCAGCCGCGTTTTGGGAAGTCGCCAACTACCGCGAAGCTTACGGGTTGTTTGCGTGTTCTGGTATTCTTTTTAACCACGAATCTCCGTTAAGACCAGAAAGATTCGTCACCCAAAAAATAGTCGCCGCCGCTTGTCGCATCGCCGCTGGTAGTGAAGAAAAGCTATATCTGGGCAATGTTTCAATTGAGCGCGACTGGGGCTGGGCACCGGAATATGTGGAAGCGATGTATTTGATGTTACAGCATACAGAACCGGATGATTATGCGATCGCCACCGGGGAAAGCTGCAAATTAGAAGATTTCGTCGCCGAAACTTTTGCCTGTCTCGGTTTAAACTGGCAAGAGCATGTAGTAACCGATGCCAGCTTATTGCGACCTACGGAATTGGCAATTAGTCGGGGAAACCCTACTAAAGCAAAAGAAAAGTTGGGATGGCAAGCCAAGTATAAAATCAAGGACGTAGTACGGATGATGGTAGAAGCAAGAAAAGGCAGGTGAGCAGGTGAGCAGGTGAGCGGGTGAGCAAGGAAGAATTACACCTGCTCACCAATTACCAATTACCAATTACCAATTACCAATTACCAATTCCTATGAAAATATTGATGCTTTCTTTAACATTTCCCTATCCACCCAGTCGCGGCGCAACAGAAGGGAGAACGTTTAATTTACTCAAACATTTGCATCAGCATCACGAGGTGACGCTGGTAACGCAACGCCATAGCGGTATATCCGATGAGGAAGTGGAAGCACTCCGCAACTTTGTGACGGAATTAGTTATATTTCCCGCGCCTTTAGAACCCAAACAAGGGGGAATTGCTGGAATAATGGGAAAGGTGGGACGCTTTAGCGAGGCAGTTATTAAAGCTACCCCGCCAAATGTTTTGCATCGCTATTCGCCAGAAATTCAAGATTGGATAGATAGCTTTGTCCAAGCGGGAAAATGCGACGTCATTGATTGCGAACACAGCGTCAACGAACTTTATATTCGCCCGGAATATCGCCAGCGAGTGGGGACAGTTGTAGATGTCCACAGTTCAGTTTATGGTTGGGTTCGCAATCACTTAGATATGGGCGTTTCCCACAACCCGTTGCGCGATCGCCTCTACTTAAACCTACTCTTAAAACGCTACGAAAAACGCTACTGTGATAAATTTACGACAATTGTGGTCACTACAGACGATGACCGCAAGCAATTGCAAAATATTAGTCCGGAATCCAGGTTTGAAATTGTTTCCAACGGCGTTGATTTAGAAATGTTTCCCTATCGGGAAAAAGATCCGGGAGGACATCAATTAATCTTTATCGGGGCGATGAATTCTACCCATAATATAGACGCGGCGCGTTTCTTTGCCATTGAAATATTCCCCCAGATTCAACAGCGCTATCCTGATGCAAAATTTACCATTGTCGGCGCCAATCCAGTCGGGGAAATTTTAGCTTTAAAAGAACGTCCGGGAATAATTGTGACGGGGCGCGTACCTTCGGTGGTAGAATACATGCACCAAGCAACGGTTTGCGTAGTTCCTTTGCGAGTGGGTTTGGGAATTAAAACCAAAACCTTAGAAACCATGTCAGGAGGAACGCCGATTGTGGCAAGCGATCGCGGGTTAGAAGGTCTTTCTGTCGATGGGAATGGCGTACCTTTGCGTGCTTTACGCGCCAATCGCGTGGCAGAATATGTAGAAGCCATCAGTCGGTTATTTGAAAATCCCCAACTGCGCGATGACTTGTCTCGTAACGGGCGATCGCTTGTAGAAACAGAATATACTTGGCAAGGAATTGGTCAACGGTACGAGCAAGTTTTGCTGCAAAACTGTCCCTAACCTTGGTAAAAATGTTTCCAGTAAGGGTAGGTTTCTATTTTCACTTTTAACCATAGACGCCGCCAGAAGTTAAGCCGCCATCCTGACCAAGCTGTCTTGTCAACATAATTAAAAAATCTATCTTTTTTGGGATGTTTACACCCCAAAGTCCAAGGTTTACTAGATGTGGAATAGTGAATGATGTAAGGATTATCCCTCACATCTTGATACACATCTTGTTTCCAAGGACTCTTTTTCCACGACTGATACTTATAGATTTGATATTGTTGGTTCCATTTTGGATCTAGTTCTCCCCATTGACCTGCGAAAGCAGCGTTTAGTCCATCCTGATCCATCCACAACCACTGGTTTTGATATTTTTCCATATAGTCAATAACCTTGGCGTCAATAGTTTGATTTCGCCACTTTTCAAGATTGATGACTAATACCCCCGAATTAAAATATTTTGCATCCGATTTTAGGCCAAATTCTTGATAGTTCTTCAACCCCTTAGTATGTGATACATAAGGGGCTGTCATATCTTCAACCGCTAAAACATAATTATCGCCAATATCGATATTCCATAACTGTTCTAAATCCCCTTCTACTATTACATCTGTGTCTAAATAAATAACTTTTTTAACTTCCTGCGGCAGGATTCTAGGGATTAAAATACGATAGTATATAGCCTTAGTGAAATGCAGATAAACTTTCAGGTTTTTGAAAGTTTCCCGCTCTGCCTGTACCCATTTAATTTCAACGTTGTTTTCCTTAATGGATTTAATAATCTTTTTTTTGTTGTATTCTTTAATCCCTCCATCAATTATGACTATTTCAATTTTTTTATTAGGGTTTAGATTAAAAATGGCTGAGCGGGCTGTTGCCGCCAGTGGCATCGCATAATTGTTGTCAGCAACCAAGACAAGAACAATTGGGTCTTTATCTGAAGTAATTACTGTCATATGAAATTACGCAGGTGTAGCGGTTTGTTGAGCTATTTTTAAGTGATAACAGTGGTAATAAGATTAAAATGCAATGGACTTTGACAATTACCCATTACCAATTACCAATTACCACTGCCAAAACTTACGCGATCGCAATCTACAATTAACGCCTCAGCCATTGCCACAGCTTGACTTTAAGAACCGCATAAATGGGGAATTGATAAACTTCTGCGATTAGCCAACCAACTAAAACTAGATGGGATAGGAAAGCTAACCCAATCCAAGCGGTGGGAATCCAAGAGCCGGTACTGCCTTCTGCGGGGGGGAAGGTGTGGGCAGAAAGCCAAACTAAAAAAGGCGGGAGGGCGATTAAAGCGATCGCTACTACCCACAACACAAACGTAAGTTCCGTATCGCGCTGATGGGTTCCCTTCCAGGTGGTACCCGTCCATCGCCAAGTCATCGGTTGAGAACTATCTACCACCTGAATCAACTGCTTTTGCAGGTTGGCGGTGAAAATATGGTGACAAAAGTTACACGCAAAGGCTTCTGTCAGCGTCATTGCCGAGATTTCGCCGTGACGACAGACGGGGCAGGTGTAAGTACCAGAGTAACTGAGTTGACTTTCGGGTGCGGTCGATAGCGAAGTCTTAGATAGGTGTTTCATCCCAATCTATAATTTTGAGAAAACTTCAAAAGTGAAGTTGCTAGACCAAAGGATTAAAGTCAGCGACTCCCTCGCGAGAGCCGCTGCTCTCCAAAACCGTGCTTGAAACTTTCGCTTCACACGGCTCCTCGGTAGATTTAGTGTTTGTCACACATACCTCATTACTCATTTGTCCGTTACTTTTTCAAGTTTCTTGGTGGGCTTAGGCTTGGCACTGTTACAGCCAGATTTGTTGCCAGGACTACCATCATTGGCAGTCTTTGTGTCGTGGCAATGTCTGTGAAGGAGTTGCCAGTTATCGTATCTATCCTTTCCACCTTTCGATTTCGGAAGAATATGGTCAATCTCCAACACATCTTCCTCGCGGAAGTGTAATTCGCAGTGGGCGCATTTCCCTTTCTGCCTCTTCAGGAGTGTCGTCACTCTTCTAGGCATTTCCGGGTTATTACCCATTCTTGTACTCCAGTAAACCAGGTTGCCGTCGTATGGGGACGATGCGCCTTTGACCTTCACATGTCGCACTATTGGTGTGTCAGCGTGTGACAGTAACCGAAGGGGATTTTTGCCCTTCTTGGTTGCGAATACCCAGTTCTTACCGCCAATGGATTGCCAGTATTTTCTACTGATGTAACCCTTACTTTTATTGTGATGGCGGCGGTTTGCCCAAGCTCGAAGTTTCTGGTACATGAGATTATCTAATTCTGTGTAAGTTACCTTGCTTACCACAGTTGAGTAGTAATTAGCCCAACCCCTGATAATTGGATTGAGATGTTCAATTAGCGCCGATTGGGGCGCTGCCTTATGTCGGCTAATTACATCAGCGATTTTGTCGTAATGTACCTTGACCTTTTCTTTACTTGGGGTGATAATGGTCTTAAAGCCAAGTTTTTGTCCCTGTGTATTTTTACCGGAGTGGTATTTTCCTACAGAGAATTGGCGGATATTAAAGCCGAGAAAATTAAACCCCGGCTTTTCATTTTCCACTTGATTAAGAGTGTGAGCCAATCTCGTCTTGCTGGGCTTCAATTCCAAACCCATGTCTTTTAACCATTCAGAAATAATTGTCTGACATCTTTGGACGATGGTTATGTCTTTGTGGAGAATCACAAAGTCATCGGCGTATCTAATTAGGCTAACGCTGTCCATCCTATTTTTCTTGTTTTTGTCAAGATATTTCAGAGAACCAACGTATTGCTTTATCTGATTTTCCATCCCGTGGAGGGCAATATTAGCAAGTAGTGGCGAAATGACGCCACCCTGCGGTGTACCCTCAGATGTGGGAAACAGCTCTTTGCCATCCATCACCCCCGATTTTAACCAGGACTTGATTTGTCGTCGCATGGTTGGGAATGTATTTAGTTTTACAAGCAGTTTCCTCTGGTCGATGCGGTCGAAGCATTTTGTTATGTCGGCATCTAGCACATATTTGGCTTTATACCTGATTGCATCAAAGATAGCTGCAACCGCGTCGTGACATGAGCGTCCAGGTCTGAACCCGTATGAATTAGGTTCAAATCGCGCTTCCCATTCCGGCTCTAAAGCCAGTTTGATTAACGCTTGCAAGGCGCGGTCTTTCATTGTAGGTATACCCAAGGGTCGCTTCTCTTCCGTTCCCGGTTTTGGAATCCATACTCTCCGGGTCGGGCTTGCCTTGGAACCCAGGCGCAATTTGTTTACCAGGTCAAGACGTTGCTTTGGGGTTAGCGATTTAACGCCATCCACACCAGCCGTCTTCTTCCCAGTATTATCCTGGGTAACTCTGCGAACCGCTAATGCTCTTGCTGACCAAGATTTCATCAGCATCTTCTGAAGTCTACGAAGTTGCTTTATATCGCCACGTTGAGAGGCTTGATAGATTCGCTTTTGGAGCTTATACACTTGACGCTCTAGCTTGCGCCAGTTAATCAAATGCCATTCCACCGTAGTCTTTAAACTCGTATTGGACATATATACCCTTACTTGTGACCCTATCTCTAAATCTCCGTGGGAACGTCTGCATATCCAGGGCATTACCCCTGGCCTTCGCTTCTTTCCCAATCTCTCCTCGCCGTTGTATACGGTTAGCACCTACTCTCGGTATTCGACCTCCGGGAGAACAACGGGAGGTTACTTCGTTCCAAATAGCCATATTGTGTATCTTTAGAGCAACACTCTTCGTCGGGTTTATGGGAAGTGCTTATTGGTCGAGTAGAGAATCGCCAATTCCCTAGCCTTAACCTTTTGGTTCCAGCCTGTAAGCCTGATTCGGCTGGTTTGCGATTAACGACGATTCAAACGTGTTTTCAAGCCGAAGCTTTTACTCATGGATAGATTGCTCGATGGTCACCAGATTAGGCTTCTAGTGTTGCCACCTTTTCACCCCGCTTCAGGTGTTGATGTCTAATCGCGAACCTGGGGGTGATGCTTTCACTCCTGCACCTGGAGGGTGGGTTTTGCACCCACATGGCTATTTAGTTATCCTGGTTCAGATGGCTTGCGCCTCTTCTTCCAAGCTTGTGACTTTGACCTTTATAAAATACTTAGTCATTTCTCACAAAACGAATCGCACATCTACCCATCGATTGTAAGCATACCCCCAATCTCAGCGCCCACTGAGGCTCGCTAACTTTTGTTACGGTCTGTGAAGTACCCTGCGCTGACCCTACCCTTCGGGTTGATTTCGGGTATGGGTGCAGGCATGGTAGGGGACTTCAAAGCGTTTTTAGTTAACTTGGTTTTAGTTATCTTCTCGAACTCCAGCGGCGGTCAAACGCTGCTGTTTCAGCGCTTGTAGCTGGACTAGGAGGGTTTCGACTTCGGCTTGCAGGTG
>DNGG01000119.1 GCA_003486675.1 Cyanobacteria bacterium UBA11372
CATAAATAAATACCAATGGGGATGCGGCATTTCCTGATGATGGCGTTCTTCGATCAGGGAAAATAGCGACATAAATCGCTTACTTTTTTTCCAACCTAATTTGAAAGGCAAGGCATATAAACCTGCTTGCAATAGTTTCAGCATACTTATAGATGCATTTCCAGGCGGCAACCAGGCGGCGATGCCTTTGAGTTCGTCTGGGGTGGTATAGATATGGTTGTAAGGTTGGCTGATGTCTAATGTCATGCGACAAAACCACTTGAGGGCGTTATATTTGGCTGGTTCTGTTTGGGGAATTATGTAGCCAAACATCGGATCGTTGTAGAATGCATTCGTGAGTATTTCGGTGGCTTTTTCGGTTTGCGATCGCTCTAACCGTACCGCGTCGTTTGTAGCATGTATCATCTTGGATTACCTCCAGCTTTTGAGAGTATTGGTTAAGCGCATAAATAAATGATAATGGCAGCTAATGGCTAATGGCTAATGGCTAATGCAATCAAAAATATTATATTAGCAATTAACAATTAGCGATTAGCAAATTTTACAGCTTTTGGGCGATTTCTGCTAATTTTCGCTGTCGCATTAGCAGAAATAATGGCAGTCCTAGTGAAACTCCTACTAGCAAGTTGCTGGCTATATAAATCCACAAGTTTTTCATTCCCAGGCGGGAACCTTCCCAAAAGACAAATAACCACAGAACTAGGGATGTTACGAATAGATCCATTCCAAAGAATCCAGATATATGGTTAGCGAAAAGTTGCTGGAAAAAGAGGTTTATGTCTAGTCCCCGTTCGACTATAAATGGTACGAATTGGGATAAGGGTAAAATCGTCCCCAGAATGCAAAGTATCAAATAAACTGTTTGAACCACGATCGTTTCCTCCTGATATCAGACATTCGTTATAAATAAAGCTATGAAGAATTTACAACTCAATCGCTGTTTGTACTTGCAAGTTGGTCAATCCGGCAACGCGCTTGCTGTCTTCGGGAGTGAGGCGAATTTTTATTTCAATAATTCGCCGATCTAAGTTTTCTCCTGGTTGATTGCTGAAAACATTTTGCCGGTTGACTTGCAAGCCAATTTCGGAAACATTTCCCCGCAATTCTCCGGTAAATGCTTGACCTGTAATAACTGCTGGCTGTCCCATTTTGATTTTACCAATATCGGTTTGATAAATTTCTGCTACGGCTACCATTTGGTCGGTTTGTGCTAAATCTGCGATGCCGTTTTCGCCGATTTTTTCTCCAACTCTTGTGTTAATTTTGAGTATTTGTCCGGCAATTGGTGCTTTGATATAAGCTTGATTTAAGTCGGTTTGAGCGCGACGGGTGGCAGCGATCGCATGATCTATTTCCGCCTGCGCTGCCTGGATGTCGGTGGGGCGTACTTCTGCTATGCTATTCAGGGTGGCAGCAGCTTCTCTGACTTGTTCTCTACCTGTGGCATTGATGCGGTTAAGTGTAACTTTGGCTTCGCTTAATTGTTTGCTACCTGTGGTATTAATGCGGGTGAGAATTGCTTTGGCTTCGCTTAATTGTTTGCTGCCAGTGGTATTAATCCGTTCTAGAATTGCTTTGGCTTCGCTTAATTGTTTGCTAGCTGTTGTATTGATGCGATCGCCTACTGCTTTGGCTTCGCTTAGTTGTTGTTTTGCTGTTTCTACACTCAAGCGTTTGCTATCAAATGCTGAATTAGAAATTGCCCCTTCTCTGTGTAGCTGTTGATAGCGTTGATATTCTGCTAATGCATTATTTAATTCCGCCTCCAGTTTCTTAATTGTTGCTTGTTGTGCGGTTATATCTCCTTGCCATTGTGCTTGGATTCGGGCGATCGCTTCGATTTGTGCGGTTTTATCTCCTTGCCATTGTGCCTCGATGCGGGCAATTGTTTCTTGTTGTGCGGTTCGATCTCCTTGCCATTGTGCATTGAGGCGGGCAATTGTTTCTTGCTGTGCGATTTTATCTCCTTGTAATTGTGCTTGTAAGCGCTCAATTGTGGCTTTTTGAGCCGCAATTTCTCCAACTTTTGCACCTGCTTTCACTTGCGCGAGTTTAGCAATTGCAACTTGATGCTGTTTTTGCGCCTGCAACAAGGCATCTTGCAAGCGATCGCGCGAGTCTAAAATTGCTATTACCTGTCCTTTCTCCACTCTATCCCCCTGTTTCACCAGCACTTGCGCCACGCGATCGCCATCTAGCGCCAAAGGTGCCGACAAGCGAATTATTTCTGCTTCTGGCTCCAGTCGCCCCAAAGCTGTTACTTTTGTTACAGGAGCAGGAGTTTCTACCATCCCAGAAGCGGTAGTTTTTTCCACTCTGCCGCCAAATTGGGAGATGCCGTAATATGCGATCGCTCCCGATACAGCAGTAGCAATGACAATCAATCCAATTATCTGTTTATTTAAAGGCTTTGAAAGCCACTGAAAATCCATAATTTTTATTTCGAGATAGTTGTTTTATCTGCATAGTCTTTCTGTTGCTCCAAATAAGCAGTTATCATTTTTCCTAACAGCGCCCCCTGCTCTGACCAAGAGATTATTTCATCGGTGTATAATCGTGCCAGAACCAAACCATCAATTAGAGACGAAATATAGATGACAAACTTAGGATCTTGAATGCCTAAAAGCTTGGCAAACTCTGCCAGCGCTCGTTCTGTCAGTTGTTGTAGTGCTTTGTTCTGTTGCATTTTTTCGCGCCCTTGCTGCTGGTAGAACTCAATATCCAGCAAAAGCTGCTTGAGGAAGTATTCCTCATTTCTAGCAACGAAATCAAATACAATTTCAATCCGCTCTGCCAGGGTTTTAGCCTTTTCTAGAGCGGGCGCAATACTCGCAATAGTCTGTCGATATCTCTCCTCAAACAATTGCACAAACATTGCTTCTTTACTAGGAAAGTAGTGATATAAAGTTCCCGTTGAAACACCCAGTTTTTGAGCAATCTCCCGCATGGTAATCGATGCGTAACCCTTAGAGGCAAACAGATCGAAGCACTTGCCAAGCAGTTCTTTGCGGTACAGATCGCGATCGACAATTTTGGGCATGAGTCAATAAAATATATCTCTAACGTTTGATATATATTAAGCGGCAAGATTGGGCAAGTTGATATCCTCGCCCTTGCCGGTTTGATTTATATCGAACGTATGTTATAGTTATAGCACAGATTGGTGGAATGGATCAAAGTTCGACCAGGAATTAGGCAAATCACCTTTGTTTCTAGGATCGTCGCGGGTAAGTTCTGTAGACAAAATTGGACAGCCTTGGCGACGAGGCGGGGTTTTCGTGGGTTAATCCGGCAACGTCCTTGCTGTCTTCGGGATTGATATCTGCCGAGAAAAGAAACCCGATTTATTCATAGAAACCGGGTTTTTTTGCATAAGTCCTATGCTACTTACCAGGCAAATCAATCGCGACTACAACACCAAGTGCAATATCAATAGGTTTAGTACTGAGGTTCGGAGTAGATGTGGTTGAGGCAACAACTATATCACCATCACCTGCTACTGTAACTCCAGCTGAGGTATAGTCACCGATGGCAACAGCTATTCCCGTACCAATTGATATAGAACCATTGTTTGGCAAGGGTTTGGCTGTAGTATTTCCCACAGCTAGAGTGTAGGTCGTATTTCCTAAAGCTAATGCATCAGCGGTAACACTTGTTCCAGCCGCACCTGAAATTAACTTGTTGCCTGGAACCGTCTCGAAATAGGGCAAATCAGCGAGCAGCATACTTAAATTAGCATCCTTTTTCAACTAAATTACTAAGACAATTAACAGTAACCCTAACATTGTTTTTGCTGTATCAGTTGCCAAATTGGCATTAATAATAACACCCCCTCCTTGTAGGAGGGGGAGAAGAGTCAGAATTTTTTAAGTTGGAAGGGGAAATGGGAAGGTTTGGTTAGCTGACACCAAAGTAGCTTGCTAATGCTTCCGAACCACCTATAAGTTTGCCATCAATAAATACTTGGGGAACCGTAGTAGCACCTGTGGCAGCAAAAAGCGATCGCGTTGACACATTTTTGCCCACATAAACCGCTTCGTAATCCATGCTGCGTTCCTCTAGCATTGCTTTAGCACGCGCACAGAACGGACAACCTTCTTTAGCAAACATGAAAACATTTTTCGGCTTCACGGCCTGCGGATTAATATAGTTAAGCATTGTCTCCGCATCGGACACTTTAAAAGGATCGCCCGGTTCTTCTGGCTCGATAAACATCTTTTCAATCGTGCCATTTTTTACCAGCATCGAATAGCGCCAAGACCGCTTCCCAAATCCCAAATCTGCTTTATCTACTAGCATTCCCATGCCTTCGGAAAATTCCCCGTTGCCATCGGGAATCATGGTAATATTCGTTGCTTCTTGCGCCTTTGCCCATTCCTCCATTACAAAGGCATCGTTAACCGACATACAAATAATGTCATCTACGCCATTCTGTTTGAAAACTTTTGCCAATTGGTTATAACCAGGCACGTGAGTGGATGAGCAAGTGGGAGTAAACGCCCCTGGTAATGAGAAAACAACCACAGTCTTACCCGCAAATAGATCGTCCGTGGTGATATCGACCCATTGGTTGTTCTTACGAGTGCGAAAAGTAACATTAGGCACTGTTTGCCCTTCACGGCTTGTCAACATGTATTTGGCTCCTCGATCCATCGATCTTAAGCGTACTCGTTATGACTTTGCTTGTCAAGGGGAGTGCGATCAAAACCCGTTGGCGATCGCGAAAAAATTTCTCCGCGTCTGGGCGTCGCCGCGTCAGGAGCGTCAATTGCAACCAAATACTTTTGACCAGACTCGTCGTTAAAGCTTGCCCCTAGGCATGAATGCAACTTGGTACTGGTGACGCTATAACAGATTTGGCGCATTAGTTTCAGTTTGAGCAAATCATCGAATTAGCCCCATGACTTCCCCATCTCTAAAAGATATTCTGATCGTTGACGATACGCCAGACAACCTGCGCGTTTTAGATGCGATTTTAAAAAGCCAAGGATATAAAGTTCGTAAAGCCTTGAATGGACAGATAGCTTTGAATGCATGTCAGATCGCTGCACCTGACCTAATTTTACTCGATATTATCATGCCGGGAATCGATGGTTATGAAGTGTGCCGCAGCTTAAAAGCCGATGCCACAACTTGCGAAATTCCGGTAATTTTTATCAGCGCTATTGATGATGCAATGGATAAGGTGAAAGCCTTCGACGTGGGTGCAGCCGATTATATTGCCAAACCTTTTCAAGAAGCCGAAGTTCTAGCGCGAATTGAGCATCAACTGAACTTGCGATCGCTGCAAATTAAACTGCAACAACAAAATACTTTGCTGCAACAGGCTCTGGCGGATCTCAAGCAAGCCCAAACTCAAATGATTCAAAATGAAAAAATGGTTTCCTTGGGACAATTAGTAGCAGGAATCGCTCATGAAATTAACAATCCGATTAATTTTATCTATGGCAATCTATCCCCAGCTATTCAATACATACACGACTTACTAAATTTGATCGATGCTTACCAGCTAGATTTTCCCAAACCACCACCCAGAATTGAAAACCTGATTAACGCTTTAGATTTAAATTTCCTCAAAGAAGACTTGCTAGATATTATGGGTTCTATGGGGAGAGGAGCAGATCGAATCCGCCAAATTGTCCTTTCACTCAGGAACTTTTCTAGGCTTGACCAAGCTGAAATGAAACTGGTAGATATTCATGAAGGCATCGACAGCACCATGCTGATATTACAGCACCGACTGAGGGAAACCCCAGCCCGTCCTACGATTCAAGTTATTAAAGAATACGGTCAACTGCCATTAGTAAATTGCTATCCAGGTCAGCTTAACCAAGTTTTTTTGCATCTGTTGAATAATGCAATTGACGCGCTCCAAGATGGTGGGAAGTATGAAAGAGTAGGTGTTGGGGAAAAATCGGTTTTGCCAGGGAGTAAAAACGAAGCATTCGCCCAGTCATCTAATTTTTCCGACTCAGGTACTTCTACAGAAATGGTTCTCCCTTACCCAATACCTACGATTTGGATTTCTACGGAATTGAAGGATGGAAATACGGTTAAGATTAGGATTGCAGACAACGGTATTGGTATTGTAGAATCAGTGCGCGCGAGTTTATTTGACCCCTTTGTTACCACCAAACCCACAGGCAGCGGTATGGGATTGGGATTAGCGATTAGCTATCAAATTGTGGTGCAACAACATAAAGGAAAGCTAATTTGTTGTTCCTCCTCAAGACAAGGCGCAGAATTTGCCATCGAAATTCCAGTCGCTCAACCCCAACCATATTAACTTTGGTAATTGGTAATTGGTAATTGGTAATTGGTAATTGGTGATTGCAAGCTTGCTAATTGCAAGCTTGCTAATTGTTCATTGGTAATATTTCCATTACCTATTACCTATTACCCATTACCTATTACCTATTACCTATTACCTATTACCAAGGAATTGGCTTTCTATCTCGGAAGAATCCACTGGTAGGGCCATCATCGGGCAAAGTTGCCAGCCAGACAATTGTATCAACTCCTTCCTCCAATGACCGGGGTGCATTCGGCCCACCCATATCCGTTCTCACCCATCCAGGACAAACCGCATTTACCAAAATATTTGTTTCTTTTAATTCATTGGCAATCAGGCGCGTTACCGCATTTAAAGCTGTTTTGGAAATGCGATAAGCGGGATATCCAGTTTGCATATCTTCTAACTGTCCCGCCCCGGAAGAAACGTTCACAATTCGTCCGTAATTGTTCACTTTCATCAGGGGAACCAATGCTTGACAAAGTAACAAAGGTGCGTAGGTATTGGTTTCAATTGTTTTCTGCAAAGTTTCAATTTTGCTAGTGAATATACTTCCTTCTGGGCCGAAGACAAAATCTAGGGCAATTCCCGCATTGTTGACTAAAATATCTAACCGTCCAAATTCGTTGCGAATGAATTGAGCTAGATGCTCGATGCTATCTAGACTGGTAACATCAAGAACGTGAAATTTGACATCCAATCCTTCCGCTTGTAATTTTTCTGCCGCAGCTTTACCCTTGGCTTCATCGCGACTGGTGAGAATGACTTGAATACCTTGTTTGGCTAGTTGTCGGCAAGTTTCAAATCCCAATCCGCGATTGGCTCCCGTCACAACAGCTACCTTTTTCATATTATGTCCTCTATCTGGAGTTGGAACTTGAGCGATATCGATCCTGGAAAGCTCAAACTTAGCGAAAGAAACCGGGTTTCTCTGAAAAATCGTCGGGAAAGGCAATGAAAGATCCCAGCAAGCAACCCGGTTTCTATGAAGGATCGATCCTGGAAAGCTCGGCATCTTTGGAAAGATGTCAATTAGATCGTACATTAGAAAGTGAAGAGATTACCTAAGAAAAATGACCATTACCTGCAAGCAACTGCTGCAAAACCATTCTCAAGCATGGCATGATGCAACGGTGCATCCTTTCTTGCAACAATTGCCTTGGCTCGCTATTGAGCCAAGGCAATTTAATACGTGGCTGGTGCAAGATTATCTCTTCGTAGTAGAGTTTACGCGAATGGTGGCGAGGGTATTAGCGATCGCACCCCAAAATCACTTTGATATATTACTAGCTGGACTGAGTGCTTTAAAAGATGAACTCAACTGGTTTCAGGAAAAAGCTGCCGAACGACAGCTAAATTTAAAAACAGAAAAACAACCAACTTGCGCTGAATATTGTCAGTACATGGAAAGCCTTGCCGCCATGCCTTATCCAGTGCAAGCAACTGCCTTGTGGGCAATTGAATTGGCTTACAATCAAGGTTGGCAATTGCCGGGAGCAATGCCAGAACCTTACAAGGAATTTGCCGAACGATGGGGAAATACAGGTTTTACGGAATATGTAAAATTATTGGAAACCCAAGCGGATGAAAGCCTAGAAAATGCATCAGAAAATCTTCAAAAGCAAGCAGAATCAGCTTTTTTAAATGTCGCCAGATTAGAAAAAGAATTTTGGCAAATGGCTTTTGAGGCAGAATAAACTAAAACTAATCCTAGCTCCCCGAATTGTTTAAAAAGTCGGGGATCTGGGTGTTATGTTTATTTATACGCACCTAATTAATCGGAAAATATAAAATGATAGCATTGGTTGTAATTTTTAATACGTTGATCGCGCTGCTCAACTTTTATATAGCTTGGCGAGTGTGGAAAATTCGGCGGGTGCTGGCAGGGGCAACCAAAGCAATATTGGCAGCAGATCGCAATACCTATAACGTGCTGCATCCAGCACCGCGGGCGATCGCCAGAGGTCAAAAAGGCACCCTAGCATTACGCAAGCAATATGGAAAACTAGAAAAACAAATCGAACGGTTAGTGGAGATTGTGGCATTGATCCGGTTAGGACTGGGAGTTTTGGCACAGCGCCGCAGGAAGTTTGAGTCTAACGGCTCTGTGCGATCGCGCCCCCGTTCGTAGTACGCGCCCTCTTCGCCCTTCAATCGGGCTACCAGCCTCCTGGACTAATTTTGGTGTCAAAATGGTTGTAAGCCAATCTAAACTCACCCAATGTCTGAAAACCGTTCAGGATCGTTTATTGTTGGTCTGCTGCTGGGAGCGGCGGCGGGAACCATTACCGGCATTTTAGTCGCACCCCGCCCCGGTAGGGAAACGCGAAAATTGTTAAAAAAATCTGCCGATGCGCTGCCCGAGTTAGCCGAAGATCTGTCAACTAGCGTGCAGATCCAAGCAGATCGCT
>DNGG01000517.1 GCA_003486675.1 Cyanobacteria bacterium UBA11372
ATTAATACTGCCGCTACACAAACGAAGCGATTTCGCTTTCCCTCACTCACTTGCAATCCGCTGTAGAAACAAGCGATCGCGATTATTGGGTTTGGCAAGCGCCGCTTTCTTATTGGTGCTGCTTAGTACAATACCAGTGCGACTGGTAATCGCCCATATCCAAGCGCCTCAACCTCAAGCGATCCTGACTTTAGGATCTTGGAGCGATCGCGAATATTTTACCGCCCAATTTGCCACCGCCCATCCGGATCTGGAAATCTGGGTTTCTACCGGCACGCCGCCGGAAAATGCTCGCGCCATCTTTCGCGCCTTTAACATCCCTGACTCGAGGGTGCATCTCGATCGCCGCGCCGTGGATACAGTCACCAACTTTACAACTTTGGTGGCAGACTTCCAACAGCGTGGGATTCAACATTTGTACTTGATTACATCTGACTATCACATGATGCGAGCAAAAGCGATCGCTACCATCATTCTCGGCAGCGCCGGAATCGCCTTCACCCCCGTCGCCGTACCATCTGACACACCCCCCGAATCTTGGCTGCGTATCCTGCGCGACATCGGTCGTGCTATCCTGTGGATTTTTACAGGACGTACAGGCGCGAGTCTGGGGGAGGAATTGCTATGAAATGGCCTGCCAAATACTGGATACCGGGTTTTGCGATCGCTGTTTTCGTTGCTACCGAAGTCACGCTGCGACTGGCGTTTGGCTTGGGAACCCCCGTTTTAATCCAAGCAGATCCCCAAACCGGGTATAGATTTAAACCGAATCAAAAAGTATTGAGATTTGGTAAAAAAGTGGAGTACAACCAGTATTCCCAAAGATCGGAACCGATTACACCCCAAAAACCGTCGGGAAAACTCAGAATTTTGATGACAGGAGACTCAGTGCTAAACGGCGGCAATCCCACCGATCAGAGTCAAACGATTACCGCACTATTTAAGGCAAAATTAGCTGCATCTGGAAAAAACGCCGAAATTCTCAACGCCTCGGCTGGTTCTTGGGGCATCGGCAACCAATTAGGATATCTGCGGGAATTTGGTACGTTTAACGCCGATGCCGTCATCCTGCAAATCGGCACCCACGATCTGACTCAACCGAAGAGCAATAGCGCTAACGTTGACAATCACCCAGCTTATCCCACACAAGCGCCCCTGTTGGCAATTGGTGATGCTTGGACTCGCTATCTTTGGCCTGCCTTAGCTGGTAAATTAGGGCTTAATTCATTAGGAGCGGATTTTTCAGCTTCGCCTACATCCCAAGATCCGGATAAACAGTATCAGCAAAACATGCAGCTGCTCAAAGAGATAGTCAAGTTAGTTCGTAGCAAGAATATACCCGTTTTTGTCCTGTTCACGCCGAACCGCGAGGATTTGATCCCCAAACCTAGCGTTCCCAAGTACAAATCCGAGTTTTTGCGGTTGCTGTTGAGTTTGCAGGTTCCTATCATTGACTCTCATCAAGCCTGGTCAACCTTGCCGCCAACAAAGGTAGAAACCTACTTTCGAGATCAAGTGCATTTGAACGTGGCAGGAAATGGTGCGATCGCCCTTGAGCTGTTTGGGCAACTTTGCCAAAGTCGTCAGTTACCAGCTTGCGCTCCCGATCGGGGAAATCCTTCCCCAGGTAGTCGTTGAACAATCTTGCAGCAACGAGGAGCCTTTGGGAATGAGTTCATCGCCAGAAAAACACCGATCTAGATCTATACAATCTATGGGGGTTAAAATCCGGAATCTTGACTGACAACTTTGTAGTGACCTAAATAAAAGTTTCATTGGAGGTCAGAGGCAGAAGCAGAAAGCTTTTCACCAACCCTGCAAGTGAAGCCCCAGATGTTTAAACCAGGGAGGATACAGCACCAGAGTTGGTTGAAAATCGTCGATCGTTGGTTTCGTTTTTGACCTCGCAGAAACCTTTAGGGCATGATAATTGGGACTTTATAGGAGGGGGGTATAAATTGTACCAGTCCGCGACTCATAAGCAAGGTGGCATCGGCAATGATAACGCTCAAATACTACAGCCTTCGATTAGACTGTCGATCATTACCCAGTTTTATCCGCCCGACTACGCCGCTACCGGACAGCTAATCGAAGAGTTAGCGATTCAGTTGAGAAATACTGGCGCCCAAGTGCATGTTTTTACAGGACAGCCTGGTTACGCCTTCCAAAAAAAATCAGCTCCAACCATCGAACGAAAAGACAAACTGCTGATTAGGCGATCGCGCACCGCCAGACTTTGGCCCAAACGAATTCGCGGCAAAGCCATCAACGGTCTTTTATTTTGCCTGCGTTCGGCATTCCATTTACTCAAAAGCTGCTGGCGGGGCGATGTTTTGCTCCTCACCACCGCACCGCCCTTTTTACCTTTACTGGGCTATTTAGCCCATCTAATCTTTAAGCTGCCCTACGTTTGTTTGCTCTACGACTTGTATCCCGATGTCGCCGTCGAGCTGCAAGTCGTCCCCGAAACCCACTGGATGGTTCGCTTTTGGCACCTCGTTAACCAAGAAATCTGGAAAAATTCCTCTGGCCTCATCGTCCTCAGCCCCAGCATGGAAAAACGGATTGTGGCAAAATGCCCAGAGGTGGCTGACAAAATTGCCGTAATTCACAGTTGGGCCAATCCAGATTTAATCGTCCCCCTGCCAAAACAAGATAATTGGTTTGCCCACAAGCACAATTTAGTTGACAAATTTACCGTTCTCTACTCCGGCAACATGGGGCGCTGTCACGACATGGAGACGATTCTGGAAACGGCAAGTTTGCTGCGAAATGAGCCGATCCAATTTGTCTTCATCGGCGACGGTGCCAAGCGTAAAATTTGCATGGAGCAAGCCGAAATTCTGGGCTTGACCAATTGTTTATTTTTGCCCTACCAAGACAAAAAATACCTTCCCTACTCCCTGACGGCTTGTGACTTATCTTTAGTCAGCATCAGTCCGGGAATGGAAGGATTGGTTGCTCCCAGCAAACTTTACGGTATCTTGGCAGCAGGGCGTCCGGTAGGGGTGATCTGTGAAGAACATTCCTATTTACGCCAGCTGATAGACGACGCAGATTGCGGTGCGGCTTTCCAGAATCATGATGCCCAGGGGCTAGCTGAGTATATTCGCCACTTGGCTAAAGATCCCGAACTGGCGCATCAGATGGGGAAAGCGGGGCGGCGCTACCTCAAATCAAACTTCACGTTGGAAATTATTGCTAGACAATATTCCCAAATGCTTTACCAAGCATTGCGTGACAATGTAGAACCGGAAGGTTCTGTCGTCGTTGAGCAAGTGCAGTAGTGAATCAACATTCAGGGTGCCCTATTTTGATTCCGGGTTAAGGCGACTCATTTCCCAAGTGGTGTAAGTTCCGATGGGACTCCATATTATATAGGGGACTAGCAACAAAGCCGCCCACCCGGAAATTTGCCAAACGGTTAAGGTAAGCAAGACACCCAAAATGGCACCAACTCCCCCGACAATCGTGCCTGCTTGAAGACTGCGAAGCCTTAACATCACCGGGTTAAATGCGACGATCGCAATTTCGACTAAAAGGTAAAAGCCCATCAGCAGCCAGGTGCTAGGGCTGCCTGGGTCTTTTTCCCAAACAATATAAGCCGACCAAGCACCACAAATAAAAATAATCGTCCAAATAATCGGGATGGCAGGTTCAAAAGTTAGCCACTTGGGACGCTGCAAGCGTTTGAACCACTTGACATCATTTGGCGTAATTATGTTACTACCCAGCGCCACTAAAAAAGTTACCGCGCCAATTACCATCCAGGATCTAATCATATTCCCAGCCTTCGCCGCGCCGCATTAACACCTCATCTGTTGCGATTGTGTCAATTTCACGGGCGAGTTTAATCAGTCGCTGGTGGGAATTGCGATCGCTTACCCTCTTCACCTAATTCATATCATCTCCGGAGGCATCGAGCCTCGCATCAAGACGGGGCGGGTTGATATAGGATGTCTGCCTTATACAAAGATAGTCTGTAAAACCCACATAATAACAAATGCTTTAATCGCAATATATGCAGTCTATGCGGGTTAAAATCCGGAATTCGTTGTAGGCACGATCAACACTCAGTAGCAACCACGAAACTTTCCGAGGATTCAGTTATGTCAAAATCAAGCCGAGTTGCCCAAAACTATATTCCTAAAGTGAAACTAGCTCTCAAGCGTAATGGTTTTCCTAGCCAGAGGTCTTTTGCTACTGAGATGGGAATGTGTAGAAACACCATCGGCAACTTTGTTAATGGAAAACCTGTTCAGCACAATTATTTTGTAGAAATTAGCGATAAATTGGGATTGGATTGGCAAGCGATCGCCTACATAGAAGAATCTTTCCCCGTAAAAACTGATATCCTTCCTCATATGCCGCCAAATCCATCCGAGGGACATCATCAAAACAGCATTAATACATACACGAACGTCAAGATTTTGGAAAATTTAGTCGAAGCATTAAGGCAAGCAACACAAGCTAGCGAAGCAGCCTTATATACGGCGCAAAGAACCTTAGATGCAATGGGACACTTAATTGAGGAGCTAAAACAAGGATGATAATTAAAGCGATCGCTTACCCTCCTGACCTAATTTATATCCTGTCCGCTGCATCAAGACGGGGCGGGTTTATATAGGATATCTGCCTTCCCCAAAGATAGTCTGTAAAACCCGCCCCTACATCAATCGCAATATAGGATAAATCTGTAAGCAAGCATGAATATCACTATCAAGACGGGGCGGGTTTATAT
>DNGG01000035.1:0-10477 GCA_003486675.1 Cyanobacteria bacterium UBA11372
GTAAAACCCGCCCCTACAAATCTGGGAATATAGAATTATTTTCCACCTGTTGCATCACCCCAGGAATAAATTTCGCAGGTAGCCGGGGCGGGTTTAACGACATATTTCGCGATGCCCAAAATTGGTTGGTAAAACCCGCCCCTACAAAACTCGGAATATAAAATTATTTTGAACCTGTTAAAACAGGTTTTAGCTTTAAGCTTGAAATTTATTTCATATCATGTCCGTTAGCAATGGTTATGCAAGTAGGGGCGGGTTTTACCAACAATGAAGTGGAACCACGAGATATGTCGTTAAACCCGCCCCGGCTGGCGGTAATGATTTCAAGGTATAGGTTTGGGAAATGCGATCGCTAAGTCTCGACTGAAAATTCTTCTGGATCGATATCCCAATTTACCCAGCGAATAGCTTCCCGTGCGGATTGCATTTCGGGTGGTACGCGCAAGGCGTGAATGTGTCCGGTGCTGGGGCAGGTCATTTTTAATAAATAAACTGGCTCATCATCTACATCGTTATCAATTTTTAGCAAGGTATATTCTCGCCAAGTATCTAATTCTTGGGCTGCTAATTCCTGACAAATTCGGGAGTAACCAATGCCTTGAATTAGCACTCGTCTGAGTTCGGCGTTTTGTTCAGATAAAATCCATTCGGATTGCCAATTGTTTGGATGGATTTTGCCGTATTCTTCTGGTAAGGTTACTCCGTGATAGGAATATAAGCTGTATCCATCGGAAAACTGGATTGCGGGTTGTCCTTCGGCGTGGAGGCGATATTGATTGTCGAAAAGGAGTTGAGTGGGGCGATCGCATACAATACAAACATTCTCATATGCCCAGATCCAGCCGCAATGCTCGAAAAGCTGGTTGAGACAGTGAAACGCTTTCTCTGTTTCTCTATCGAGTACGCAACCTAATTTAGAGATACAGTATTCAGTTAGGGCGATCGTTGTAATCAGGTCTTCCGGGGTAATGTAACTCTCTACCTTGAAGCCGTCATCATACAACTTTTCCCCCAGTTTTTCTCTGATTTCCTGTCCGGGTTGAAATACGATTAGCCAACATAAAGAATCCCACAGTTCCGTACTCAGTAGTTTCCTTGTTACTTCAAACAATTCGTCTGGTAGTGGTTTTCCCAAGCTCTCACATGGACGTAATGACGCAATAGCTGCGTATGATGGGCTAGTGCAAAAAATAATCTCAGGTTCGGCTTTGCCAATAACTGCGTAGGCAGATTTTATGGCTTCTTTTGCTTTTTGAGGATCGATTGGCTTTTGGCAGAGAGCGTGCCACTTTTCTTCGTGTGGCGCTATACTCAGGTCGGAAATTGGATTGCGATCTAGATTCAGTTTGGTCAAGTTGGTCAGGGTTAACAGTGGACGAATATCAGAAATTTGATTTCGACCGAGATCAAGTATTGTCAGGTTAGTCAAGGTTGATAACGTACTAAGATCAGAAATTTGATTGTCATTGAGATTTAGTATTGTCAGGTTAGTCAAGGTTGACAGCGGACGAAGATCGGAAATTTGATTGTCATTGAGATTCAGGTAGATCAGGTTGGTTAGGGTTGACAGCGGACGAAGATCAGAAATCTGACCGCTGAACTCGTAGCCGAATGGGTCAGATTTATCTTTGCCGATATTCAGTCCGGTTAGGTTGATCAAGGTTGACAGTGGACTCAAGTCGGAAACTGGATTGTCACAGATACACAGCCAGGTCAGATTGGTCAAGGTTGATAGCGGACTGAGATTGGAAATTCGACCGTGACCTAGAACCAGTGAGGTCAGGTTGGTGAGAGTTGACAGCGGACTGAGATCGGAATTTTGATTGACGTAGAGATTAAGGAAAGTCAAATTGGTTAGGGTTGACAGCGGACTGAGATCGGAATTTTTATTGTTCCAGATACACAGTTCAATCAGGTTGGTCAAGGTTAACAGCGGACTGAGATCGGAAATGACTTCAAACCTATAGCTAAAAGAAATACTAAGTTTGGTAAGGTTGGTCAGGGTTGACAGCGGACTGAGATCGGAATTTTGATTGTCATCGAGATACAGTTCAGTCAGGTTGGTCAAGGTTGACAGCGGACTAAGGTCTGAAATGAGGTCATAGTCACTAAAAATACTAAGTTTAGTACAATTTGAAAGTATCCGATCCGCTTCATTACAATCCGAAGTGCAAGCATCCTTTAACAACGCTTCAACCGTATTCCATGCCTCTTCTGAAAGGCTATCTTTGTTCTGACACCAATCAATAAAGCTGCTGAATGTGGGTTTGTCGTTTGGTTTTTGTTCGGACATGAGGCAATGGTATTTTATAAATGTGTGTTTAATTTGTATGATTGCTATCCCCGAATATGCCTTAACGATTAAAATCGCGGCTACACAAACAAAGTCCGCCTGCGCGGACTATAAGAAAAGCAAAGTATTTAAAACCTGCGTAGGCAGGTTTTGTTTGTATAGGCGCGATTTTAATCGTTCGTTGCAAGATGTAAAATCAACCATGATTGACGCGGAGATCCTTTTTTCGGATAAGCTAGCATCTAAGCGGGTTCTAATTTTTCAATCTTATGCTAGACCTAACTAAAGTGGCGCGGCAAATGCAGGGTATCAGTCAGCACATGAATGCTGAGACTGCTGCTTCTCGCAAAAGATTGGAATTAGCAACCAATTTGCTTTTGCGATCGCTCTCCCAACAATCGGAATTAGTCCAGCTACAACAACAGTGGCGCGATCGCCTCCTCTTCACCGCCGCCGTACCCGTTGAACCTTTAGATACCCGTGTCGAAATTGCCATTCCGCCAAAAGCTCACACCGTCATCGCTACGGACGGTTCCCAAATGGCTCCCAGTCACCACGAAATTGCCTATTGCTATCTAATTAATATAGGCCGAGTGGTGTTGCATTACGGGCAAAGTCGCCATCCATTTATGGATAGCCTCCCAGAAGTTTTCTACAAAACTGACGATTTAAATATCTCTCGTCAATGGGGCATTCGCATTGAGGAATGGTTGGGTTATTGGCGTACTGCCTCGGAAACTGTGGCTTTAGCTGAACTATGCACAAGCTGGGCAAAAAGTCAAGAAGAGCAATCGAAAAATCCTCAATTACCAATTACCAATGACCAATTACCAATTACCAATGTGCCGACTTTGGCGATGGTGGATGGATCGCTGATTTATTGGTTTTTGGAACAGTTGCCTTCGGAGGCGCGCGATCGCATCCTCACCCCAATTTTTGCCGCTTGGGAACAAATCCGCGCTGCGGGAATTCCCCTGATCGGCTATCTCAGCGCTTCTCGCAGCAGCGAGGCGATGAATTTTTTACGCCTGCCGGTTTGTCCGCATCCGGTGCCTAACTGTCAAACTTATTGTAATAATTTAGACAAACTTCCCTGCCAAGTTTTTGACCCTTTGCGGGATGCGCGGTTCTGGTTATCTCAACTGCAACCGGGACAGCGCAGTCCGTTGTGGCGCAGTGGGGCGAAGATTTTGGATTTGTACGGAAAAGAACAGAGTATTTATTTTTGCTACGTCCACGTCGGGGCGGAAATTGCGCGGATTGACATGCCTGCTTGGGTAGCAGAAGATGCGGTGATGTTCGATCAAGCCCTAAGTCTGATGCTGGCGCAAGTGCAGAAAGGTTATGGTTATCCGATAACGCTTGCCGAGGCGCACAATCAGGCGGTGGTTACCGGGAGCGATCGCGCCCGTTTCTTTGCCATGCTAGAACAACAAATGATCAAAGCTGGTTTAAGAAACGTCGGCACTTCTTATAAGGAAACTCGCAAGCGAGGAAGTATCGCTTAATAGAAAAGAGATAGTGGGATAAAAAAACCGATTTTCCTGATTAAACCGGACGTGATATTATTCCCCTCTGCACATCTGCACATCTGCACCGTCGGCTCGTGGTAACTGGTGCAAGATCTGAGCGATCGCATTTTTTTCATCTATGTTTGATAAGATTTGTTTCAAGTCTGGCGCTGCCATACTGTTTCCCTGAATCACCGCTACACACAATCGCGCTTCGGGGTAAAGCCGATCGTCCATACCGGGCGTAATTTTTGCTTGTTCGCACCGATCCGGCGACAAAGTAACGCTGCTAACTTTGCTGACCGTATATGTACGGCAGGGAAATAGTATATCAAACGGCTTGCAAGCTGGGAAACAATCTCACTGGGGGGATAGTGTCATGAATGCTACTAATTTGAGATTAATCAATGAAGCCGCCGATGCTTTAACAGGTCCAAACTTATATCCTTGGGATTGTGGCCCTGGGGTAGCCCAATTGCAAGAGCTTTTGCGCGCTCATGGTTTCGACTTGAAGGTAGATGGAGACTTTGGGTGCATGACAGAAGCTGCGGTGAAGGCGTTTCAAAAACAACAAGGGTTGAGAATTAATGGCGTCGTAGATGCCAAAACTTGGGTAGCATTAAAGACAACCGTCCAACCTGGATCTCGCATCCTGCGGAGCGGACATACGGGTGCTGATGTATACGAACTGCAAGGATTGCTGCAAGTGCTGGGTTATAACCTGCGCCGGAATGGTGTGTTTGATGTGGATACCGAACAGGCAGCGATCGCTTTTCAGAAAAAACATAAGTTAAGAGCCAACGGTATGATAGATCCCATCACTTGGACAGTATTGCGAGGTCGCGGCCCTTTGCCTACTCCTCCTAAACAAAATGGATGGTTTTTCAATCCTCGCCGCTGGTGGTGAGCTATTTGGCGCTGAGGTTGGGTTTTGATCAACTACCCGATTTTAATCCAACCTACAACCAAGTTATTTTAACGCTCTGGCGTCGAATTCTTTTACTCAACCCATAGAAAATTATCTATGTAATTTTCCTCTATCTCTACTATAACAATACCCAAGTTCGATATAACGGCAGCATTTTTTCTCCAGCCAAATGGGGTGGTTGAGAAGTTGCAGAAGTTGGATAAATTTATGTAACCTAAGATATAGTAAATTATCAAGAAATATTTATCAGGAAGAAAAGAAGGGGCGAGCGGACAAATATAGCGAGCATTCTCTCTTCCCAGCAAGGCTGCTGGGAAAGTTACCAACATTTCGTGAAATTTAACAGCTGATTATTTACGATTGAAAATTAAGTAGAAAAAAAAGGATTGATTAGAGAAGTATAAAGATAAAGTAAGAGAGGAAATTATTTAGGAGCGACTAAGAACGATGGGGTTTAATAAAATGCCAAATAAAGATTATGTAGAATTGGATATAAAAACTGTGGAAACATTGATGCAAGAACTGACAAGATTGCGTCAAAAAGTTGCAGAATTAGAACAGGTTGTCATCCCTATACCAACTCAAATAAGTCAGGAAAAAGCGTTGTTAACTGCGCTAGGCAAAATTGGGCAAAGTTTTAATGGCGAGAGTATTCTTCAGACAACGGTCAAAGAAGTTCGCCAACTGTTTAAGGCGGATCGGGTGGCAATATTGTACTTTGAAACAGACTCTTGCTATCGGGGTAAATTTGTCGCGGAAGATGTGTTACCTGAATGGCATTCGGTATTGAATGAAGCAGTTGAGGTTGTCTCCAATGGAGATGCTAGCGAAGGTAAACTAGGGAATGTGAGGGCAACCGAGGATGTTTATAAAGCTGAGAGATCGGATTATAATCTGTTAATGCTGACCCGGTTTCAGGTGAGATCCGAGTTAGTTGCACCGATTTATACAGGCGATCGCTTATGGGGGTTGCTGTGCATTCACCAATGCGGGGACAAAAGGCAATGGCAAGCGCAGGAAATTGAGTGGGTAACCCAAATTGCAGCGCCAGTGGGAGTAGCACTGCAACAGGCAGAATTACTGTTACAGGCGCAGCAGCGATCTGCACAACTGGAAACAAAGCTAGCAGAGCAGTGGCAAAAACAAGCAGAAGCATTAGCCACAGAAGAGCAGCAGGAAGCAGTTTTAGAGCAGTTGATTGCCAAAATCCGCGCTAATTTGGATATTGAAGCGATCATCGCCAATACAACCGAAGAAGCGAGACAGCTATTGAAGTGCGATCGCGTGGTACTTCATTGCTTCAACTCCGAGAGGGAGGGTGAGATTTCTAATTTATTTAGTTTGTTTGATTTCCTCGCCCATCCTCAGCAAAGCTTTGCCGTCGATGATATTTATCAACTGCTAGAGCAGATACAATTGCGCTCCTATTGCGTTGCACCTATATATGTAGGGGAAAAACAGTGGGGTTTGTTAGCAGCTTACCACAATAGCGAGCCGCGTCGCTGGCAGCAAGGGGAAATTAAGTTTTTGACTAAAATAGGCAACCAATTAGGTTTAGCATTGCAGCAGGCAGAAGCAGTTAAAGAAATGCGGATGCAATCAGAGCGGTTGGCTAAAACCTTGGAACGGGAGAAAGCCGTTGCAGCCGTTATAGACAAGATTAGGCGATCGCTCGATATTAACGCAATTTTCCAGACCACTGTTTCTGAAGTGCGCCAGTTAATTAAAGCAGATCGAGTGGGGATTTATCGCTTCAACCGCGACTGGAGCGGTGAATTTGTTGTAGAATCAGTTGCCCCAGGTTGGCTCTCCATATTCCAACAGCAAGTAGAGAACCCAAAACTGCGCCAAACCATCAACGAATGTAGCGTTAAACTGTTAGCCAACCCTCAAATAGTCGATACCTACCTGCAAGAAACTGGGGGAGGTTCCTACAGCAGAGGCGAGAGATTTCGCGTTGTTGACGATATCTACAAAGCCGGATTTTCTGACTGCTATCTGGAAGTACTTGAGAGCATCCAAGCAAAAGCTTACGCCATAATTGCCATTTATCAAGGGCAGCAATTATGGGGATTGCTAGCAGCTTACCAAAATTCCGATCCGAGGCATTGGGAAGCAGCAGATATTAATTTTTTGGTTCAAATAGGCAGTCAGTTAGGCGTCGCCGTACAGCAATCAGAATTACTCAGACAGGCGGAACAAAAGTCAAACGTACTGGAAACAACCTTAGAAGCTCAGTTGCGCCAGAGAGCGAACGAATTAGCCACAGAAGCAGAACGGGAAAAAGCGATCGCTAAAGTTGTGGAAAAAATTCGCCAAACCTTAGATATTGATACAATTTTCCAAACCACTGCCACCGAAGTGCGTCAACTACTAAATGCGGATCGAGTGGCAATGTTGCGCTTTATTCCTGGTACCGAATACTGTGAAAGCGAATTTGTTGCCGAGGATGTTTTACCCGATTTTGCTTCAGCGATCGCAGCCAAAGTTAAAGACGACTGTTTTGGTAAAAACGCCGCCCAATACTATCAAAAGGGGCGGATATGGGCAGCAAACGATGTCTACGAACTGGGACTGCAAGATTGTCATTTAGCTATTTTGGGACGGTTCCAGGTGAGAGCGAATTTGGTCGTACCTTTGTTGAAAGGAGAAGAACTTTGGGGATTGCTGTGCATTCACCAATGTTCTTCTCCCCGCCAATGGCAAGAAAAAGAAATTGAATTTGTCATACATATTGCCGTTCAGTTAGGGGTAGCCCTGCAACAAGCAAAATTGCTGAAACAAGCGCAAAACCAATCAGAAGAACTGCAAGTATTACTTACACAAGTGCAGGCACAAAAAGAGCAACAAACTAAAATTGCCGAACGGGAACGTGCCTTCGGCAGGATGATTGAAAGAATTCGCCTCAGTTTAGACATTGACGTTATTTTCAGAGTTACTACCTCAGAAGTAAGACAAATTCTCAAATGCGATCGCGTCGCCTTCTATCAGTTCAAACCCAACTGGGATGGTGAATTTGTCTTCGAGTCAGTTACAGAAGGGTGGATACCTTTCGTGCAAGAAAACTATAACCTTCCTTGGGTTGATACCTACCTGCAAGAAACTGCTGGCGGCAGATTTCGCAACCACGAAAACGCTGCCGTCAACGATATTTATAATGCCGGAATGAGCGAGTGTCACCTCGAAATTCTCCAACAATTTCAAATCAAAGCTTACATCGTCGTTCCCGTCTTTGTGGGTGAGAAACTGTGGGGATTATTAGCAGCTTACCAACATTCAGAACCGCGTCAATGGGAACCAATTGATGTCAGCTTGCTGACTCAGTTGGGCAACCAATTAGGAGTTGCACTACAACAAGCGCAATTGCTAGCACAACTGAAAAAAGCCAAAGAAACCGCAGATGCAGCCAACCGAGCTAAAAGCGACTTTCTCGCGCACATGAGTCACGAACTGCGGACGCCGCTCAACGCCATTTTAGGCTTTACCCAATTGATGAGCCGCGATAATTCTCTTAATTTTGAGCAGCAAGAAAACCTCAGCATTATTAACCGCAGCGGCGAGCATTTACTAACCTTAATTAACGATGTTTTGGAAATGTCCAAAATCGAAGCCGGACAAACAACTTTAAATGAAAATAGCTTCGACCTGTATCGCCTGCTGAATTCGATCCAAGAGATGCTCGAAATAAAAGCCGCAGAAAAAAGCCTGCAACTAATTTTCGAGCGACCTCAAGACTTGCCCCAATATATCTGCACCGATGAAAGCAAACTCCGCCAAGTTTTAATTAATTTATTGGGAAATGCGATTAAATTTACACAGCAAGGAATTGTGATTCTAAGAGTGTCAGTAGTTAGTTCGACGTTTCCTGTTAATAGCACAGAAAAACTGACACTTCAATTTGAAATTGAAGACACAGGTCCAGGCATTTATGCAGAAGAAATAGAAAAGTTGTTTGAACCATTTGCTCAAACCGAAACCGGGCTAAAATCGCAAGAAGGCAGCGGGTTGGGATTACCCATTAGCCGCAAATTCGTGAAATTGATGGGGGGAGATATTAGCGTTACGAGTACGGTAGGACTTGGCACGAGCTTCAACTTCCACATTCAAGTTAAACCGGCTGAAAGTTCTGAAATTCAGCAGGCTAAAATTGAGCATCGAATCATCGGTTTAGCACCCGGACAACGGAATTACCGAATTTTAGTAGTAGAAGATAAATGGGCTAACCGTCAGTTATTAGTTCAATTGCTGTTGCCCCTCGGCTTTGAAGTTAAAGAAGCAACCAACGGAGAAGAAGCGATCGCGCTAGTAGAAAAGTGGTTACCCGATTTAATCTGGATGGATATGCGAATGCCTGTAATGGATGGCTATGCCGCCACTAGAGAAATTAGAGCAAAAAATTGGAATAATCCACCCATTATCATCGCTTTAACCGCCAATGCCTTTGAAGAAGAACGCTCGATAGCTCTATCTATTGGCTGCGATGACTTTGTGCGAAAACCATTTCAAGAAAACACCATCCTGGAAAAAATAGCAGAGTATTTGGGCGTAGAATATACTTACGCCGAACAGAGCGATCGCTCATCAGTAATCGATAATGCTCCCAAAGAATTACCCATCACCAATTACCCATCACCAACTACCAATTTGCGGATATTGTTGGCAGATGATAATATTTTTAACCAAAAACTTGCTTTGCAGATGCTCAAGCAATTAGGTTATGAAGCAGATGTAGCCAGTAGCGGTGTAGCAGTATTAGAAGCAATGCACCGCAAATCCTACGATGTCGTGTTGATGGATATGAAAATGCCCTTTATGGATGGAGTAGAAACCACTCGTCGTATTTATCAACAATGGGTAGATGGAAATCGTCCTAAAATTATTGCCATGACTGCTAGTAGCTTAGAGAGCGATCGCCAAGAGTGTTTCGCAGCGGGAATGGAAGATTATATCACCAAACCGATTCGCTTGGAAGACCTCAAAGCAGCTTTAAGCAAATGTCAACCGATTAATCCAAAAGATAACAACGTTGCTGCAATGTTAGATCAAAATGCGATTCAAAATCTCCGCACAGCAGTTCCAGATAATCCCGATGAATTTCTCAGAGACATGATTGATGGTTACTTGAGAGAAACTTCACAACTGATGGAAAGCATCCGCGAAGCGATCGCCCAACTCGATCCACCTAAACTAGACATAGCCGCTCATACTTTAAAATCGATGAGCGCTACCTTTGGCGCCAACACCTTTGCCGAGATGTGCAAACAACTGGAAAACATGGGCAGATCTGGTGCGATCGCTTATTCCCCCGAACAATTCGCCCAGTTAGAAACCGAATATCAACGAGTGGTAGCAGCTTTAGAACTTGAACGTCAAAAACTTCAGTGCTAATTGCTAATTGCAAGCTTGCTAATTGACCTTCCATTAACTATTAGCTATTAGCTATTAGCCAATTTAAAAAGATTCTGGTGTATCCTCCAGAGTCTCAATCAATAAATCCATTTTTTGCTGTTTCTCTTGCAGAAAACTTTCACATTGACGCAAGTATTCAACCGCTGCGTTGAATTCGTCAAAAACAGCAGCTAAATCTAACTTACCCGCTTCAATTTGTGCTATAATTGATTCTACTTTTTCCACCGTTTCTTCATAGTTAAACTCTGCTTGAAGCGGGATTTCAGGCTGATTAGAAGAATTGCGAGACTTAACCATAAATAAACCTTCTTTAATCTTCTTGGCGTTCTTGGCGTC
>DNGG01000035.1:10675-17673 GCA_003486675.1 Cyanobacteria bacterium UBA11372
GGCGTCTACCCTACGGGAAGCCGCTGCGCGTCTATGGCGGTTCAATTTCCAAAATATCAATAACTTTAACTTTAACCCGCCCTTGCCCCAACAGAATAAACAACTCTTCTCCTAATGCTAACTCAGTCGAAGAACGAACAATACTCCCATTTTCCTCCCTGACGACGGCATAACCGCGTTGCAGAACAGCTTTAGGATCGAGAGAAGCCAACTTTTGCTGCAAGAAATGACAGTGTTGAGTAGCTTGTTCGAGACGCCGCCTGGCTGATTGTACAAGCTGCTGACGCAATAGAGCGATCGCATCTTTTTCCCGTTCAATTTGCTTGTTTAACCGCAACCTGAGCAAGCGCGATCGCAACTGTTCTAGTTTACCTTCCGCCGCCTGCTTTCGTTGTTGCACTGCCTCTTGTAAATCGGCAATGCGTTGCTGGTGTTCGCTATAAAGTTCCGCCAATTCGGGTACAACAAGTTCAGCTGCTGCTGTGGGAGTATGGGCGCAAACATCAGCCACCAGATCGGCTAAGGATTCATCGCGCTGGTGTCCGATACCTGTGACAATGGGAATTGGACAAGTAGCGATCGCTCTTACCACTCTTTCATCGTTAAAACATTCCAAATCCTCAACCGCGCCACCTCCCCGGGATAGGATGATTGCTTCCGAGCGGCGATCGCGCACCACTCGTTCAATTGCTCGTACAATCGATAGTGGCGCTTGCTCGCCCTGCACTTGAGCCGGTGAAAATAATACCTGTAAACCGGGATATCTTTGCTTGAGCGTGCGTTTAATATCTCCCCAAGCAGCAGCTTGGGGCGAAGTAACCACAGCAATAGTTTGAGGATGAGTTGGTAAAATGCGCTTTCTTTCTGGTGCAAACAATCCTTCCGCTTCCAGTCTAGAACGTAACTGACGGTAGCGCAGACTTCGCAAACCTTCCCCAGCTGGTAAAGCTTGCCAAACTGTTATTTGATACTGTCCTCGTTGCGGATATAGGCGGATGCTGCCCAAAACAATTATCTGTTCTCCCGGCACCGGCAACGTTGCCAATCGATCGATTTGACTCGTCCAGACAACGCAGCTAATCGCCGCTTTGCCCTCAGAATCTTGCAGGGTAAAGAACAGTCCGCTGCGATGGCGATTGATACTAGAAACTTCCCCAAACACCCAAACTTGTCGCAGTTGGTCATCCTGCTCCAGTAGGAAGCGGATATAATCGGTCAAACCAGCGACTGATAGAGCTGTTTCGGGAATTAGAGCATCGGCAATTAAATCGTTCATATAATGTTTAGGATATCAAATTAACACACTTGTCAAAATTAAATATCCTTAATTTATTTATGGGGATTATTCCTTTCTTAAGGCGATCGCGTATTCTTTTAGGGGTGGTGCGATCGCATATTAGACTTCTCCAAAAACTCTCCTCAAAGGCGGGCTCCAATGCCCACCCCACAAGAATTTCAGCTCTCTTGTGGGGTGGGCGATTGCATAGGGCAGGCTCCAATGCCCAAACCACAAGAATTTCAGCTCTCTTGTGGGGTGGGCGTCTCGCCCGCCGGTGCGTTCAGTTTATTTATACTCACCTACTTAATCTGCAACAAGCGATCGCTCACCGCCAATCTCCCTGAACGGTAAATGCTGCCCAATAATAGGGCGATCGCCATTGTCCAGAATTCCACATCTCCAATTGCGCCTCTCTCAAAGCTTTGACTGGATTCTGTCCCTCTTGCAACATCTTCTGATAAAACTTCGCCATTAACTCCGAAGTCGCCGCATCATTCACACTCCACAAACTCACCACCACGCGCCTCGCACCAGCATACATAAAGCCTCTTGTCAAGCCCACCAAACCTTCTCCTTTCACTTCTTTGCCCAATCCAGTTTCGCAAGCACTCAAAACCACCAATTCCGCAGGCAAATTCAGGTTAAAAATATCGTGCAGGCGCAAGAAGCCATCTTGGGATTTGCCTTGTTGGTCGAATAGAGACAGCACAATGCCCGATAATTCAGGATTGACTGGATCGACTAAGCCATGAGTCGCTAAATGAACGATCTGATATTGAGCTAAGTTGGGGTCAGTAGCCTTGGCAAAAGAGGCATCAAAGTCCAAAGCTTGCAGCCGTTGAGCGTTCGGAACCAGGGCGAGGATTTTCTCTGCTTCAATACGAGTGTTTGGCAAACGGTCAAATACCTTGGCACTATCCCCTAAACCCAAATTACGGGTAGCGCGAGTTAGGGCAGAATTGTTGAGTGTTTCAGGAATTGGTTGGGTGGGAGCGCCAGCGAGGCGAGAGTCATTAGCAGCGAAGATGGGGTCAGCAATTACCGCAACAGTTTTGGCAGCAGTGGCACGGTTTTGCAGTTGGCGGCGTTGAATCGCAACCGTTGAAGCAGAAGGGAGAGTAATGATTTCGTTGTGGACTAATAAAGGTTTGTAAGAATTGGATTCGTTTGTATCTGCCATCCGCCGGGGATTCAAATCCCCGGCTAATAGCTGAAGTCGGTTTAAACCGACTGGAAATTGCGCTGAATTAGTCCATTTCACCTCGTTACCAGGCTCCGGCCTGGTAACGCAGATCTGGAGGCTCTGCCTCTGGTATACGCAAGAGGCAGAGCCTCCAAAACAGCATTCCCAGGTAGAACCTGGGAACGAGCCAAGTAGCTCAAGTCGGTTGAAACCGATGGCAAATTGTGAGGAATTAGTCCGTTTTAACGGACTTTGGCTATTAGCCCGGAAATTGATTTCCGGGCGGGTTGAAATCGCCAACGCAAAGTCTTCTAAATCGTTAATTTCCCGCTCAGATGAATGGGAAACCGACATCTTTATATTCCCAGGAATTGGCAATGCGGCAAAGGGAACAGATTGCAATACCCCATCCCCGACAATCAGTAAGCGTTTATTGCCCAATTGAGATGCAACAGGGGCGAGAATTATCTGACTCAGGGGGAGTCCGCTTTCCAATTTTGCTGCACTGGAAGTGAGAGATTGACGGAAGGTTTGGGCGGCGGCTTCGATTTCGCTGCGCGGGGGAAGAACGTAACTGGTGATGCTGTTTTTGCTCACTAACCACAGGTAACTGCGGTCTTCGCCGAGGGAATATTGTAAAAGTAGGGTATCGTCGTCGAGTACCTGTTGTTGAATTTCCTGTAAGTTTAAGGGTTGGGGATATTTCAGGTCAGCGTAACGGGGACTGGTGACGCGAATTTGGGCTTTGAGTTGGTCAAGTTGAGTCAAAACCGTATCGATTTTTTGTTTAATTTCATCGAGTTGTTGTTGCGTATGTTCGCTGCTCAGTAATTGATACCTTTGATGATCGAAGGTGTTGAGTTGTTGTTGCAATCTTTGTTCTTGTTCTAATAGTTTGGGGTCAACACCAGAGCGGATGTTGGCGTTAGCTTCGGTGAGGAGTTCGAGGAGACTACGGGCGCGGGCGCGTTCGCTGGCATGGAAGGCAAGAGCATCGTATCCTTGGGAGGGGTTTTGTTGATGCAGTTGCATCAGCAGGTCGATGTAGAACTGGTAGTAATCTTGGACGGTGGCGAAGTAGGAAGCCCGGAGTTCTTGGGAGCCAATTTTGGTGCGGAGGTCTTCAACAATGGCTATGGAGTTCTCCATCAGGCTTAATGCTTCTTTCAGGTTGCCTTGGCTGCGTTGTAAGAAGGCGAGGTTAAAGAGAGTCCTGGCTTCCTCACCTCTATCCCCCACCGCCCGTGATAGGGGCAAAGCTTGGTTGTAGTATTCCAAGGCTTTCTGCTTTTCTCCCAATGAGTCGTAGACACCACCAATATTAGTGAGAGTAGTGGCTTCCATACGTCTATCCCCCACCGCCCGTAATATGGGCAAAGCTTGGTTGTAGTATTCCAACGCTTTCTGCTTTTCTCCCAAAGAGGCGTAGACAGAGCCAATGTTATTGAGAGTAGTGGCTTCCCCACCTCTATCCCCCACCGCCCGTCTTAGGGGCAAAGCTTGGTTGTAGTATTCCAACGTTTTCTGCTTTTCTCCCAATGAAGAGTAGACAAGGCCAATATTATTGAGAGTACCGGCTTCCCCACTTCTATCCCCCACCGCCCGTAATAGGGGCAAAGCTTGGTTGTAGTATTCCAACGCTTTCTGCTTTTCTCCCAATGAGTTGTAGACTAAGCCAATATTATTGAGAGTAACCGCTTCCCTACCTCTATCCCCCACCGCTTGAGATAGGGGCAAAGCTTGGTTGTAGAATTCCAACGCTTTCTGCTTGTCTCCCAATGAGTCGTAGACAGCGCCGATATTATGGAGAGTAGTGGCTTCCCCACGTCTATCCCCCACCGCCTTATATAGAAGCAAAGCTTGGTTGTAAAATTCCAAGGCTTTCTGCTTTTCTCCCAATGAGGAGTAGACAAGGCCAATATTATTGAGAGTATTCGCTTCCCCACCTCTATCCCCCACCGCCTGAAATAGGGGCAAAGCTTGGTTGTAGAATTCCAAGGCTTTCTGCTTTTCTCCCAATGAGTAGTAGACACCACCAATATTATTGAGAGTAATGGCTTCCCCACCTCTATTTCCCACCGCCCTATATAGGGGCAAAGCTTGGTTGTAGAATTCCAAGGCTTTCTGCTTTTCTCCCAATAAGTCGTAGACACGCCCAAGGGCAAGGAGAGATACGCCTTCTGAGCGTTTATCACGCGCTTGACGATAGAGTATGACTGCTTGTTCAAATTTAGGAATTGCCTGTCGCAGTGATTCTGCTGTTCCTTGTTGAAAGAGTTGGACTCCTTCCTGAAAAACTTGTTCAGCCGCATCAGAGTTAGCTGGTTGTTGGGTTATCCTGACAGCTATCTGCCTATCAATAGCGGCGAAAGATTGCGAGTTTAGAAGTAGGCAAGTTATCCCTGAAATTGAAATCAGTGGAACTAACCTCAACCAAAGTTGTTTCTGAGTTACTGCTGTTTTGAGACGTTTAATCATCACTGCACCTCAACGATCGCTAAAATTAAATAGAACGATAATCAACCCTATCGTCGATCGCTGTATTGAGTAGGTGTAGGAGCGATCGCATACACTAATCTGATTTCAGCGATCGCTTACCGCCAATCTCCCTGCACGGTAAAGGCTGCCCAATAATGGGGCGATCGCCTATTTTGAGAATTCCACATTTCCAATTGCGCTTCTCTCAAAGCTTTGACTGGATTCTGTCCCTCTTGCAACATCTTCTGGTAAAACTTCGCCATTAATTCGGATGTCGCAGCATCATTTACACTCCACAAACTCACCACCACGCGCCTCGCACCAGCATACATAAAGCCTCTTGTCAAGCCTACTAAACCTTCACCTTTGACATTTTCACCCAATCCGGTTTCGCAAGCACTTAAAACTACCAATTCTGCCGGTAAATTCAGGTTAAAAATATCGTGGAGGCGCAAAAACCCATCTTCGGGATTGCCTTTTTGGTCATAAAGAGATAGGACTACACCTGATAATTCAGGATCGATCGGATCTACTAATCCGTGAGTGGCGAAGTGGATAATTTGATATTGGGCTAAATCGGGGTTAGTTGCTGTTTGGCGAGAAGCATTAAAATCAAATGCTTGGAAACGTTGCGCTTCTGGAACGAGGGCGATAATTTTATTAGCTTCATCGCGAGTGAATGCGAGGCGATCGAATATTTTGCCGCCTCCCCCTTCCCCTAAACCTAAGTTCCGAGTGGCGCGATTTAGGCTAAGATCGGATAATGTATTGCGGGTTGGTGCGGGTGGATTGCCTGTCATGCGATCGTCTTTGAGATTGAAAATCGGATCGGCAATTATCGCGACGGTTTTGGCGACTGGGGAACGATTTTGCAGTTGGCGACGTTGAATCGCAACTGTAGAAATAGAAGGGAGAGTAACAATTTCGTTTTGGACGAGGAGAGGGATAAGACCTATCCCCCCCGACCCCCCTTCCCTGCGAGGGAAGGGGGGAGAAGAAACCCCCTCTCCTTGCAGGAGAGAGGTTGGAGTCTTACCCCCCTCTCCTTGCAGGAGAGGGGCTGGGGGAGAGGTCGGTATAGGTAATGCAGCAAAGGGAACATATTGTAATGCCCCATCTCCTACTATTAGTAAGCGTTTGTTACTCAATAGATTCGCCACAGGGGCGAGCAGTATTTGACTCAGTGAAAGTCCAGTATCGAGAGTTGCGCCACTATCTTTAGTCACAGATTCGCGGAAAGTTTGGACGGCTGCTTCTATTTCACTTTGTTTGGGAAGTAAGTAACTGGTAATGCTGTTTTTAGTGACAGCCCAAAGATAACTGCGTTCTTCACCAAGGGAATATTGTAAAAGAAGCGTATCGTCATCGAGTACCTGTTGTTGAATCTGTTGTAGATTCAACGGTTCGGGATATTTGATCGCAGCGTAGCGGGGACTGGTGGTGCGAATTTGGGCTTCTAGTTGTTTGAGTTGGGCGAGAACATTATCGATTTTTTGTTTAATTTCATTCAGTTCTTGTTCGTTAAACTGACCGCTTTGTAGTTGATATCTGCGATGCTCAAAGGCGTTGAGTTGTTGTTGCAGATTGCGTTCTTGTTCTAACAGTTTGGGGTCAGCACCAGAACGAATGTTGACGGTAGCTTCGGTGAGGAGTTCGAGGAGACTGCGGGCGCGGGCGCGATCGCTAATGTGCAATGCTTGACCATCATATCCTTTAGAGGGGTTTTGCTGGTGCAGTTGCATCAGTAGGTCTATGTAGAATTTGTAATAATTCTGAACGGTGGCAAAGTAGGATTGACGAAGTTCTTGAGAACCGATTTTGGTGCGGAGGTCTTCGACAATTTTAATGGCGGCTTCAATGTCAGTCAGGGCTTCGGTGAGGTTGCCTTGACTGCGTTTGAGGTAGGCAAAATTATAGAGAATATTGGCTTCCCCCCCTCTATCCCCAACAGCCCGTAACAGGGGTAAGGCTTGGTTCAAGTAGTCTAGGGCTTTCTGCTTTTCTCCCAGAGAGTTGTACACAGCGCCAATATTGTTGAGAGTAGTGGCTTCCCCCCCT
>DNGG01000035.1:17891-18288 GCA_003486675.1 Cyanobacteria bacterium UBA11372
GTGGCTTCCCCCCCTCTATCCCCCACTGCCCGTCTTAGGGGTAAGGCTTGGTTGTAGTAATCTAGGGCTTTCTGCTTTTCTCCCAGAGAGTCGTACACACTGCCAATATTGGTGAGAGTAGTGGCTTCCCCCCCTCTATCCCCTACCGCCCGTCTTAGGGGTAAGGCTTGGTTGTAGTAATCTAGGGCTTGCTGCTTTTCTCCCAGTAAGTTATACACATTGCCAATGTTGTTGAGAGTTATGGCTTGCCCCTCTCTATCCCCCACCGCCCGTCTTAGGGGTAAGGCTTGGTTGTAGTAGTCTAGGGCTTTCTGCTTTTCTCCCAGAGAGTTGTACACAGAGCCAATATTGTGGAGAGTTGTGGCTTCCCCCCCTCTATCCCCCACCGCCCGTAATA
>DNGG01000035.1:18470-20027 GCA_003486675.1 Cyanobacteria bacterium UBA11372
TCTATCCCCCACCGCCCGTAATAGGGGTAAGGCTTGGTTGTAGTAATCTAGGGCTTTCTGCTTTTCTCCCAGATCGTCATTAATTCTGCCCATACCCAGCAGGGTTAAGGCTTCCTTTCCTTTATCCCCGGCGGCGCGATAGAGTTGACGGGCGGCTTCCCACTTTTCCAAAGCTGCCCGTAATGATTCTGCTGTTCCTTGCTGAAATAGTTGAAATCCCTCTTGCAACAGTCTATCTGCTTCTGAGTTGCTGCTATTTTGGGCGATGATGGTGTTTTGATGGGGTAATAAACCGGCTTTCCGCTCATTAGATCTGGTGAGAATAAACCCGGTTTCTGAGGGTTTGGGGGTGGATATTACTGACTCGCATAGCAACGCTACACCGATAATTCCTGATACTGAAATGCCTTTGAGCAAAGCAAAAAACAATTTTTTACCCATTACAGCACCTTTAGTTAACTTCTAAACACCAAAACCCATCCCCATTTACCCCATCAAACGCAACGGCGTTCCTTCCGTTACCCACTTCCCTGCTGGAATTTGTGTTGATATTGTGTATACAATATTTGTAGGCTCATTGTGCAGACACAAAGGAGATGAAATGACGCAAGTACCATCATCTCAATCGGGGAATCGCAACCGCGATGTCACCATTAACATCCGGACACACTCCCAGCAACGCGATTTAATCGACCTTGCGGCAGCAGCTGTGGGCAAGAACCGCTCTGATTTTATGCTAGAAACGGCTTACCGGGAAGCCGTAGCTATTTTACTGGAGAGGCGATTGTTTCTACTCGATGATGAGAAGTTCTCCGAATTTATGGCTCTCTTGGATGCGCCACCTTCTAGCAATGAAAATCTGCGCCAGCTGCTAACCACTTCATCGCCGTGGGATTAGCGGTGGTAGACTCCAATCGGCCTTTGCAGGCTCCTCAACCTCTAAAACCAGACCATCAGCTAGAAGAGTTTGATTCCGGTAATCCAGAATTAAATGATTGGTTACGCAAGCGTGCGCTTAAAAATGAAGACAGCGGTGCATCGCGAACTTATGTAGTGACAGTTGGACAAAAAGTAGTTGCCTACTACTGTCTTGCTAACGGCAGTGTCTTAAATGCTACGGCTTCAGGTAAAGTTCGCCGGAATATGCCAGACCCGATTCCGGTCATGGTAATCGGCAGGCTGGCTGTAGACTTGAATTGGCAAGGGCAAGGAATTGGACGTGCTTTGGTGCGCGATGCTGTTTTGCGGACTCTACAAGCGGCGGCAATTGCTAGCATCTGGGCTATCCTGGTTCATGCTATTTCGGAAGAGGCTAAGGAATTCTACTCTAATTGTGGGTTTACGCCTTCACCTGTTGCACCAATGACACTGATGATAACGATAAAAGATGCTAAGGCGGCTCTCGGTATTGAGTAGTGTTTTTTAAGAAGAACCCCCCGTGGTTGCCCGATATTTGTAGGGGCAAACCCCCCGTGGTTGCCCGATAATTGTTGTAGGGGCAAACCCCCCGTGGTTGCCCGATATTTGTAGGGGCAAACCCCCCGTGGTTGCCCGGTA
>DNGG01000114.1 GCA_003486675.1 Cyanobacteria bacterium UBA11372
GCGCTTTACTTAATGGAAAAGCAGCTAGACGGTACTTGGAGAATTCACGGCTGCCATCTAGTTCCCATAGAAAATGCCTTCGAGTCTGAGTGAATTGCAGATTTTAGATTTGAGATTGCAGATTGAATTGAAATCTAAAATCTAAAATCTGAAATCTAAAATTCTCATGACCTGCAACATTTGGTTGCCACCCTTCTGAAACTGGTAGGGAACTTGCTCAACTTTCAGGGTGTATCCGCGCGTTTCTAATTCAGTCATCACTGGCGCCAGATTCGGCGATATTTCCCCCGATATATTTAAAAGGGGAAACAGCCGCACTTGTTTGGCAACGCGGCACATTTCCAGAATTGAATGTAGATGAAATTCTGCTGAAAATTGCTCGGAATAAGTAAATAGAAAATGCGAACACAAAGCTAAATCAAACCGCTCGGTATTAAATGGCAAAGTGGGCAACCCATCAGTTAGGTAACGCCCTTCATTCTGTCCTTGCGGGAAATCTGCTAAAAATTGTTGCATCGCTGCCATGCGAATTTCCCCCAAATGTTCTGGGGATTGGATATCTTGCCAAACGTAGCTATCTAAATTAGCTCGAACGCCTTCAATAACAGTTTGATAAGTATCTTGAATGCGCCCTTGAATTTCAGGGGCGGAAAACTGATAAACTGGATCGCAAGATATCACCTTGTACCCTTGGCGCGTCATTTCTGCATTGAAACTAGCAGGGCCACCAGCACAGTCGAGAATATTTAATTTGAGGTCATCTGGCGTCAAGTTAAACATCCTGACATATTCTGGCATGGAACGACCCCAAGGAATGACTTTTTCTAGTTTTAAACCCATTTTTTACACAGATAACTCAATTACAAACACCAGCCTATTTATCCTATGAAAACAAAGATTGAAACCGAGCGTTATCCCGAATAATATCAAAAGCCGAGTCATTATTTGCCATTTTTATGTATTTTTCAGGATTCAATTCTATTGCCCGTTGCAGATTTTCTAAGGCTAATTCAGCGTTACCTAGTTGGGCATAGCATCCGGCTTTGTTGTACAAAGATGCAGCATCATCTGGCTTGCTCTTTAGAGCAGCATCAAAACTTGAGAGTGCTTTCTGATATTGCCCCAAGTTTTTAAGCGCTATGCCTCGACTAAGCCAGACTTTATAACAGCTTTCGCGATCGTCTGCTGATTGATAAATTGCCAGTGCTGCATCATAATAGTCGAGGGCTTTCTCGTATTGCTTGAGAACCTGCAAGGCATCACCAAAAGCTTTCAAGGTATTAGCCTCGCCATAAAAATCGGCAATTTCTCTATAAATCGCGAGAGCTTTCTCGTAATAGGCGATCGCTTGTTCGTAGTTAGATGCCCTTTCACCTCTAATGCGAGACAAAAATGCATCACCTAATGCTTTTAGAGTGTTAGCTACGCCTAAGCGATCGCCAATTGTGAGGTTAATTTCTAGAATGTCTTTGTAGTAGGCAATTGCTCGTTCTAAGTTTGACGCTTTTTCACCTCGAATTCGAGATAAAAAAGCATCACCTAATGCCTTGAGAGTTTTAGCCTTAAAAACACGCTTTAGATCGAAAAGCGCTGAATCAGATGAAAATTCAAACACTCCTGAACTCCAATCAAAAAAGTCTGGAGCGCGGAGAATAAAGTATTTGATAGCGAATGGAGGCAGAAAAAAGACAAAGCAAATGTTAGGGAAGCGATCGCGAAAGTTTTCTCTCCGCTGATTCAAGTGGCTGAGGATGGGCGGAACGGTATCTAAATTGTAATAGTTACCCTCGCCACCGTAGCCGGGTTTAATATAGGGATCCAGCGACTTTTCTAGCCCCTGAATGAACAGAATATTCAATTCATTGCGCTCTGGGCGATTAGCAACAAGGTCATAGAGATTATCAATTGGTTCTGTCAGTTGTAAAACGGCTACTCTTTTTTGAGGTAAATCCTGTTGGACTCGCTGTATCAACTGGGTGGCTTCTGCTGGAGAGCATTGCACGAAGACAATTCCGAAGCCTTTTCTGCGCCGCAAGGATCTCACGAGGGCTTGATAAACTTCTTCCCTCGAAGGTGCGGTATCTTCAGGTGATTTGGCGATACTCATACAGATCGAACCTTTGCCAGCGCATCCTGAAACTTAGGAATGCCTTCAATCAACGGGTGAACATTGCACCAGATGTTGAGGGACTCATTATCATCATAATAGCGATATTCCAGCAGGCAGCGATTCAACAGCAGACGCAGATGCTCTTCGTTATTATCTGCTTGCTTTAGATAACATGCCCGTGCCAGAATCTCCCATTGATGCTCCTGAACAGTCTTTTGGTAGGTTTCCCTTGTCTCCTCAATTGCCCGTCTAGCCGCTTTTGCCGCGATCGGCAGTTCGTCTGTCCAGTCAATCGCCTTTTGAATCAACTGCATCAGATTTCGGACATGTCCACCACTCATCAAGCATAGTTGCTTCAACGTATCAGGGCTATCAAATACAGGTGGAACATTCAATCGATCAACCGCACCTTCCAAGGTTCGCGCTAAATTTGGTTCAATCAGAACAACCCGGCGACAGACAAGTTCGCGCAGTTTTGCCAGTCCAGCTTTATTCTCACTCCCATCTGGATTTCGTACCATTACCATTGGTAGCACATCAGGCTTATCGTAATTATCTTCTAGCTGGGTTGCTCTTCCTGAATACACCATTGCGATCGGCACCGTGTAGATAACATGGCACGCCAATCCTCGCAGAATTTCACTCCGATTCAGGTAAATTTCATCGTAATTGCTGGGCTTCCCTTCCTCTTTGATTTCTACAATGCGATCTAGATTATCGGCAATCATTACAATTCCCCGACAATCTTTTGCCAGGGATTTTTGTGCTTCTTTGATAAAGTCGTTCAACGCATCTACCAGAGAGGGCGTATTTGCATTAATTTTCTGGCGCAGTTCTCGCCGCTTGTCTGGTGTTGCCCGTAGGTTGGCAGTAATTTTAGCAAACTGGGAAATCTGCCCCTCCAAGTTCAAACCCTCAAATGAGATTTCTGTCAGTGCTATATCTTTGAGGGATTCCCAGCCCTCTTTCATCCAGTCGAGCAATGGGTTATGATTTTGCAGCTTGATAGCCTCTACTAAATGCCGAGTACAAGCAAACAATATGTCTGCATATTCAGCATCTTGAGGTTCAATATCCTCATCATCGGCTGCGAAGTAAACCACACAATACTTCTGCTGTTCCAAGTATTCTTTCAAACGCAATAGTTCTGTGGACTTGCCTACTCCCCGGTGCCCAGAGTAAAGTTGGCATGTAGGTTTCTTAGAGCGTGCGATCTTCCGACCTAATTCTCGTACAACCTCCCAGCCACCACGGACTTCTTGGCAATCGACATACGCCTCTTTGGGTGGGGGCTGAAACGGTTCAAAAGAACTGTAGATTTCGGTCAGTAAATCCAGCGTCATGGGCTACCTCAAGCAAACTTCTTCACAGGTATAGCTTACAAGGTGATGGATTGCAAACAAAAGCGGTTCCAGCAAACATATTGCTGGGCAATTACCTCGATCGCTATCTCTAAACTACACCCCAACAAGCAACTTCGTGGCCTAACTATGCGATCGCTCACCAACAGTTTACAGGTTTGCTTTTTAAACTCTTGCAAATATCTATGCCCCATTGCCCAATGACTTGCGTAATTCCTGCCTACAATTTTTTCTAATTGGGAGAGGGAAAAAAGTTTTGCACCCTCTCCCCTAACCGGATTTATTCAAATGCGGGAGATGCTTCCATCATCTCTAGAGGAACGTAATGGAAGCGGCGGAAATTTTCGACAAACCTCCTTGCCAAATCTTTAGCTTGTCGTTCGTAAGCAATTGGATCGCTCCAAGTTTTTTGGGGGTCTAAAATATTGCTGTCAACCCCTGGAACTGCTTCGGGTACTAACACTTTAAAAATTGGATGTTGATGGAATTTGACTTGATTTAATGCGCCAGAAAGCGCCGCCCATACCATCGCACGAGTATGTTCGATTTTAATCCGGTTACCGACGCCGTAAGGCCCACCCGTCCAACCAGTATTTACTAGGTA
>DNGG01000005.1 GCA_003486675.1 Cyanobacteria bacterium UBA11372
GGTGCAGGAATGATCGGACGCCCCGGCGTCGCCGCCCAAATGTTTACTACCCTGGCAGAAGCAGGTGTAAATATTCAAATGATTTCCACCTCGGAAGTCAAAGTCAGCTGCGTAGTCGATGCCGATGATGGCGATCGCGCGATCGCCGCCCTTTGTTGTGCCTTCGATGTCAATAGTTCCCCCATACAGAGCAGAGGAGCAGGTGAGCAGAGGAGCAGGGGAGAATATCAATCCTTATTCTCACCTGCCCACCCGCCCACCTGCCCACCCGCTCCAGTTCGCGGCGTCGCCCTCGACCTCAAGCAAGCGCGGGTTGCCATTCGTTACGTCCCCGATCGTCCGGGAATGGCGGCAAAGATCTTCCAACAATTGGCAAAGCAAAATATCAGCGTCGATATGATTATTCAATCCCAACGCTGTCGCATCGTTGATGGTACTCCCCGTCGCGATATTGCCTTTACCGTCGCTCAAGCTGATGCCGAAGCCGCTAAAAATACGCTGCTGGCAGTGATTGAAGAAATCGGTTGCGGGGAAGTGGTGGTGGATAGTGCGATCGCTAAAGTTAGCGCCGTCGGTACTGGCATGGAAGGACAACCGGGCGTAGCCGCGCGCTTATTTGAAGCCCTCGCCCAACACCAAATCAACATCCAAATGATCGCCACCTCCGAAATTAAAATCAGCTGCGTCGTTGACCAAGACCAAGGCGTTACCGCCTTACAAGCCATCCACAGCGCTTTCGGCCTTTCCGGCAGTCAGAAAATCCAAGTTCCCGCTTAATCGAGAAACCCGATTTCTGTAATGTTTCCACATCAGCCGCCTTGGCTTGCGATCGCCGCTTTCTCTTTAACACTTGCCTTACCTAGCTGCTTTGCTTCTAATCGACCGATGAGATACCGGGCACGCAATCAACAAGAAGCTCAGCGAATAGCATGTGACAAGTTAAGCCACGGCGAAGTAACAGCCATCGATGTTGCCAGTTTGGGCGTCATTCCTGGCATCCAAACTCTTGCCGATGAAACCCAAAAAGTAGAAATTCAACTCATCGAGGCCAAAACCAAGTTTATCGACTCACATCCCCACATTACCAGTTTAAAACAACGGCAAGCTGCTTTAAACATCCTTTTACAGCAACGCCTGGACGGCGCTTGCAAGGTGTTGCGTTAATGCCGATATATAAGTTTCAGAAATAACACCTCTTCCCCTTGATAATGCTACACATCAACGGACAGAGATTGTAGGGGCGGGTTTTACCAATCGCTTTTGATACCAACAAACAGTTTAACTAAACCCGCCCCGCCCCAAGAGCCGCGCATTGATATGAAAATCATATAACCTATCGGCTGTATTTCCTATTAAACCGTTGCAACCTCGTAAAAATTTTTATATTACAAATTGTAAAAAATGGCATTTTACGGGTTTTAGATTATGATTGGCAAAAAAGATTAAAAATAATTCTCAATTAATTGACGAAGATGCGTCGTTTCAGGAATTGACAAAAACGATTAGTCCTGGTTATATAAAAAATATGGTACAATCTTTAGGCATGGTATGACCTAAATTAAGCTTTTGGCTAAAAAGAGAAATCCTCCAAGGGAGATTTACTCACTTGGAGGAAACTTGGAGAGAATTAAGCAAGAGCGGGGCTGGGATTGATAAAGAGGGTGTAGATTAAGCTGCTAATTAAAGAGAGAGCGATCGCGCCAAAAGCAGCACTAGAAATCCCCTTTTCCAAACGAAAGCCGGTGACCAATCTAGCGGCAATAGTCAAAGCGACAATGTTAATAAAAAACGAGAACAAACCTAGGGTGAGAATTTTAATCAAAAATCCGTACAAACCAAAGGTTAGCGTACTCGGCAGGGTTAAAGTGAAGAAAGTAATAACCGTATTTAAAATCCCAAAAACGGCAGCCGAAAGGTAAGCGATGCCAGGATTATCGATTTCAATTCCTAAGGGCAGTTTAGTCAAAATCAGCAAACTAGAAGCCGTCACCAACCAAGTAATCAAAATATCCACGAAATCCATATTAAACCCCTCAAATCTGATCGGCGTGGGGTAAAAACAACCACAATAAGTACCGTAACGCATAGATTGAAGGGTTCCATCTGCAAAATGGCGTAAATCATCTCTACCTTTTGGCAGTAATAGCCAACCGACTGGGAAACCTGCTCGAGTGCTTTAATCCTCTTCTTGGCGTCTATGGCGGTTCAAAATTGCAGCACTTCCCGCGAACAGTCAGATTTCTTAGCGAGGGACGCCTGTGATTTGAAAAATAATGGTATTGATTATACTCAGAGCAATCGAACCTAACAGCGCACTGCCAATACCCCAGCGCAAGCGAAATCCAGGTACCAGCCATGCTGCTAAACCAAAAATTATCGCATTGAAGACAAGGGCGAATATACCCAATGTCAGCCAAGCAATCACCTGAAAGCCGAAACTATTATATATGGGTGCTAAAAAAGCATTCAAAACGCCAAAAACTGCACCCGAAAGCAGCGCTTTTTGAAAGCTGTCTATTTCCACCCCCAAAGGCAAGCTGGAAACAATCAGCAAACTGGCAGTTGTAGCAAGCGAAGTGAGTATAAGTCTAAGCAGATCTGGGTCCATTTCAAAACCTCGAGCGTACACCAAAAAAGAGCAAAAGCAGTCAATTAATCCGAATGTTTTAATCAATTGCGTCCGGGCAAAGTCGGTGTCGGAGTTACGCCCGTACCTGGTGGGGTGGGAAAATTCCCCCCAGGTGGAACCGGAGTTACCCCTGGTTGTACTGGTAATTGCGGCTGATTCGGGTTAAACGGGATAGCAGGATTCGGCACGCCATAGGGATTATAAGGAACAGCGGGATTAACGCCACCACCAGGCAAGCCGGGGATACCAGTAGGGGGAAGCGAACCAGCACCCGGTAACTGATTGAAAGATTCGGGTAAAGTTGCCAGTGCGACGCGATCGCCTCCCACTTGCCGCATCTGATCCAAAACCTGCACCACATCCTCGTAGCGCACATCTTTACCAGCCCAAAGCACCATCAATCCCTCTGGCTTAGCGGCACGAAACTGCTGCAATTTTTCCCTCAGTTGGTCTTTCGAGATAATTGGCTCCGGCGGATTTACCATATCATCAACATAAACTTGACCATAGGGCGGATCGATGCGGACAATTAGCCGATCCGGCTGTTGCGGCGTTGTGCCGGTGCTGGCTTTAGGTAAATCTACATTAACCGACTGCTGACGGTTGAGCTGCAAGCGGGCAAAGTATAAAGTTGCCAGCATAAAAAACGTCAAAACGCAAAAAATCACATCGATCAGCGGGACGATTTCAATGCGGACATCTTCTGATTGGGAATCTAGGTTAATTTTCATGGTCTAAATAGGGAAAGATAGCAGTGAGGGAAGGATAGGATTCTCCGGCGCAGATTATTCAGCTTGATTTTCAATCGTACTGGGATTATCTACACTTGGCTTTGACATCCCCGAATTGCTGTTTTTATTTACAGCATAACCATTGTCGTTACCAGACCAAGCCATGCGGTAAAGTAACTCTAGCTCATTGCCAGACTTGCGAAAAATCTTGATTTGGTTGAACAAAAAGACTTGAAACAAACGAAAAAATGCCAGAGTCGTAATCGCCACGATTAAACCGCTAGCCGTACTGATCAGCGCTTCCCCAATCCCTAGGGAAGCATCGGTTAAAGCCCGACCAATTCCCGATGTCGGATCGGCATCTGTAGGCGCTACGCCTAATTGGCTTTTACTAATCGAAAGCAGGGAATTAATCAAACCCCAAACCG
>DNGG01000180.1:0-2870 GCA_003486675.1 Cyanobacteria bacterium UBA11372
TTCGGTGGTGGCGGTAGCGGCGGCAACCCCTTCGCTTAACTAGAGTCGCGATCGCTTCAAGTACAAGGTAACCAGGTGTAATTTCGCTAGCGTTGAGCCAAAACCTTGTAGGCAGGGGAGAAAATATCCCCTAGCCTTTCTTGTCATTAGTTATAGCTGATTTCGAGCTTTTAGTTGCAAATATCGGTCTACTAGCTGGGCGCTAATTTGATTTGCTGGCGCATCAAGAACTAAAACGCCTTTTTGTTTAAGTTGAGCAAAGGCAACTTGGCGCTGGGCGAGTAAGTCTAAGGCGACGGCACGGGTGTAGGCTCTGGTGCTAGCTTCTTTCCCTTCAACATTGACAGGACTGTGGGCTAGGTTATCAACCTGCGGATCGCGCAAAGTCACGCAAAATGGCAGATAGCGCGGCGCAAGTCGTCCCAAGGCGGCGAGAAGTTCGGCAGAGGCGGTAATATCTACTAAATCGGTCATTAAAACCACTAAAGCCCGCCTTGTTTGTTGATTGACCAATTTCGTCACCGCACCTACGTAGTCAGGTTCTAGTAATACTGGTTGAATCGGGGTCAGGCGTTCGATTAACTTAGAAAGTTGGTGTTGACCTCGTTCGGGCGCAATCCAGGTACTCACTTCCCGGTCAAATACTCCTACGCCTACTTTGTCTCCTCGGTTTAATCCTGCTAGTGCTAGGGATAAGGTAGCATTCAAACCCCAATCAAAACGTTTTAGTCCCTCTACCCTTGCGGTCATTAGGCGTCCTCGATCCAATAAAATAATCAAAGTTTGCTCTTGTTCCGGTTCTAGGACGCGCACTTGTAAGGATGCAGAAGGGGTGGCTCCGAAGCGGCGGGCAGAGGCTTTCCAATCGATAAAACGCGGATCGTCTCCTGTACGATATTCCCGCAATTCGGCAAATTCCGTACCCACGCCCATGCGTCGCGCTTGGCGCATTGTGCCGGTGTTTTGTAATGTGAGGCGAATTGATAATTGTTTGAGTCCGATTAAGTCGGGATATACTGCCACTTTGGTAGCTGCGGGTATTTTCCAATCGTTCCACGCTAATCCCCAGACGCCTAGCTGGCGTAATTGAATATCTCCCCAAGCAAATTCGCCCCGCTGGAGGGGAGAAACTGTGTAAGTTAATTCTTGGGTGGTATTGACTGGGATGGATGTTTGTGGTATAGGGGCAGAGACGTAAAAATCGGCGGGGTAGTAGTCGCGGATGCTAATTATAGCTGGGCGATTTGATGATGTTACGGATAGGGTTATGGGGTTTTCCCGTGCGATGGAAAGTCGGGAGATGGGATTTCGGGCGATTTGGACGCGGTGGGGGCGCGATCGCATTCCATCTATTATCATCAGTCCTAGAACGATTCCATCCCAGATTAGGCTGGCGTTGATACCGATGGTGATGGTGGAAATGGCGGCTAGGATGGGTGCGATCGCTAATCCTAATACTAATAATAAATAAACTCGTGCTGAAGGAATCATTTTATTGAACCGCAGAGGACGCTCCAGGACGCAGAGAGAAGAGGTAGGTAGGGTTTGTTCGTTTTTCTAAGGATTGATTTTATTGAACCGCCAAGACGCCAAGGACGCCAAGGGAAGAGGTAGGTAGGGTTTGTTCGTTTTTCTGTTTTAGTTTGGATTGAAGGTTAGGGAGATGTCTGTTAGGGAGATTCTGCAAAATTACCGTGCTGGTATGGCAGTTTATGATGGCTGTCACCCGCCTACTGTTGTTTCTCAGTGGGAGGCGTTTAAGAATGAAATGCTGGAGTTTTTTGAGTCTCCTAGTTTGTCGGAATTTTGGGATGTTTTACATACGGCGGGGCGATTGTTTTGGAAGTTGACGGGGATTCCTCTACAATTATTGGCTTGGCCTACTGTGAAGAAACATGGTCAGCGATATGCGCTTCGCGGTTGTATTCGCAGCGAACGTAATTGTGAGGGTAATTGTCGCCAGTTTTAACCGTCTCGATGTACGGTTTCGGGTGAAAAAGCTGGCAGACAAATGGCTATGTATTCTGCACCTTCTTCTTCTGGTGTGCTGTAGCGAATCCATTCACCTTTGTTGGCAATTACTGCTTGTCCGGCACGTACTTCAAGATCGCCGCTTTCGTATTCAACTCGCAGCATTCCTTTCAGAACTATGGTGAATTCGTCGAATTCGGGGCGTTGTCCTGGTTCGATCCATCCGCCGGGCGATCGCATGTGGGCAATGCTAGCTGCTTCGGTTTTGCTGTTGACTCGACCGATATATTCGTCGATTAGTTTGGGTTTATTTCCTGCTGCTTCAATCCGGGTGGGTTTTTCGATTAGTTGGGGCATATTGTTTACCTTGGTACGGGTATTTGATTGAGTATGGTAGTAATGACGGCATCAATTTGTAAGCCGTCTAGTTGCGCTTCTGGTTTTAGTATTAATCGATGGCGCAACAGGGGCGCAGCTACTATTTTAATATCATCTGGGGTGACAAATTCTCTTCCTGATAGCCATGCTTGTGCTTTACTGGTTTGTAACCAAGCAACTGCGGAACGAGGAGATGCGCCTAAAGCTAGGTCTGGATGTTTGCGGCTGCGTTGGACTAATGCTAATAGGTAATCCAGGATTTTTTCGTCTACTTGAACGGTGCTGACTGCCTGTCTCGCTGCTAAAATATCTTCGACTGTGGCTGTGGGTTTTAAACGCGCTAAGTCTAAGCGTCGCGATTGAAATCCGGCTTGGCGATTTAATAACATTTGCTTTTCTGCTGCCGCATCGGGATAATCGACAATCAGCTTGAATAAAAATCGGTCTAGTTGGGCTTCTGGTAATGGATAAGTGCCTTCAAATTCTAAGGGATTCTGCGTGGCTATTACCCAGAATAGTTC
>DNGG01000180.1:3069-4290 GCA_003486675.1 Cyanobacteria bacterium UBA11372
GCTATTACCCAGAATAGTTCGGGAAGGGGCAAGCTTTCCCCATCCAGGGTGACTTGCTGTTCTTCCATTGCTTCTAAAAGTGCTGCTTGGGTTTTAGGTGGGGTGCGGTTGATTTCATCTGCTAATAATATCTGGGTAAATATGGGGCCTTTTTTTAGGGTGAATTTGCGGGTGTTTAAATCAAAGATATTGATGCCGATGATATCGGCGGGTAAAATATCTGGCGTCAGTTGAATTCGTCGATATTCTGATTGCACCAGCGTTGCTAGGACTTTGACTAGCAGGGTTTTTCCCGTTCCCGGTACTCCTTCTAAAATTACATGTCCTCCAGCTAGGAGTGCCACCAGCATCTGTTGTACGAGGCTAGCTTGACCGACGATAACTCGGTTGAGCGCTTGGCTGAGGCGATTTAATACGGTTAATGCGTCATGGATCATTGGTAATTGGTGATTGGTAATTGGTAATTGGTGATTGGTAATTGGTAATTGGTAATTGGTAATTAGTTTTAGATTACCCATTACCCATTACCTATTACCTATTACCGATTAAACGTATTTTTTGCCATTGTTCTAACCAGGTTAGTAAGTCTCTTTCTCCAATTCGACCTTTTTTAGATTGCAGTTGCAAAACTTGTTCTAGTTCGGTGGCGGGATGACCTGTTTGTTGAATCCAAGCGGCTACTAGAGTTTGAGGTTCTAAGAGTACCGAGCCTAATCCTAAAGCTTGTTGTAATTGTCGTTGTTCTTCTTTTCCGATTACCTCGATGATAAATTCTCTACTTTCGGCTTTTTGCAAGACTCCTGCTAAGGCTTGAATGTAGGCTTCGCTGTTATCAATTGTCGGTGCTGCAACGGCAACGGCAGGCCCCAAACGCCGGTTTTTTGCTAATACCAATACTAAAAGGATAACGCTTGCTTGCACCAATGCTGGGAATAAGGGTGTGTTGGCGAGGTATGTTACCCAGTCTTTGCCGTCTTCTTTCGCAATTACTTCTTTATCTTTATAGCCGTGGATATATTCATCTACCCAAACTGCATTTTGGATTGCTAATTGGTAATTGGTAATTGGTAATTGGTAATTGGTAATTGGTAATTGCTCCTCCTCTGCTCCTGGAGTCCCCTGCTCCCCTGCTCCTGGAGTCCCCTGCTCCTCTGCTGCTAAACTCACCAGGGAGGCTAGAAATTCAAAGTTACCCGCTTCGTCTTGATAGGCGTTGGCGGC
>DNGG01000180.1:4518-9627 GCA_003486675.1 Cyanobacteria bacterium UBA11372
GTGGGGGGTGGTAGCAAATATTACTTTTCCTTTTCCTAGCTTTTGTTGCCAAACGATCGCACCCTCGCGATCGCTCAACCTTCTTTCCTCATCTTGACTCAATTCTTTCCATCGCCGTGCCGTCTCAATTTTGACGCTGCCTGCGGGGCTTTCTTGTAATGTACTAAATGATGCTTCGGTTACTGGTGTTCGCACGCCTAATACTACTAAACTGTTGCCTTTCTCTACCCACTCGCGCTCTTGCTTGTAAAGCCATGCCCTCCCCAGATGGCTGTTGACGCGCAATAATGTCATGGGATACCGAGTTGTGGGGAACTGCTCAAAGGGTTTTTGCCATCGCTTTACAGGGGTTCCCCGCTTTTCCATGAAGGCGTACCAAGCACCGTATCCATCAGGGGCGCGGCTGTAAGTCGAACCGCTTGTCGTCCGATTACCTGTACTCGGAGCCGCCAACAAGGTCAGTAATATTATTGCTGTTATTGCGATCGCACAAATCCAAATCCAATGTTTTTTCATCAGTTTTGCTCATTGCTAGCTTGCTAATTGCTAATCTTAGATCTTGCACTTTGTTAGGAGGCTCTGCCTCCGGCGATCTCGTTAGGAGGCAGAGCCTCCGGCGATCTCGTTCCCAGGCTCTTGCCTGGGAACGAGGTGCGTGGGCTGCTGCCTCGTCTGGTGACTGGTGGAAGATCTCAGTAATTGCATTTTTACCTTTCGCCTCGTTCCCACAGCTCCTGCCTGGGAACGCTATTAGCTATTAGCACTCTGAATATCTCGGTATGCTTGCTGGCACTGCTCGAATGCTTCTGGGGTAATTTCTCGGTTGCCGAAGCACATTCCCTCGTGGGTTTGTAGTAATGTTTGATACGAAGAGTGATGGGGTAATTCCTGAGTTATTTGCATATACTCGCCATCGGTGCGACTGGGTTGGTGGGGGGCAATGCCGGTATCGTTGAGTTGCTGCAACATTGCCATGTAAAGCGCCGTGGCGGCCTCGCGATAGTCGCTTTGGCGGTATAATTGGCGCGATCGCATCAACCAAGCTTCAGCTGTTAGTTCGCCAGTCGGCACAGTTTTCTGTCTCTCTGCTTTTAAGTTGAGGAAGTTCCAGTAAGGCTGCATCTTTCCCATCAGCCACAAAACTACCCGGATCAAAACCCATCCCAGTATCGCCCAAAATGCTACTCGCACTAACAGCCAGGTTAGTGAGTTTAACCACTCAGGGGTGGATACATTCGGTATATTAGGCAGTCTGGGTCTAACTTGAGACAGTTGCAATTCTAACCACTCGCCTATACGCTGCTGGAGTTGCTGAAGTTGCCAACCTAAGTTACTTTTTTCAAAGGCATTTGCTGACATCGGTAATTATGCCTGGATGCGTGTTAAAACAAGGACGTGATAACAGATCGGTTTGGACATGACCATCTACTTCTACAAGGTTAACGAGCCTTATGGCTGTTTTTCTAATTTTTCTCCCCACGGTATTCACATGCAGGGTCAATATTGGCCTACTGTAGAGCATTATTATCAAGCGCAAAAGTTTGTCGGCACTCAGGATGAACCTATTATTCAGGTGATTCACTCTGTCAAGACGCCAGAGGAAGCTGCATCCCTGGGGCGCGATCCGCTTCGCAAGGTTCGTCCCGATTGGGAAGATGTTAAGCTTCCCGTGATGCGCGAAGCTGTTTTAACCAAGTTTCTGACTCATCTGGATATTCAGGCTATTCTCCTGGAAACTGGCTCGAGCTTGCTAGTCGAAAACTCGGCTACCGATTACTACTGGGGTTGTGGAAAGGATAAAACTGGTCAAAACCATTTGGGAAAACTTCTCATGAGTGTGCGCCAACAAATCCAGCAACGCTTGACTGGGTTTATCTAAGCCAGACTTTCTCTAACATTCCACGTTTTAGTTGATCCTGCTCCTCTTTTCGTCGAATATCGTCCACTCCGCGTTGATATCGCCGCTGCCGCTGTTAGGATTGTTATCTTTCTTTACGAAAAGGTTACAAAGTGCAGCTTATATATTACAATGATCGTCTCTCCAATCCACGCATCTACTTTGAAAGCCCCCTTGCCCTGCTTTGGCGCTGGGAAAATATCGCCGTCCAATCAATTTATCCGACTCTATAGGGATTTTTATTAAAAAATTAAAATATAATTAAGACAAATTAAAAATCTGCGGGTTAAAAATTTATAATAGGCAAAAAAACGTTGTGGATATAAAAAATGAATTTAACAGGAAAAAACCAAGAAATGCAGCCTGGAATTAATCAGGAAGCATTGCTGCGTCGAATGACGAATCGGATTCGTCAATCATTAGAGCTACAAGAAATATTAACAGCAACTGTAGCGGAAATACGGGATTTCTTGGCTACAGATCGGGTAATGGTGTATCGTTTTAATCGCGATAACAGCGGCGAAGTAATTGCCGAATCAATCGATCAAAATCGCTTACCATCCCTGAAAGGTTTGAATTTCCCAGCGGACGATATTCCACCCGAAGCGCGAGAGCTGTTTCTGTTGGCACGCCAGCGCACGATTGTGGATGTAGCAAGGCAGCAGATCGGTTTAAGTCGCTTGGATTGTCCGGAAACGGGGACGCCCCTGGCAAGCGAAAATATTTGCTATAGATCTGTAGACCCCTGTCACGCAGCCTATTTGACTGCTATGGGGGTGCAGTCTTCGTTCATCGTGCCGATCCTGCATTATGACATCGGCAACGCCCAGGCGAAGCCGCAATTGTGGGGGCTATTGGTATCGCACCACTCAGAGCAGCGAAGCATTTCCGAACGAGAGGTGGAAGTCGTGCAAGGGGTGGTGGATCAAGTATCGATCGCGATCGCTCAAAGTAATCTGTTAACCTGCACCCGCTCTAGAGCATCCCGAGAAGCGACGGTGAACCAAGTCGCCACCCTACTGCACGACGAACCGACGATTGAATTTCAAGCAGCGCTGGAAGCAACCGTTGCCGTGTTTGGCGGAGCAGGAGGCAGACTTTACATCAGGGCAAATTCTCCCGAGTCCCAAGTGGAAACCCCAACCGAAGTTCAAGTTTATACCTGCGGCGTGCAGCCTGACTTGGCTGTTTTGCCACCTGGAAAGGATTTGGCAGAAGTCATACCGATCGAAGGGCATCCAGATTGGCAGACAGCGAGCGGATATTGCGAAACGGCAAAACGAGGAATTCGCCCGCGGGCGATCGCCGACTTGTATAAAGAAGCTGGGTGCGATGCGATCGCCTCCACTTTTGCCGGTACTCAAATCAGGGGTTTGCTTGTCGTTCCTTTAGAATATCGGCAACAATTTTTGGGCTATCTCAGTATTTTCCGCAATGAAATCGACACCGAAACCCTATGGGCGGGACAGTTCGATCCAGATGGGCGACAACAGTTTCCCCGCCTTTCGTTTGAAGCATGGCGACAGTTAAAAAAAGGTCAAGCTCGCGAATGGACGCCAGAAGAAATCGAATTGGCGACGGCGTTGGGAAATCAATTTGCCATGGCGGTGCAGCAGCATCAGCTGTATCAACAAGTACAACGGCTCAATAGCAATCTGGAACTTCTGGTGCAAAAGCGCACGGCTCAATTACAACAATCGTTAGACTTTGCCAGAGTGTTAAAGCAAGTCACCGACCAAATTCGCAGCACTTTAGATTCCAAAACGATTCTGCAAACAATTGTGCGCGAAGTACGTGCTTTATTAGACACAGACAGAGTCTTGATTTATCAGTTTACGGCAGAAACCCACGGCGAAGTAGTGGTAGAAGCGATCGCGGGCAATTGGCCTTCGGTTTTGGGTTTAAAAGCGCCAAAAGACTGCTTTCCGTCAGAGTACGTCCTAAATTATAAAAACGGGCGCGTAGGCACAATAGAAGATACAGCGAATGCCAATATTGCCAGCTGTCATTTAGAGTTTTTGCAAGCAATGCAGGTGCAAGCTGACCTGATCGTGCCAATTAAGCGAGGAGATGAGCTTTGGGGGTTGTTAATTGCCCACTCCTGTCGCGCACCCAGAGTATGGACTGCGGCGGAAATCGAAGTATTGCAACAACTGGCAGATCAGGCAGCGATCGCGATTTTGCAAGCCGAACTTTACGAACAAAGCCGCGACTTGGCATTAAAAGAGCAGGCGAAAGCAAAACAGCTAGAAGCAGCACTCGACGAGCTGCAACACACCCAATCGCAACTAATTCAAACCGAAAAAATGTCTTCCTTGGGACAACTCGTCGCTGGCGTTGCCCACGAAATTAACAACCCGGTTAATTTTATTTCCGGCAACATCAACTATGCCAGCGAATATACCCAAGACTTGCTCGACTTGCTCCACCTGTACCAAGAGTACTACCCGGAACCCCACCCGGAGATCCGCGATCGCATCGAAGAGATCGAGCTGGACTTTCTGGAAGAAGACTTAATTAAACTGCTGACTTCGATGAAAGTAGGAACGGATCGCATCCGCCAACTCGTATTGTCTTTACGTAACTTCTCCCGTCTCGATGAGTCGGAAAGAAAGCCGGTGGATATCCACGAAGGACTGGAAAGCACCCTGTTAATTTTGCAACACCGACTTAAACCCAAAGCCGGACATCTCGGCATTCAAATTATCAAGGACTACGGCAACTTACCCCCCGTCGAGTGCTACGCCAGTCAGCTCAATCAGGTATTTATGAACATCCTCAGCAATGCCATAGACGCCTTGGAACAGTCCCTCAGCACTCGGCGCCATTCGCTTAACGGTCAAACAACGGACAACCGAGGGCTAACAAATTACACTCCCAAGATTCAGATTCGCACCGAAGTTATCGAGCGTGAAAAGGTAAAAATCTCTATTGCCGACAATGGATCGGGAATGCCATCCCACGTTCTTGCACGGATTTTCGATCCATTTTTCACCACCAAGCCAGTCGGTCAAGGAACTGGGCTAGGACTTGCTATTAGTTACCAAATTGTGGTCGAGAAACACAAGGGGTCACTAAAGTGTTTATCCGAACCCGGTAGGGGAACTGAATTTCAAATTGAAATTCCCCTGCAAGCGTCAGCCTTAGCCTCTCCAGGCATTAGGCATATCAGTGCAGGGGAGTAGGGGCGGTGCCCCCGTGCCCGCCCCTGG
>DNGG01000399.1 GCA_003486675.1 Cyanobacteria bacterium UBA11372
TTTTCGCTGAAGCGTCTTCTGCAGTTCCTTTCTGATATGGTCTAACTCTTCCAACTGTGCGACTTGACGAGCAAGAGCAATCTCTTCTGATGTTTTTAACAGTTGAATCCGACCAATTTCTTGCAAGTAGATGCGAACTGAATCCAGAGTCTCAAATTTCCTCTGATATTTCCCAAATCGGAGAGCTGACTGCTGAATTTGGTAAATTGTTTGGGGAGAAAGGTTAAAAGCCGCAATTTTTTCTAATCGATTCAGGTCATAATAACTAGGGTCAGCAACGTTAATCAGACACTTGTGAATGTTGAGCTTTAAATTCATCTGAGCATCAAAGCTCTTGCAAGGACTAACGAGCATTAACTGCCTATAGTCCTTTGTGCCTAACAATAAAAAATAGGAAGCGCGCTTACAGATATTGTTGGCGATCGCCTGCATTCTATGAGTCACAGCACCAAGCGAAATCCACTCATTAGGGTGTAGTTGAAACAGAAAAACCTGTAACTCTGCATCCCCTTGGTTGGCAATTAAGTAGACTCGATTAACAGCTTTAGCGCTTCGCTCTGGCAGTTGCAAATCGCCAATATCCAACAGTTGGCAACTAACGTTATAGCCTAACTTTTGAAATAGCGTCGCAACTTGTTCTGGGCTGTTCGTTTTTTGGATATCCTCCAGATGCAGTAATCGCTTTTGCATGTTTTCCCCGGACTATTTTCAGCTCATACCTCACTCCCTATCCCCCCAAACACCGCACCTCAAATCGCTGCGAAACCAGATAACGCAAGGCAAATCCTCGCCGCGCTATCGCATTTTTTAACAGCGTTCCCTTTAATGCGGTCTATGGCTCAAATTTGCTTCTTTATATAGATTATAACTTTTTATACAAGTCTGATTCCGAAAAAACTCGGTAGTTAGTCCAGTATCCACAATCGGGAAGCTAGGGAAAACACCGATCTTCACGCGATCGCTTCAAAGAAATTGGTCTAATACTTACGCACAAGAACGAAAGAAATAGGGTTTCTAGTTGCAGATCAAACTCTGAAATGATGAAATTGGATCGAAGAAACCTGGTTTCTGCGTAAGTCCTATCTCAAAAATAGCGATTGTTCCCTAGATATTTATCATGCTCCGATGATTCAATTTAAAGTTGTTGCTTTGTGGATCTTAATCGCATTTAAAATAATACAAGCTGCTTGCATTTTCCTGAAATCAAATTTGCCAGTGCAGTTCTTTGAGCCTGATTAAAATGCCAACGCCACACCCAGAGCGATCGCATCTCCCCATATCTGGTTTCAATTGCTTCCCAGTCCTCTTTAGACTGAATGTTCCACAAAAGTTTAGCGATTTGCTGCGGTTCGTTCATTTGATTTTTTCCTCTTGCACCAGGGTACTCCGCAGGCAAATGGATCAGCCTACCATCAGGGCGTCTGAGAGTAACAGCACGAGGCGTATCCTCAATAATCGCCTTTTGAGTCAATGCAGAATTGGTGCTGCTTTTTGAAACCGGATGAAACTGCCCTGAAACTACAGGAGTTTCAGGCTGCAATTCTCGATCGAGAGTTGTTTTGGCAGGTGAAACTGAGGAAACCCGATCCAGGGTAGTAAAAACTAACTCTTCGGAAGATTCACCGCTAGTAGCGGTATGCAAATTATTGTCTTGTTTGACCTTAATTTTTACAGTTTCTTGGTTTCCAGTAGGGAGTTGCAAACCTGAAACGTTTGCTGAAAAAGCATTTGAGAGTGAAACCAAATTCGGTTTCACAACAGTTTCAGCCGTTTCACTATCAGGTAAAGGTTGAGCGATTGCCGTAGCCGCGCCTGCGCGGAGCGCGATCGCTAACTCATCATTAAGCAAAACTGGAATTTGGGTCAAAACAGTTTCAGTCGTTTCAGCAGTTTCGGTATTAAGTGAAGATTGAGCGATCGCTAACTCATCTGTAAAGGAAACTGAAATTGGTTTCACAACAGTTTCAACAGTTTTAACCGTTTCACCACCAAGACTTTCAGGTTCATCTCCAAACCCTTTATCAGAAAGATTATTCGGCAGATCAGTATCGGGGTCTATATCCGCGTTAATGCCAAACATTTCCAACGGAATTAACCACGCCTTTTTCATTTTTTTCTGCGGCGATTTCGGTTTAATAGGATTTCCTTCCTTGTCTTTTCCTGCTGTTAAAATTTCCTCATTATAGGCCAAAACTTCATCTCGCGATGCATAGAAACGCACCGATTTATCTAGCTTACCCCCAACTTTTAGCAATTGCATCTTGAGTGATTTTTGATTGAAAGTGGTTGCTTTATAAACTTTCTGCACCTCACTCCAAACACTAGCTGGATAAATGGCTCCCCACTTTACCCCCTGCTCGTCGGTAAATATGCGCTTATCCCAACTCCCAATCAAATTTTTATTTTCTAAAGCGATAATGCAGCGAATAAAATAACCCAATTGGTTGCTATGATTTTCAATAGGTGTCAGATTATCCAACGCCCACTTCCGGGGATTTTCTTCCCTTCCGACTAGCTCAATCAACTTTTCGGCATAATACACAACAACTGCTAGATTCCAAGCAATTCGCTCGTGAGCTAAAGGCAACAGTGCTAAAAATTCGCTTTGTATCGCATTAATTTTTTGGCGATTATATCCGATATTAATTAATACCGGAAAAGACCCAGAAGCTTGTTTCATTGCTTCCTTCAACATGGGAATGGCATTTGTATTGCCACCTGGATAAAACGGAATCCTAGCAAATCGAGTAAAAGTGGCATCGCGATCGCTACCAATAACGCGATCGCTACTTAAACCAATTGGACTGTGCTGTTTCTGAAGATTTCCCCTCACCATGCGCGGTTTTGCGTTGTACGCACAATTGCTGAATTCGTCTAATTCTCTGGAATTTTCACCTGTTAGGGGAGCATCCCAAATCACGGGCAAACTGCCTGTTTTGTTCAGGTGTTCGTTGACGGCTTTTAGAGTTACTTTACTAATGATGCCGTCGTCAGACCAGTTAATTCCTACTAGGGATAAGGCGGCTTGTAGAGCAACATTTTTTGTGCTTCCAACAGCACCATAGGCGTTTAACAGAGGAAACCGACGTTCCTGCTTGAGGATACTTTGAAACTTCAGTCCGGCAACAACCCAACCGCAACATAGTAAAAATTGATGGATATTATCAGAGCCAAAAACAATTATGGCGGCTTCAATTAATGCTTTTAAGCCATCAATTCCATTGGGATCAGCTAAAATTGGACAAGAAATATATTCTTCAGCATCCAATATCGGATTGAAAATTGTTAAACTATCGTTTTCCTCTGTTTGTTTCCCTTTTGGTGTTAATTGAAGATTTTCAAATACCCACGAGCCATTATCTTGTTGTCCGTAACGGTCAATGCAATGAAATATTTGACCGTTACGGGTGCGATGATAAGCGGCAAGTTTTGCAGCCATGAGGGCGTTAAGTTCCCATTTAGTTAGAGAAACGATCGCGTAACGACCACTCGCTTTAGCGATCGCAGCAGTGAATTTATCGGGGGAGGCTGCGTCTTCTGATGTGAGAATAGCTCGATACTGCTGTTGCCCCCATTCGGGTTTAACTTGAAGGACGAAACCACCTCCTGCTGCTGAAGAAAGTTCGCGTTCGATAACGAAGTCAAAGTTACATCGGGGTTCCCAAGTAATCTCTCCGTCTTTATTAGATTTCCAATAGCCGATGGTTCCCAAATAGCTTTGGGGTTCGTTCCAGTTCACTTCATCGGGGTTGAGGCGGGTCGTGGTATTTGAATTTGAGATTTCCATTGTATTTAACCAAGCAAATTTGAGCGCGATTTATTGCGCTATATCTACATGCAAGGAAAGCTTTATCCTCTAGCTAAGAGAGGTTCCACTAGCGGAAAAGATGTGTAACAGCAGCGGCAGTTAATTGCAGTATTCAAATGTGTCGTTGTTGGTTTAGTTTGGCTTCGGCCTTTGTTTTCAGTTTGTTGAGGGTGTCGATCAGCTCTAACAATTCTGGCTGAGTCCACAGATCTGATTCTGGCTCAAGTTGGGGAGCGATCGCTTTCCAAATCACGACGATCTGCGATTGCGAGAAATACACCTGGTTGGACACAACGCCTAATGTAATCTCTTGGCAAATTGTGTCGTTGTATGATTGACTAAATGGGCGATCATCCACTTCTTCTGGGGCGGGATTTCTTTCCATATCTGGTAGTACTTGACTACCGTTCCACGATGTACCCAATAATTCTTTTTGCTTCTGGGCTAGTTCTGCGTTAACTGATGTGTACGACTTAGTTTTGGGAATCGTTTTTTCGGGGAAGGTGGAAGTAATATGACTTGTATTTGATCGCTGTGGACATTTTTGAGCCTCCCCATCATCCGAAGCAGCATTGTCTTCAATTTCGGCATCTACGGCGTCAGATGCATTTGTTCTGGGTTCTGTATCCCAAACCTGCTGGTTATGGGCAACTGTGCTGTTTCCAGAAGATCGAGAGCTAACCAGTTTGAGCGCTTGATCGATAGTCGGGGAAAATCCGCCTTCGGAGGCGGATTTTTCGACAAACTCCTCCCACTTCTTGGCTAGCTGCATGTATTTCTGAGCCGTGCGCTCGGCAATTTTGGGGCAATTCGCTTCTAACCACGGCAACCAGCGGGCGGAAGGCAGGCGTTTCACTTTGGCTTTAGCCGCCAACAGAAGCAACCCATTGTTTCGCGCTACCAGCAGACTCTCTCGGTAAAGTTGTTCCCTGACTTCGCAAAGCTGCTCAAATCGATCGTGACCTTCGTTGATTCGGGCGGTGAGTTCTTCCAACGATATATCGGTTTCTAGTTGCCATTCTTCCTGAGTAGTAATAGATGAAGCGTCTAACTTCTCCAGTTTTGCGGCTTCGAGGGTTTCGTTTTTGCCGTTGTCTAGATCAACTTGGGCGTAGGGAATTCGAGTTGCTCCTTCAGGGTAAAGTGCTTGCACAATTCCTTCTGTCCCCGGTTCGGTATCGCGATGGATTTTGATGCGATCGCCGATCGCTAGCATTTGTCCACTAGCATCAAATGCTTTGGTTGGTTCCTCTGATAAAGGTTCTAGCTGCCATAGCGGTACTCGGCAAAGGAGCAGCTTCTTATCTGGTAACGGAAAGCGACATGCAATGGCGCAAATCGTTGCCCAATCGTCGTCACCAATTTCAGTAATTTTATAGATAGCCTGTGTTTCTTTTGCGACTTGGTTCCAAACAACGCAGCTACCTACTTTCCAACCAGGAGCCTCGTCCCTTTTGACAAGCGAGCTGAATTTTGAACTGCCAGTGTGTCCTGCATCCTGCCCATCTATCAAGACAAGCTCTACTTGCTGGGCATTCTCTTCAGGAACGTTTTCGGCGACCAGTGGTTGGGTATCGTCAATCTCTTCCGGGTGGCGAGATGAGGCAACTACTGAGGTTGAAGCACTCAATGGCACAGACCGACCCCGAAATGCTATCGTATGTTTGCTCACGGAGATTTCCTAATACGAGAGTGGGCAATTTCCTCCGCCCTTGCTGTGATACCAGCGGGGCGGCTGAATTTTTGAGCTTATTGATGAGAAACTAGATCCCCAAGGGTTGGGGGTGAACAGAGCGATCGCTTCCAACAGCAGAATTAGCCGCTGCTACGGTAGGAGGCGGTTACTTCTTCTGCTTTCAACACAATGCGGATGCGCCCTGCTGCATATCCTTGGGCGAGTGCCGACCAGACTTGCTCCAACTGAAAGCCATCTATTTCAGCCCGCTGTTTGGCGGCCTCGTGATCTTTTTTGGGAATTCTTGGTCTTGCGTAGTCTTGTTCCTTCATGTACGTTGTCCCAAGCTTGGACGCTATTCTAACTTATTGTCCCAGCTTTGGACAAGACTAGCATAAAATTTTGTAAATCTTGCCAGTTAAGCCAAAATAGAATTGCAGCAAGCCTCTGCAATATTTCTAGCTCAATCAAAATCACAAATGGGATTTAATCTTTCAATTAGCTAGGCTTCAATGTCCGGTGATGTACGGCGTTGCGTAATGGTTATGGATCAGTTGTGTCATCAAAAGCAGCCTTTAAGATATTTAGGCGAAATTATCGAAAAAGCGATGTGCCAGTATGGCGCTGAGGGTAAACCTTTGAGCGTTAGAGAATTTACCGAATTGGTGAATCGGCACTGGGGAGATCAATACGCCAAGAAAAGTTCGATCAATCGGTTGAAAAATGCCGGTCGAGCGGATCGAAAAGATACCAGCAAACAAATCGATCGCCATTTGCTCACCCAGATTGCTCCGTTTACCCCTTATACGGCAGAAGAACTGTGGGCGATGGCTAACCAAAGGGCTACATCCTACGCGCAAGATGATGCAGAATCTCAAAGTGCTATAAAATCTCTTTGTACAGAAAAAGAGAGCCAGGGGAAAGACATGCCTACCCTGATTGAAATGGTTGGAACCCAGGTGCAAGCAAAAGGTCGCACAGAATTTCTGCGAATTTCCAGACTCACGGAGGCAGAACTGGACAGCTTGCTCATTGGTAAACCCATTCATCAAAGTTTGGCTTACTTTTTAGCGCCCGTACTTTCGTTAAGTGTTGATCGCGTTCTCGATCTGATTGTAGAAGCCAATGAAACCTACCACCCCGATCAAAATGACCCCCCCGACCAGCCACCGGGGGAGTCAACTGTAAATGGCAAACATCCTTAGAATTTACTGGGCTGGCTCAAAGTCGTGAGTTACCATCATTCTGGCCCACTCCCCTTGTACCTCAATTGCCTCTATATCAGCAGTCCAAATACCATACTGGTTTTCTCGCCAGCCCGTATAACGACAATTTTGCAGCACGCTTGAAGTACGTAGTTCGTCCAAAATCTCTTCTAGCTGCATAGGAATGTAATCAGGAGGCAAGTCAGGACGCATTTCTTCTGGGCGCAGCCAGTAAGGTTTGAGATTGCGGCTGCGTGCTTTTTGAGGCTCAACCCCCAGCATGGAAAGCAGCGCCCGGTTGAAGTAAAGATTGGTGTGGGTTTCTAGGGATACCAAGGATATGGGTTTCGTATCGCTGGTATAGATTCGCTCTAAAATTCTCAGCGTTGCTATATCATCCTGTACGCTTGATAGTTGACCATTCTTCATCGTAGATGAACCCCTTTGATAACGACTTTGTTTTGCGGCTAGCAGTTTTTCAACGGCAGCAGGCTCCACATCGCTGCCATTTTGGGTTCTGATGACGATTCGTTCCATCGTCAGCAGGTGCAGGAAGGATTCGTGGGTGCGCCAGAGGTAATCTACCAATTGTTGGGACTCGCAGAGAATTTCCAGAATACCCGTCCCTGGTTGCATCGTGGCTTTACATCCGGGTGGCAGACAAGTAGAGCTGACAAATTTCTGCAAGCGCTGGGTATCGTACTGACGCTTCAGTCGATCGAAATAATTGAGCGATCGCATCTGGCACTCCCTCTATTTTCCTTTGTGTATGCCTTCCTCACAACACCACAAAACAAGAAGCATTACCTGTGGCTAATCAGCCGCCTTCCCATCCAACAAGGGATGGGGTTACACAGCAGGCTGTCTATAAGTTTTGGCGAATTTTTTCCACAGGACGATTGACCATCATTTATACAAGCAAGTTTAAGCTTGATCCGCGATAACGGGTAGCAGTGGAAGAGAAAAATGGGATCGATCTAATCCCTGATGGAACCGATTGGTTTTAGTTATGGTCAGATGGTTTCGCAAGGGTTGATTTTGGTTGCACGCAGATGGAATCTGCCTCTAATTTCGCTACGCACCGTTGCTACAATGCCAGCAGTTGCTATCTGCACGCATTCCGATGCTCGGACTTGTGACGTAATTGCTCGGTTTTCGTTCCCGTGCTTTGCATCTCATATGTTGAAGTTAGCAATAACAGGAGGCACTTCGCCTACCTACCAGCAGCTTTTGAGTGCAATGAGATGTAGTACCAAGTAGCGAATTATCTACTGATCTCGCAATTAAGCGCAATGCTCGATTTGAATAAGTTTTGTCTTGCATAACAGAGCCTATTACCAGCTGTTCTGGGTCAGTTTATCCTCTCTATTTGAGTATTTTTTCCTTAAAATACTCCTGGTGGGCTGACAACCTCGCTATCGTTCAGTTGCCCGCCTACCAATGCAAAATATTCTGGCGGCAAGGGAGTAAGTATGGGACGGCGATCGCTGCATCTCTAATCACCAAAAACCTGGAAAGTTGTCCAGTTTTGTCCAGTGTTTAGCGGATAGCTTCCTAAAATTCAGCAGCACCAACATGAGATAAGTCACCCATATAGTGTTTTTCGATAATACTGGCGCTGTTGCCAACCCAACGAGCGATTGTGGTACTATTCTTTCCTGCTGCTACCTGCTGAGTAATAAAGGTGTGACGTGTTTGGTATTGTGGACGATAGTGGCTAATCTTGCCTTCTTTGGCTAACTTTGTCACAATCCCATCAACCTGTTTTCCATGACGCTTACAACCCTTCCAAACATCAGCATTAAATGTGTGTGCGTTGATGAGTTTCCCAGTTAAGGAAGTAAAAACCGGAGATTCTGGGTCGCAATTTTCAGGTTTGATACCCTTGAGTAGTGCCACTAACTTAGGAAGTGAAAACAAAGGAAACTTGCGAGATTTTTTCGTTTTGGTCTCTTTCCTTATCCCCTGAGACGATATATTCACAACAGCCTCAGTGAATGTAATTGTTCTGAAATCAGTTGAAATGTGTTTCCACTTCAAACCAACTGCTTCAGAAGTTCTAGCGCCAGTCCAAAATAGAAATTTCACAAATGAGGCATAGTGTTTATAGCGAGGATGATTCTCGAATGCAGAAATAATTACTTCCATCTCCTCTTTTGAGAAGCTGTCAATGTCTTCTGATTCCCGATTGTTATTTAATTTGAAATCCTCTGCCATCTCGCTAAATGGGTTATCAGCAATGAGCTTACTTCGTTTAGCCCATTTGCAACAGGCATTGAGTTGAATCCAGATTCGTTTGGCTGTGTAGGGGGAATTGTGTTTAATCAGGTGATCTCGAATGGCGATCGCATCTTCTAGAGATTTAGTAGGCAACTTATTGATGTGACTGGCTACCCTAGCATAGTTAAGTTTGAGAGTAGTTTCACTCACATCGTTAGAGCGAACTTCGGTGTATCTGGCCCAAAGTTGAGCTAGATTCAAACTTGGTTTTGGCTGGGGAGGCTCTAAAACCTTTAAGTTGGGCTGGGACTTGCCATACTTGGCAAGGGTGTAATCAAAGCGCTCAAAAGCTATATCCGCCTCAATCATCTTAGCCTTAGCTTCAGCCACTTTCCTGTTTACGGTAGAGTCAGGCAATCCCAGATACAGATATTGCTGTTTTCCATTAAACAACTGCCGGGGTAGCCGTAACCGTAGCCTTCCCTGGAATGACTGTACTCCGACGGCACCTTTAGGTAACTTACCTGTAGTTGTCTGGCTATACATGGTAACTACGTACTACTCAACTTAGTTACCATCATACTCAAATCATACTCAAATCATCTTCAAACGCGGCTAAAAAACAGCTAAAAAGACCCAACCCATCTAGTTTTCTGGAAGAGAAAAAGGGATTGAGAGACGGGTTACATTCGTGGAAATGCTTGTTTAGCAAGGATTTGATTGGATCGTAGGAACGGAGAGGGAGGGATTCGAACCCTCGTTAAAGTTGCCCCTAAACAGCATTTCCAGTGCTGCGCCTTCAACCACTCGGCCACCTCTCCAGGTGTGTCCTGTTCGATCGTCCATCACAGGATTTTTCGCACAGAATTCTATTGTTACATGTTTTCCTAAAAACCGCAAGCACTATCGTGAAGAATTCCCAACCTTGCAGTTTTTGTCTTTTCTAAGTTAAGGGAGTCTCTATCTGCAGGGTGCGTTAGCCTCGCGCAACTTACCATCTAGCCGCTAGAAGCTCTCCGGGAAGCGCACAAACCTTAAGATAGATTCTGTTGCGTCAAATTTGCCAATGCCTCGCTCGCATAAAATAAAAATTCACTATCGCCAAAAGGGAACCTACCATACGGTAGAAGTCCCAGAAGATAGATATATATTGCACTGCGCCGAAAATCAAGGGGTAGATTTGCCCTACTCGTGTCGCAACGGTGCTTGTACCAGTTGTGCGGTGCGCGTGCTTTCTGGAGAATTATATCAACCGGAGGCGATGGGACTTTCGCCGGAGTTGCGCCGCAAAGGTTATGCGCTGTTGTGCGTCAGTTATCCCCGTTCTGACTTGGAGGTGGAAACCCAGGATGAGGATGAAGTCTACGAACTTCAGTTTGGTCGCTACTTTGGTAAAGGGAAAGTGCGCGTTGGACTCCCGTTGGATGAAGATTAGGATCAAGATGAATAGACTTCGGCAAAA
>DNGG01000438.1:0-388 GCA_003486675.1 Cyanobacteria bacterium UBA11372
AGCGCCCTGATTCCCGATGCCCGTTTACCCGTCTGGGCAGCTTTGATGCAATACCAAAAAATATTGGATGCCATTGAGCGCAACGGGTATGATGTGTTTCAAAATAGAGCCTACGTTTCTACCCCGCGCAAGCTGCTAAGTTTACCTATTGCCGCCATGCGCGCCCAAGTTCTGTAAGTAATTTCAATCCATCTAAAAAAACCCGGTTTCTTTAAGAAACCGGGTTTCTTTGTGAGTATCAGATTCGTAGAGTTAACTGTTTTGTAGGGGCGGTTTGTAGGGGCGGGTTTTACCAGTAATCTTTGATCAAAGGCGAATTGTGCTGATAAACCCGCCCCCCCCGCGCGATGCCGAAGCGAAGCCGGGGCGGGTTTATTTACCCCTTGGG
>DNGG01000438.1:622-21870 GCA_003486675.1 Cyanobacteria bacterium UBA11372
AACCCGCCCCTACAGTATCAAAACTCAACAATTTTAACTTGCTGGTTGACCCAATTCTAAAGCTTTTTGCACCAATTCATCGGTAACTTCGCCGCTAGCTACTGGTGTACGGCTAACTTCTTTTGCCATATCCATATAATCAGCCGGATCTCCCGTAGGTTCAGCTTTAAATTCGGTTTCTTTGGCTACTGGTACTTCAAATTTAGGTGCAGTAGCTTTGGCGGCAGCTTGCGCGCCTTCTTCGGTAAGATCAATGGGGCTGACGCTAAATTCTTTAGAAGCTTCGTAATCAGCCGATACATCAATTTTTGGGACTTTTTCTTGTCCTTCCGCCATGCTTTCTGCGGCAAGCTGGGCTTCATGGGTAGTCGCTTGCTCGGGATTGGGTTTGATTTCTTCAGTCATTGGGATTCTCCTAGTATGGGGTTTTGTTATCCTTGCAACAATCTTAAACTTGCGATCGCTTCGTCTCTAACTCTCTTGCGATAGATCCTTCATCCCCCTTTTGAGAGACAGTTATTCTACCTTTTGGTATTGCTTAAGCTCTCTCTTTAGTAGGGCGATTTTAACCGATTAAATTTGATAATTATTAGTCTGAAACGCTCAACCTGCTGTGAGAAAAATTTATGATTTCCAGCCAAAATACCATCCAATCTCAAGCTTTATCAGACAAAACTCAAAAAGTGGTGCAAGCTTTTGAAGCACTAGGAACCGATGAAAAGCTAGCTTTACTGTATTTTATTTATGAAAAAATGGGAGACTCGATTACTCCCGCTGCGCCAACTGCAACAGAACCAGAACTAGCGCCGCTGTTAATGGGAGACTTTTATCAATTATCCCACGAGGCTCAGCTAGAGGTAATGCGAGAAATTGTAAACGGCGAAAACACTGAATATTCTCGTGCCTATGGTGCTTTAAAAGAAAACAATCAATTAATGGTTTGGTTTGCTTGGGCGCAGGGCATGGGCGATACAGTTGTAGATATGCCCCAAGCTTATAAAGCAACTCAAGCGATCAAAGATGCGCTGTCGCAAATTGAAGGGCTTGATTTTGACGAGCAAATTTCTGTTTTGCGTACCGTTGCTAGTCACATGGGATACACAGAGATTAAGTCAACTTCATCTCAGGCAGAAACGGGCAAAACTCCCAGTCTTTAATTTGGCAAATAAAGCAAGTTGCTAGTTATAAACAAGGGCTTTGCTAATGGCTAATGGTTAATTGCTAATCTTGGATTTTTACCAATCGAGCCATTAGCAATTAGCCATTAGCTCCTATGCATGAGGTAACTAGCAACTTGAGTAAATAAAGTTATCCCACCCCGTTTTGGGGTGGGATTTTGCCTTGTTTTTGTTTAGCTAACTGTGGCAAGAGATTGTCTGCGATCGCGGACAATCTCGTTATATTACAATCCCGGAATATCCAGACCGCTGGTGAGTTCTTCCATGCGCGATCGCATCGTAGCCGTAGATTTTTCGTAGGCATCTTTCATTGCCGCTGCAACGGTGGCAGAAAGGGCTTCTGCGCCACCTGCCAGGGCGTCGGGAGAAATTTCCACCCGCTGGGGTTCTTGGTTGCCGTTTAGTACAACCTTGACGAGACCATCTGGAGATTGTCCCTCGATCTCCATTTGCTCCAATTCTTCTTGAAGCCTTTTTGCCCCTTCTTGAACCTGCTGAGCTTTCTTAAAAGCCTCGGCTAGCTCTTTCATTTTGCCTAAGCCGAAACCGAATCCCTGCTTTTGTGACATAACCTAACTTTCTGGGTAAACAACCCCATTCTTGCACAGCCAAGCAACATCAGACATGGGTCATCGGTAATAGGTAATGGGTAATTGGCTCCCTATTACCGATTGCCCATTGCTTATTAGCGTACCTAAATCATTTGAAAATCACCCAGAATTTTAACTTCTGGCTCTAACAATAAAGACCATTCCTGTTCCACTTTCTGCTGGACGAAGCGAATCAGCTGGAAAATATCGCTAGCCGTTGCTCCGCCGCAGTTAAGAATAAAATTAGCGTGGCGTTGCGCTACCGCAGCATTACCAATCCGATGGCCTTTAAGACCAGTTTGCTCGATTAACCATCCAGCCGCGTGAGGTTTGGGATTGCGGAAGACGCTGCCGCAATTTGGCTTGTTGTAGGGCTGGGTAGAATGGCGTTGCTTGAGATGGGCAGCAGTAGTGGCGATTAATTGTGCTGCATCGGTACCTGGTTTGAGTTGGAAAGTTGCTTGCGTCACCAGACGCTTATCGCCTTGCAAATTCGAGGTGCGATAGCTGTAGCCCAAGTTTTGCGGGGCGACAATCTCAAGCTTGCCTTCAGGGTAAAGCACGTGGGCGTTAACTAAAATATCCGCCGTACAGCTATTGTGCGCCCCGGCATTCATAACAACCGCACCGCCAACGGTGCCGGGAATACCAACTGCCCATTCTAGTCCTTGTAAACCCCTTTCTGCGGCTTGCCAAGCGAGACGAACCAGGGGTTCTCCGGCAGCGGCGGTGACTTGACCCGTTTCCAGGTCGAAGTAGGTAGAACGCATGTGGCGGGTACATATTACCAAACCGGGTAGACCGCGATCGCTCACCAGCAAATTCGACCCAGCCCCCAACAGGGTAACGGGTAAACCCTGGGACTGCGCCCACTCAAAGCTGGCTTGTAGTTCCTCTAGGTGCCGAGGAGCAACATACCACTCTGCAGGGCCACCAACTCGAAAAGTCGTCAGAGATGCCAGGGAAACCCCATACTTAATCGTGCAATCGGTTCCTGGCAGGTGAATTTGGCGAGATTTACTGTCGGAGGAAAGCATTTGGCTGGTTGAGGTGGTAACGTTGAGGCCCTTGGAGAGGTCGTAGGAGATTGTCATAGCTTGTAATAACTGCAAAAAATTCTTGAAAAACAAAGCAAGCTTGAACTCCACACTGAAGCAGTGAGTTGCATAGGTAAAGAGCTTTCGCTGCACCCTGAGAGGCTCTTTTCCCATCAATGTCTTCATCCGCAACTGCAATGCCCGTGTCCGGTGAAGGGAATTAAACCCGGCAGGGATATTCGCCATTCGCGTCTGTTTCAGATGCTGCAAAATTAGCTATCAACTCAGGAATTACCTGATTGAGGTTTCCAGCACCGAGAAACAGAGTTAGGTCATTGGGGCGGAGGGTTTCACCGAGAAACTCCACGACCGACTGTAGCGATGGTTGGTATACCACTTGAGAATTGTAGGCAGCTATCTCTTGGGCGAGGAGTTGCCCGTTAATTAGGCCGTTGTTGGGTTCTCCCGCGCTATAAATCTCGGTGATAACTACCAAGTCGGCATCGTTGAAACACTGAGCAAAATCGGCTAATAAACTCAGCGTCCGACTGTAGCGATGGGGTTGGAAAATTGCCACAATCCTTTGATTGGGAGAGTTTTGACGGGCGGCGGCGAGGGTGGCGCGAATTTCGCTGGGGTGGTGAGCATAGTCATCGATGAAGCGGATGTTGTTGACTTCGCCCCGCAGTTCAAAGCGGCGTTTGGCACCAGCAAAGGTGGCGATCGCACTGGCTATGACTTCAAACTCTAACCCCAAGTAGCGACCCACAGCCACTGCTGCCAGGGCGTTGCTCAAATTATGCTGTCCCAGCAAAGGTAAGCTTAACTCTCCCAGGATTGCTCCCCGTTCCCAAATTTGCGCCCTAATGCCGTCGGCAAGGTAGACGACATCCTTTGCAGTGTAGTCCGCACCTGCATCTTGATTCAGGCTGTAGCTAATGTGCGGTTTGATGCGATCGCGCACTGCCGGACTATCAACGCACCCAACTACAATTTGACACCGTTCGGCAAATATCTCGAACGTATTAATTACCTGCTCCAGGGATTCATAATGGTCTGGATGATCGAGTTCGATATTGGTCACCACGCCTATTTGGGGGGAAAACTTCACTAGCGATCCATCCGACTCATCCGCCTCGGCGACTAAATAAGCTCCATGTCCCAGTCTGGCATTGCCTTCCCAGGCTTTAACTTCTCCTCCGACTACAATTGTCGGGTCTAGATCCGCCATCAGCAGCAGATATCCAATCATGCTGCTGGTGGTGGTTTTGCCGTGGGTTCCCGCTACCGCAATGCTTTGGTAATCTTCGATCAAGGCTGCCAGCACATCTGAGCGATGAAAAATCGGACAGCCTAACTCTAGAGCTGCCCGATACTCAAAGTTGGTTGTATTGATTGCCGTCGAACAAATAACTTGAGGTAAAGCTGCCGCATCTGTCGCCTGGTTTAATTTCGATTCCAGCTTTAAGGATGGTTCAGTTTGCTTGACGTTTTTGGCTCCAACCCCCACCGTTGCTGGTTGTAATGATTCCGAAGCTGGCTCTGCCGTTCGTAGAAAAAATTGCAAATTGGTGGCGTCTTGTTCTCTAAATATATGGGCGCCGAGTTCCTGCAAGCGCTGGGTAATGTGACTGGGTCGAATATCTGAACCCGATACCGGCAGTTGCCGTTGCGCCAGAACATAGGCGAGGGCTGACATGCCAATTCCACCTATCCCGATGAAGTGAAATGGCCTGCCGCTAAAATCAACAGTATTTTTCATATCAACTCCTTACACACCACACAACACCCTACTCTATGCATAACAGGCGATATCATACCAGGAATTATTTTTTCACGATACAGCTTTGTGGGGATGGACTTTCATCCTCAGAAATACTGATTTTGAGATATGCGAGCCTGGATCGTGGGTCACCCGTCATGGGTGATGAAGATCAAGGCTACCAGCCTCAAAGGGGGAAAGGGGAAAAGGGGGAAAGGGAAAAGGATTCCTTTGTCGCTGTTTTCACCACCAACTCTTTTCTCTTCTGTTTCTCTTCGTCTTTCCTCTTTCCCGTTGCCCCTGTTTCCCGTTGCCCCTGTTTCCCCCTTCCCCTTTTCCCCTTTTCCCCCTTTCCCCTTTCCTCAGAGCCTATATGTTAGGGATGCAGAAACTGGCTATTTTTGGTGGAACATTCGATCCCGTCCATTGGGGACACCTGTTGATCGCCCAAACTGCTCTGACTCAGTGCGGCATCGACCGAGGGATCTGGATTGTTTCCGCTTATCCCCCCCATAAAACAGGTATATCAACCTCGCCTTTAACCCATCGAACAGAAATGGTGCGGCGAGCGATCGCGCACAACCCTGCTTTTGTGCTGGAATCGATCTCAGACGATCTCGCGGGTGCTTCTTACGCCATCGAAACCCTAAAACACCTGCAAGCACTTTACCCAAATGCCTGCTGGTACTGGATTCTGGGCTTGGATGCCTTCCAAAGCTTACCCCGCTGGTATCGCCGTGAGGAATTAATCCCGGCTTGCGATTGGCTGGTGGCTCCCCGACTCGATCCCGCTTTTGACCAGGGGGCGCTCAAGCGCCTACTACGAACTGAGCGATCGCATCAAGTTGCGAAAGTCCAACCGATGCATTTTCTCTGCCAGCAAGTCGAGTCGCAGCTATTGTCTCAATCGATACCGATTCGCTGGACTATTTTGTCGATGCCTCAATTGCCCATCTCATCGAGTCTGATTCGCCATTACTGTCGTCAGAATCGGTCGATTCGCGGCTTGGTTCCCGAAGCCGTGAGGATTTATATCGCCCAAGAGCAACTTTATCAGAGCGATCGCCCATAAAAAGGCGCAGTGTTATTGCGCCCAAATCAACAACCCAGTGATAAATCTAGAGATTTTATTAAAATTATGAATTTTGGCCTAATAGCCGCAAAAACCTGATAAATCGAGCAAAAATAAACTTGATCCCTAAAACTGGTTGACTGGCGTTGAATTGTACACTATTTGCGATATCATTGGGTTCACTAGGTAATTATTACTGGATTCACAGAGGGCAAGACGCAGTGATCAGAGTCGCGATCAACGGGTTTGGGCGTATTGGGCGCAACTTTATGCGCTGTTGGCTGGGCAGAGCAAATAGCAACTTCGAGCTAGTTGCTATCAACGACACCTCTGACCCCAAAACCAACTCTCACCTGCTCAAATATGACACCATGTTGGGCAAGATGGATGCGGACATTAGTTATGACGAAAACTCAATCATTGTAAACGGCAAGACAGTTAAATGCGTATCGGATCGCAATCCAGAAAAATTGCCCTGGAAGGATTGGGAAATTGACCTGATCATCGAATCGACCGGCGTATTTGTCAGCAAAGAAGGTGCATCCAAGCATATCACCGCTGGCGCTAAGAAGGTTCTGATTACAGCACCTGGTAAAGGCGATGACGGTATGTTTGTGGTTGGGGTTAACCACCACGACTACGATCACGAAAAGCACTGGGTAATCAGCAACGCTAGCTGTACCACAAACTGTCTGGCTCCGATTGCCAAAGTACTGCACGAAAAATTCGGCATTATCAAAGGCACAATGACCACCACCCACAGCTATACCGGCGACCAACGGTTGCTGGATGCTTCTCACCGAGATGTGCGTCGGGCGCGGGCGGCAGCGATGAACATCGTACCAACCACCACAGGTGCGGCTAAAGCCGTAGGTCTAGTAATCCCAGAACTCAAAGGCAAGCTGAACGGGATCGCTTTGCGCGTACCAACTCCCAACGTTTCCGTTGTGGATTTGGTGATTCAGGTTGAGAAAAAGACTTTTGTAGAAGAAGTAAACCAAACATTAAAAGAAGCCGCTGAAGGTTCAATGAAAGGAATTTTGGCCTACAGCGACCTGGAGTTGGTTTCCACAGATTATCGCGGCACTGACGAATCTTCGATTGTCGATTCCAGTCTGACAATGGTCATGGATGGCGACATGGTTAAAGTTGTGGCTTGGTACGACAACGAGTGGGGCTATTCTCAACGGGTTGTCGATTTAGCCGAACTTGTGGCTCAAAAGTGGGTTGCCTAGTCGGTACTGAGTACTGAAGAAAAAGTTCTGAGTTATGAGGGTGGGCGATGCCCACCCTTTTTATTGCCAGTTTCTAATCTAGTTGGATAAAGTCCTGCTGAGTAATTTGATTGAGAGCGATCGCATTCAACACCGCTAACAATTCCCCGCTACTTTTCACCCTCATCAAAACACTTTCGTTGCTTTGGGTAAAGTTCAGTTGTTGGAAACTCAAACCACCCCGTAAGGCTATCAGATCTTCCCCATCTTGGAAGTCCAAGATAATATCAGTAACCATACCAGGTGCGAAGATGAAGATGTCGTTGCCGCTACCACCCCGCAGAACATCGCAACCTAAGTCTCCACTCAGCCAATCGTTGCCCGCCCCACCTGCGAGGATGTCATCTTCTTTACCACCATACAGGGTATCGTTGCCCAGATCCCCATTCAGATTGTCAAACCCTTCATTGCCAAACAGTAAGTCATCGCCTTTACCGCCGCACAGTACGTCTTGTTCCTCGCCAAGCGCGATCGCAATATCGCTTCCGTTCCCACCATAGATGGTATCGTTACCGTCGTCGCCGCAGAGGCTGTCATTTCCCTTGTCGCCATACAATAGGTCGTTGTCAGCATTACCAATTACGATGTCATCATTTTGACCGCCGCGCACCGTATCTTTACCGTCATTGCCAAATAATGTGTCTTTACCTTGGGTGCCGTTCATGAAGTCATCGCCGCCACCACCAAACAGCAAATCGCTGCCGTTGGTGTCTCTGTCTTGAATATCAGAGCTACCGCCATAGATGGTATCGTTGCCGAGATCGCCCCCTACCGTATCATTGCCAATATCTCCAAAAATCAGGTCATTATCGGCACCGCCGCGAGCGAAATCGTTCCCTTGACCGCCGTGTACCGTATCGTTACCCGGCCCAGCGTTGATAAAATCGTTACCCGTATTAGCGCTAATCCAGTCGTTGCCTTCATTGCCTAGAATCCAATCGCGATCGCTGCCGCCAACAATCGTGTCATTTCCGCTACCGCCTATCAGGTTATCCCGTCCGGCTTTGCCATCAAGCCAATCGTTGCCGCCAAAGCCATCGATGGAATCGCTAGCATCAGTACCGATGAGATTATCGTTACTATCGCTACCAGTTTGACGGGATGCTACTGGATTGGGACTGATATCAAGATTGAGGTTGTTGTCAATATCGGGAAGAACGATCTGTTCGCAGAAACAATTGGGTTCCATGTTTAGATAGTAATTTTGAAGGGAGCGATCGCAGTAGCATTACCCATCTGTCGCCGTCACCAACAAGGTGAAACTACCAACAACGCCACTCATTATCATGCACCCTAAAAGCGCGACTAAATGGGTTAAAACTCAGCGAATTGGCTAAAAAATTGCCATTATCGAGCGTGGCGGTATCGGTAATATTATCACTAACGTCGGGATTGAGAAAAGTCTCTTCATAAAGGTAATAAAGAACTTAACATCCTGCTATATTTGGTGTTGCGGCGTAAGTCCTGAGTGTGTTGTGTAGAGTGGGCAATCTCCACTCTACGTATAGCTATCGATTCCGTGCTGCAACTGGTAGCTCTACCAACGATTTCACTCTAGAGTGTAGCTAGCTAGAATGGAAGTTATTTGGAAACATATACCTTGGCTTTCAAGGTTTTTCTAGCTGTCCTTTGTGTAATTTCAAAGGAGTCGTTTGCTAGATCTTCCAAAACTGAAATAGGAGTATTTATATTGCTGGCAATAGCCTCTTGAACGTCAACCAAATTACTTCCTAAATTCCACCGAATCCTATCGCATAGATTCAAAGCTAGCTTTTCTAGCATCAAGCTGGATGTATTTGGATGCCTTGCTATTTTACAAAGTATACAGACTTCACCATAAATATCTTTAGTTTGCTGTTGAATCTTGGTTAAGGTTGCTCCTAAAATTTTCTCAATTATAGCCTCCGAAATATTGTTGTTTTCTAATAATGACGCTCGAACGCAGCTACTCTTATCCTCTGCTAGTTTCATTAGAGTTTCCGCACCAGAATTTGAATGCTTGGCAATATTTGCGCGAGTTTTGTCTGACCAGGTATTAACTAATAGTTCGAGAAGGCTAGCAGGTGTTTGAGAATTTTCAGTAACGCCTTCGCGAACAGATTCATCTGGATCTTGAGCCAAACGCTCAAGAATAAAGATGGGAGCGCTGACATTTTTAGCTAGATTGGCTCGCACCAGTTCCAGTTCATCATTTACAAGTGATTCCAGAATAACAATGGGAGCCTTGACATTGCTCGCCAGACTCATCCGAACCAAAAAATCCGGATTGACGACAAAACGTATCAAAATATCAACAGGTGTATTGCTATTTTGTGCAACAGCTTTGAGAACGGTTATGTTTGGATCTTCTGCTAGCTTACGCAAAATGTGAACTGGAGTGCTAGGGTTTCTGCCAATTGCTGCGCGTAGCCTACTATTCTTATTTAATGCTAGTTCTTCTACGAGATTAACAGGTAAATTTTGATGGCTAGCAACATTAACCAGGTATTCTCCTGCATTGGGGTGTTTAAAAGTAGGCTGAAGAAGCGTAAAAATTTGTTCTAGGACTTTAGATGGTGTGTTAGGATTCTCGCTTAAAGTTCCCCAGAAATGAATGCTATTTCCACGTATTGTTTGATAATCTGCCAATTTTTCTATAACACTGGGAGGAGTTTTAGGACTTTTTGCTATTGCTTCGATTATTTCAGGAATGTTTAAATATGCTAATTTTAAGAGTGCTTTTGTGGTAATACGAGGAAGTTTAATCAGAGTGGTAAAATTTTCTAACTCTTCACCATAAATTGTGGAAAATTGGCTTGTTTGTTTATGCTCATCAACTAACTGATTAATCAGTTCTTCCATGACTTCTGTTGGAGTATTCTGATGCATTGCAACGCAGTAACGGATACGATAATCCGTATCTTTAGCAAGGGTTTTTAAAGCATGAGGTGGCGTATGCGGATGGTCTGCAACTAATTGACGAACGTGAAGACGGCTATCATCTGTAAGTTTTTCTAAAATATGAACGGGAGTGCCGGGTTTTTCTTCCATAAAACGGACGATTTCAATTGCTGCGGTTGAAACATTTGGGTGTGCTAAAACAGCACGGCGAATAGTTCCTGCAAAATCTTGTTCTCCTGCTAAATACTCTAAAGCCGATGCTGGAGTGTTAGGATTATTAGCAATTGCTTCACAAACTTCTCTATTCCTATTTCTTGCCAATTTATCTAAAACATTTGAGGAGGTATTTTGATGCTTGGCAACTGCTTCGCGAACACCACTACTTCTGTAAAAGGCTAATTTTTCTAGCAAGGAAGATGGAGTTTTCGGGTTTAAAGCGACACATTTATGAACAATAGATGCTGAATATTCATCCTGATATCCATTGTTTATAGGATACCAATCTGCGAGTTTTTCGAGAATATGAATGGGAGTACTGATATTTTTGGCGATCGCACAGCAAATCTCCTCATCTTCTGGTTGCTGCGTCTGGGATAATCTCGCCAAGGTTTCCTCTGATGTGGTTGAACTTCGAGCCAGCGAAAGTCGGACAAATTTACTATTAGGATATTCCAAAAGGAGGAGATTAAAAATAGGATTGGCTGTTATAGCTTCGGGAAAATGTTCACCCAGTTTGAGTAAAACTTCAGTGGGAGTGTTGGGATTGCTTGCAACCAACAAGCGGATTGAGCGATCGCTATTTTCGCTTAATTGCTGGAGAACATCAGCAGGCGTTGAGGGATCTTGTGCGATCGCTCTCATATCCTCTAACTCGGCATTATTGTAGTCAAGCATAAACTTAAATCCCTCAACTGGTTTCAGTGTACCCAAACAAAGAGAGTAAATTTATACTCCATACTCTGGAGAATTCGCCCCTTGTCAGCAGCCAAACAAAAAACCCCCGGTTGGAGGCTATTGTGTTAACAAAATCGTTATGGGTCAGTGCTACCCTTAGCCTAAGATCTAGACCGAGCTAGCAAGGGAGCAGCCCCCAGTAACGTTTGCGTATAAGGGTGTTTGGGATGGGAAAATACTTCTTGAGTAGCGCCAATTTCCACAATTTGTCCAGAATTCATTACAGCGATGCGCGAGCAAAAAAACCTCGCCACCCAAAGATCGTGCGTAATAAACAAATAAGTTAAGTCAAAATCCCGCTTTAATTCCAGCATTAACTCCAGCACTTGCGTTTGCACGCTAGCATCTAACATGCTGACTGGTTCATCGCAAATTACCAATTTAGGACGAGTAATTAAAGCACGGGCGATCGCAACTCGTTGTTGTTGTCCCCCAGATAGATCGGATGGATATCGGTTATAATACTCTTCGACTGGCATTAACCCCACTCGTTCCAACATTTGCAATACTTGTTGTTTCGCTTCTGTGGGATTAGCCAGTTTGTGAATAAATAAAGGATCTGCTATACTTTGTCCCACAGTCATGCGAGGATTGAGACAAGCATGAGGGTCTTGAAATACCATTTGTATTTGTCGCCGTTGCTGTTGCATTGACTGGCGAGATAAAGCAGTTAAATCTTGCCCCAAAAACTCTACTTTTCCAGCAGTTGGACGAATTAATTGCAAAATTGTTCGCGATAAAGTACTCTTTCCACAGCCAGATTCTCCCACCAATCCCAAAATTTCACCTGGATAAAGTTCCAAGTTAATTCCATCTACCGCTTTAATGGTTCGGTTTTCGCGGGATAAAAGTTGCTCGATAAAACCGGATTCTAATGTATAATGCTGTTTTAAATCTTTAACGTGCAGAATTGGCGATTGGTAATTGGTAATTGGTAATTGGTAATTGGTATTACTCCTTTGCTCCCCAAAAGGGGCGGGTTTATTTACGTTGTCTGTTTGAGTTGAAAGTTTTTCGGTAAAACCCGCCCCTACAACGCTCCCCTGCTCACCTGCTCCAGAGCTTTCATCGACGGCTTGAATGTGTAACGCTGCTTCTAGGAGACTGCGGGTATATTCGTGCTGGGGATGTTTAACGATCGCTTCGGTGGAGCCGGTTTCTACTATTTTCCCGCCGTACATTACCGCCATGCGGGAGCAATATTCACCCACCATCGCCAAGTCGTGGGAAATCAACAGCAGCGCCATATCCCTTTCGCGACACAGGCGCGTTAGTTCTTGTAAAATTTGAGCGGATACGGTGACATCTAAACTCGTGGTCGGTTCATCGGCGACAATTAGTTTGGGGGAAAGTAACAAAGCGAGAGCGATCGCTACCCGCTGTCTCATTCCGCCGCTAAACTCGTGAGGATATTGCGCCCACCTACTTGCCGGTATTTTCACCGCTTCTAAGGTTTCAATTGCCTTATCTTTTGCTTGACGTTGAGACAATTCTGGTTTATGTGCTTTTAGGGTTTCGATGCAGTGATCCCCAATTGTCATTAAAGGATCGAGGCGCGTCATCGGATCTTGAAATATCAGCGCCACTGCTTCCCCCCGAAAACGGCGCAATTGCGCTGCATCGAGATCGAATACCGACTCTCCTAAAAAGGTTACTCGCCCCTCAATCCGCGTTTCGGGCGGTAATAACCGCATCGCCGCCCTTCCCAAGGTTGATTTACCACAACCCGATTCTCCCACCAATCCCAATCTTTCCCCCGGTTGTAAGGTAAAAGAAACGCCATCAACAGCCCAGTTCGACTCGCTGCTAGACTTGCGGCTACGATAAGATACGCGCAGATTTTCTACATTAAAAAGAATTTGTTGATTAGTCATTGGTAATTTTTCGTACCCATTACCTCGTTCCCATGGCTCTGCCTGGGAACGCTATTACCCATTACCGAGGCTGAGTCGTTATCTAGAAGAACATTGCAGTAGCTTACCAGAGTTGTGATGCGCGAGCGAATCTGAGCGAGGCGTTGTTGAGTAGTTGTTGACTGGCGGGAAGCTTGCAAGAAGGTTACATCTATTGATAGTAAGCGCATCTGCTTGTTGAGTTCGGTCAATAAAGATTGTACCCGCGACATCACCGAGGGGTCTAACTTATCGCTATCCAAGCTGATAATTTGCTGTTGAAAAAATAGTTGCAGTTGCTCGAAGCTTTGTCGCAGAAGAGTCGGGTCTAAATTGTCATCAGCGACAGTTTGTTGCAGCTGAGCTAGCAAAGCGGAAAATTCTTGATAGCGATCGCGATAAAAATGCGGTAACATTTGTGGTTCATTAGGATAAAATCAATGTAAAGAATTTTGTCGAATTTATCAAGGCGATTGGTAACGCGATCGCCAGGTAAATGCGTTAGCTCAAGCTCGGTTCCCTCAGCGGGAAGCGCTCATTTATGTATCGCCTCCGCCGATGCTTGTGGAGGAGATAAGCCCATCGCTGAAGTGTGGAAAATTTTCTGAAGATCCAACCACCTTTGATGATTTGGCGGTGTCATTAAGGTAAAGGATCTTTCCTTGTCAGGAGCGATGAGCCGATTTTGCACCCGTACCACCGCCCGCTTTCAGGCATACAGATTCTCCAAACAACCTCATATTTTTACGATTTAAGCAAGGGTAGCATGAACGCAATAGCTCTGACATCCAAGATAGATTGTGCGATCCCCGATTGGTTACAACAATGTTTGATCGTGCAGCAATCGGGCGAATCATCAGGAGCATCAACAGAAGACTTCGCAACGAAGAAAGCAGGCGGCGCACCAGAGGTGCCGCTCTCACCCGCAGACAACGAATTAGTCTGTCGCGCTTTCAGCTTTGCTTATCAGCTGCATCAGGGTCAACGTCGTGCATCAGGAGAAGCCTATATCTGTCATCCGGTAGCCGTCTCTGGATTGTTGCGCGAGCTTGGTGGCAGCCCTGCTATGATAGCAGCCGGGTTTCTCCACGACATCGTTGAAGATACCGATGTCACCCCAGAAGAACTGGAAAAGCTGTTTGGTGTCGAGGTACGACAGCTAGTAGAAGGCGTCACCAAACTGTCTAAGTTCAATTTTTCCAGCAAAACCGAGCGACAAGCCGAAAACTTCCGCCGCATGTTTTTAGCAATGGCTAAAGACATCCGGGTAATTGTGGTAAAGCTGGCAGATCGCCTGCACAACATGCGAACCCTGGAACACTTACCAGATGAAAAAAGGCGGCGCATCGCCCTGGAAACGCGAGAAATTTTTGCGCCCCTGGCGAATCGTTTGGGTATTGGGCGATTTAAGTGGGAACTAGAAGATTTAGCCTTTAAGTATCTCGAACCCGAAGCGTATCGGCGAGTACAGGAATTAGTAGCCGAAAAACGAACCGATCGAGAAGCAAGACTGGCGCAAGTGGCGGCAACTTTACGCGAAGGTCTAGATCAAGTAGGCGTTCAATATATCGACATTAGCTGGCGCCCCAAACACCTCTACGGGGTTTTCCAAAAAATGGAGCGACAGCAGAAGGAATTTCATCAGATATATGATTTGGCAGCAATTCGCATCATCGTTCAAACTAACGAGGAATGCTACCGCGCTTTAGCAGTTGTCCACGATGCGTTTCGACCGATTCCCGGTAGGTTTAAAGATTATATCGGTCTGCCCAAACCCAACCGCTATCAATCATTGCATACCGTTGTGATCGGCCCCACCGGGCGTCCGGTAGAAGTGCAAATCCGCACCCAAGAAATGCATCGAGTGGCAGAATACGGGATTGCAGCCCATTGGAAGTATAAAGAAACAGGTCGCTCAGATCATAGCCAGGTAACAGGGGCAGATGAAAAGTTTACTTGGTTGCGGCAGTTGCTGGAATGGCAAAACGACCTCAAGGATGCTCAGGAATATATCGAAAGCGTTAAAGACAACTTATTTGAAGACGATGTTTACGTCTTTACGCCCAAAGGGGATGTAATATCCCTCAGTCAGCGTGCAACGCCGGTTGATTTTGCCTATCGAATTCACACCGAGGTAGGTCATCGCTGTGCCGGTGCGAGGGTAAACGGGCGGATGACGCCCTTGGGAACGCGGTTGAAGAATGGCGACATTGTGGAGATTATCACCCAGAAAAACGGTCGCCCTAGTTTGGATTGGCTGAATTTTGTCGTCACTCCCAGCGCCCGCAACCGAATTCGACAGTGGTACAAGCGATCGAACCGCGAAGAAAATGTGGCTCGCGGACGGGAACTGCTAGAAAAGGAATTGGGTAAAACTGGTTTTGAAGCGCTGCTGAAGTCAGAACCGATGCAGGCGGTAGCAGAACGATGTAACTATCACAGCGTAGAAGATTTACTCGCCGCTTTGGGTTACGGTGAAGTGACGCTAAATTTAGTCGTCAATCGACTGCGGGATGCGGTAAGGGCTTCACAACCGATTGCTCCTGCCCTTGACAGCTGTGCCGAGTCGCCCTTAAGTTGTGAGTTGGCAAAAAGTGTGGGTGTTACCACTCCATCGAAAGAACGGGACGGTTTGCGTCCTGCTGCACCCAATACGCAACGCTCTCCGATTGCTGGAGTTGAAGGATTGCTTTATTCCCTGGCTGGGTGTTGCACGCCCATCCCCGGCGAAGCGATTATTGGATTGGTGACGCGCAGCAATCGCGGTATTTCGATACACCGACAAGGGTGTCCGAATCTGGAGAATGTAGAAGGCGATCGCTTAATCCCCGTCAGCTGGAATCCCGCTGACGCAGATAGCCTTCGTCCCCAAACCTACCCAGTTAATCTTCAAATTGAAGTCCTCGACCGAGTCGGCGTGCTAAAAGACATTCTTTCTCGCTTAACCGACAACTTTATCAACGTCCGCAGCGCCCAAGTCAAAACCTTTGATAACCGCCCTGCTTTAATCAACCTGGGCATCGATATCCGCGATTATGACCAATTAGAGCGCATTTTCACCCAAATTAAAAAGATGAGCGATGTATTAAATATCCGCCGTCTCAGTCAAGTGGAAGATTAAATCGGCTCACCCAAAGAAACCGGGTTTCTATGAAAAATCCTGGATTTGGTTGCCAGAGATCAACCAAGAAACCCGGTTTCTGGCCTCAAGAAACCGGGTTTCTATGAAAAATCGTTGATTTGGTTGCCAGAGATCGACCAAGAAACCCGGTTTCTCGCCTCGTCGTGCGTAGCTCATAGGTAATCGGCAATCACGCATCAATCGTAATTCTTGATCTTTCCTCTGCCATATGCCTATGGCTATGCCCCATTCGCCTATATATCAGCTAGACTGGTGCTTATGGATTTTTCAGGAGCAGTATGGCTTTTGGTTTAGCCAAGTGCGTTTCTATAGTCGCTACCGCAGTAGCGCTGACAACCGTCGTCCCCGGTGTTGCCTATTCTCAGTCCGCTAATCCAGGTGCAGCACCTCGTCCGGCTGAAAATCAACCCGCAAGACCTTCTAATCGCCCACCTGCTGGACCACAGGAATTGAATTTCACCCCTCAACAGAGGGAACGAATCCAAGCGATTCTGGTTAACAGAGAACAGCAAATTGATGCCGTGTTAACCAAAGAGCAACGGGACAGGATTCAAGCAGCACGGCGTTCTCGTCAGCAAATTACCGAACAAATGTTGAATCTGACGCCAGACCAGATGACCCGGATTCGAGAAATCTTCCAGTCTTCTTTCGAGCAAATCAAAGAGGTTCTTACCCCAGAACAATTACAACAATTGCAAAATCAATCAAGTCAGTAGTAAAGAGTTATTAGTTATTAGTTATTAGGTTTTTACCTAATAACTAATAATTTTTTGAGTTAGTTAATAGCTGCGCGATCTGGCGCAGGCAAGCTACGCGATCGCAATTATGGACGCAACTGCAACAATCCAAAATTCTCCCAATCCCTTCTTCTCCCTCAATTACCTACCCGCGTTTGAATCTCTAGGAGACGATTATTTTGACATAGTAGCGGCGTCAGAATTCCCCAAACATATTTTAAGATTCCGCAACGACCAATTGCTTCCCTTATTGGGACTCGACCCCAAAACGGTAACGGATAACGATTTTATCGAAGCCTTTGGTAAATTCCAGGGAAGTCAGCTGTGTTTGGCGATGCGTTACCACGGCTATCAATTTGGCGAATATAACCCCATGTTGGGAGATGGTAGGGGTTTTCTTTACGGTCAAGTCAAGGGTGTCGATGGCGAACTTTACGACTTCGGTACTAAAGGTTCCGGTACAACGCCTTATTCTCGCGGCGGCGATGGAAAACTCACGCTTAAAGGTGGCGTGCGAGAAGTTTTGGCGGCGGAAGCTTTACACTACATGGGTGTGAAAACTTCCCGCACCTTAAGCATGATAGAAACAGGTGAAGCACTCTGGCGAGGAGATGAACCTTCACCCACTCGCTCATCGGTAATGGTGCGTTTTAGCCGTTCCCATATCCGATTTGGTACGTTTGAACGGCTGCACCGTATCGGTCGTAAAGATTTAACTACAAAGCTGTTAAATCACGTCATTGAATATTATTACCCGTCTGTGCAGGGCGAAGCCGAACCCTACTCGTTATTTTATGCAGAATTAGTCCAACGAGTCGCAGAATTGGTGGCTCAATGGATGGCGGCTGGCTTTTGTCATGGGGTATTAAATACAGATAACATGTCGATTGTGGGTGAAAGTTTTGACTATGGTCCCTATGGGTTTATTCCCAAATACGACCCCAATTTTATCGCTGCCTATTTTGATTATTACGGACGTTACAGTTACGGCAGTCAACCCGGAATTTGTAAGATGAATTTACAGATGCTGCAAGTTCCGCTAAGCGTTGCAATACCGGCAAATGATATGGAAGCAGCTTGGTCGCGGTTTGACGAGTATTATGCTTTGAGTTACAAGCAGTTAATGCTGAGAAAGTTGGGTTTGGAAAATTTACAATTACCCGAAGCCGATGAGTTAGTGAAATTAACGATTGCGATTTTAAAGGAAACCGAGTTAGGCTACCACGACTTTTTTACAGAACTCACCGCTCTTTTCCACAGACATTCCCCCGAAGATGTTGATTCTATCTTCAGCGATGCGGACTTTTTGCGCTATGTTGGCAAATCGGATAATCTAGAAAATTGGCAGCAGATTTTTACTCGAATTTTGCATAATTTACCGCTGGATGTGCGCGTTCAAATTCCTCAAACAATGGCACGGTGGAATCCAAGAACGGTATTGCTTAGACCGCGAATTGAAGCCATTTGGCGCCCGATTGCGATCGAAGATAATTGGGAACCTTTTTATGAGTTGATCAGGCAGTTACAAGCTGGAGAATAAAAAAGAATTTTAGATTTTAGATTTTAGATTTTAGATTTGAATTAAATCTGCAATTATTCAATCTGCAATCTTCAAGTCCCTAGATTTTGCTTTAATGGAATTTCGATTGTGAATTCTGTTCGCTCTCCTAACCAAGAATTACACCGCAACTGTCCTCGATGTTTTTCAGTTACAATTTGATAGCTAATCGAAAGACCTAAACCTGTACCGGAACCTACAGGTTTAGTGGTGAAGAAGGGGTCAAACAATCGTTTTTGAATCTGTTCTGGAATGCCGGTTCCGTTATCTGCTATTTTGATCAGGACTCGGTCTTTATGGGATAATTTGGTGTCGATCCAGATAGTCGGAGTTTCTGGATTATCGTTTAAATTCGTCTTTTCTTCCAATGCATCAATGGCATTAGAGATAATGTTCATAAACACTTGATTAAGTTGTCCGGGATAACATTCCACTAAAGGCAAATCGCTGTAGTTTTTGATAACTTGAATCCCTGGAAAATTGGGTTTAACTTTGATGCGATTTTGCAAAATCAGCAGCGTGTTATCAATTCCTTCATGGATGTTAACATCTTTCATTTCAGCTTCATCCATGCGAGAGAAATTACGCAAAGAAAGCACAATTTTTTGAATGCGTTCTGCTCCCACTTTCATGGATGCTAGCAATTTAGGCAAGTCGTCAATAACGAAATCGATTTCGACTGCTTCTGCTTCGTCTTGAATTTCTGGATGGGGATCGGGGTAGTGTTGCTGATAAAGTTGCAACAGCTTGAGTAAATCTTGGGTGTAGGTATGGGCGTGTTCGATATTGCCGTAGATAAAGTTAACGGGATTGTTAATTTCGTGAGCTACGCCTGCTACCAGTTGTCCTAAGCTTGACATTTTTTCGCTGTGGATCAGTTGAGATTTGTTGCGTTTGAGTTCGTCTAAAGCTTGTTCAAGTTCAGTTGCTTTTTCTGCGAGTTCGGCTTGCGATCGCTTCAGTGCTGCCTCTGCTTGTTTCCGCTCGATTGCAAATACAATATAATCGGCAAAAGTTTCTGCTAAGTGAACTTCTTCTTCATCAAACTTTCTGATTTTCTCGTAATAAACCCCGAAGCGTCCAAACAGTTTTCCCCGACTTATTAACGGAATCCACGCACAGGAACTAATACCTTCTTTCAACAGATCGTATTGCATTTCTCCCAATTGCTGGTTCTCTGCTACGCTAGCAATTAACACCGGCTGTGGTTCTGAATTTGACGGTAACCAAGGTGAGTATTTGGCTAAAGACAGCATAAATTGGCCTGAAATTCCTTGGCCTACTTGGAACATCGTGCTACCGTCTTCTTCAAATATCGAGATGGCGGAACCATCTGCGTTCAAAACTCCTTTTATACCCGTTAAAGATTGCTCATAAATTTCTTCAATCGTGTTAGCTCTGCTAACTCTTTCTACCAGATCCGCCCAATGGTACACGGATTGAAGTTGCTCAAACTGTTGCAGCAGTTCTTTTTCGGCTAATTTTAGTTCGTTAATATCCCGAATCGCTGCTTCTATTAATTGTTGTTCTTGGCAATATCTGGCGTGCCAGGAAAACCATCGATAGTATCCATCTTTGCAGCGCAGGCGATTTTCAAAGCAAATAATATCTTGCTCCTTAGATATTTGCTTCTGTAATGCCTGAATTTTTTCAGAGGTTGAAAGTTGCTCTTCTGGATGGACAAATTCTAAGTAATGAGTAGAGCGCAATTGCGAACTTGTCCAACCTAAGATTTTTTCCCAAGCTGGATTGAGGTATTGAAAGCCGTCATTTAACCCGATGGTGCAAAATAAATCTGATGAGAGTGCCAGCAGGGGATTTTCTGGCAAAGATGCTATGTCAACGCACCCAGTCCTATGGTGTAACTTCAACTCTGTTTGCACCCAAACTGCCAGATCCTGAAGTGCTTCCACGTCATTTTGGCTCAATTGACGGGGACTATAGTCCATGATGCTGAGAGTTCCCAGTTTATTGCCAAAAGCGTCTTTTATACAACATCCGGCATAAAAACGAATTTCGGTTTTCTCAGTCTGCAATCGGTTAATGGCAAAGCGAGGATCTAAATGGGTATCGGGAACGATCGCCACATCGTCGCTGCTGGGGCAGTTGAAAAACAAGTTGAGCTTTTGCGCCTGGGAAATTGATAAACCGTGACTAAATCTTACCAATTGAGAATTGCTCTCAACCAGAGCGATCGCTACCATCGGCACTTTGAGGGCAAGAACCGCGATTCTAGCAATGCGCTCAAATCCGATAGCGGTATTTGCGTCGAGCGTTGTAGAATAATTTTCGGCGGCAGGGTAGCTAACCTTTTGGACCTGCATTGATGGGATTTTCCTCAGCGACTAGACAAAACTGGGGCAGGGCGATGGTATGATTTTTGCTCCTCGCCACTTCACCCTAACAGTAGACTGCTGGCAATAAAGTGATATTAAAGATTTAATATAATATTAAATCGCGGCGGCTTTGTTAACAAGAATCCGTAAAGCCGATAAATCTATTCAATGGACTGACTAACCTGGTACAGTCCTAAGTGTTAGCGATCGCTTAAAACCCTTTAACGGGATTTTGTCTCGCTCTCTACTGCGTCGCTATTGATTCCAGCCGTAATTCGCTTCACTTCCTCCAACAAATACTCGAAGAAAGTCTGGGCGACAACCGAAAGCTGTTTTCCAGCCGGGTAGATCGCATACCACTGACGCCGAATGGGAAACCCCTCCACGTCCAGGATAGCCAGTTTATCGCTCCTACCTTCCAGCCCTAAGGTGTGCAGAGATAAGACTGAAATTCCCAATCCACCAATGATTGCTTGCTTAATCGCCTCATTGCTGCCCAATTCCAGCCTGACTCTCACGGAAATTCCCTGCTCGTCAAACAATTTTTGCACCGAACTTCGCGTCCCCGATCCGGGTTCGCGCATAATAAACGGTTCATCAACCAGGCGTTTGAGGGGGATATTTTTCTCATGCGCCAGAGGATGATCGATCGGAGCCAACACTACCAGGGGATTTTCCAAAAAGGCATGGTAACTGATATCGAGATGCTCTGGTAGTTGGCTGAGAATATACAAATCGTCTAAATTTTCCGACAGACGCGCGACTAACCCCTCGTGGTTGGTCACCTGGAATTCAACGTCGATGCCGGGATACCGCTGGCAAAACGGCCCCAATAA
>DNGG01000624.1:0-1351 GCA_003486675.1 Cyanobacteria bacterium UBA11372
ACTACCATTGCTACCGGACATGATATAAATCCCGATCCACTATTGAAGAGGCTGCTAAATCTTGTCCAAGCTGAAGGCGTCAGCTAGTAACAGTCAGCTTTAGAGCAATTTGCGATCGCTCGCCTTTGATACTCCCTTAGCGCTATAAAATTAGCAGCTACCTCTTCATTTCTTTCTACTCTGCGTTCTCTGTGCCTGGAGTGGTTGGTTAAATAGATATTCTTCCAGCGCCAAGGGAGTAAATATAAAAACTTTCCGGACACAGGTCGATCGCTTGTGTATCAACATTATCTACCTAACCCAAAACATCTTTCATCTAAAGCTGAAATATTGCTCGCAAAACTTAAACATGGAGATGGTAGAAAACATGGTGGTGGAGGAGTGACTATATTTTCACAACCTCAAGGAAGAATAAACAATGTTAAAGACCATCAAATCTTTCTTCAATCCTCTGCGGATAAAAATCCCATTTTTGTTAGACATCATCATAGTTTCAGACCCGGAAAAGATTAAAAAAATCGAGAATTCTGGGGCTGTAGACCGCTTACATGCATACGATACAGCCTCTTTACCAGGGTGGGTGAAGTTTTACTTTCGGTCTACGAAATTCCATGACGATAAGCGCGACTTGTGGTTTTGTCCGTTTGAATCGACTGCGAATCCTACCTATCAGCCAAGAAGAGCTTATCTTGAGGAAAAAGTTGCCACAAGTTACAGCCAAGAAGATGTCAAAACCATCGCAGAATTGTTGAAAAATAATGCTTCGGATGAGGTTCTTGCCCATGCAATGGTGCAAGTAGTTAACCAGAGATTCTTCGGAGAAGAGATTCCCCTGCATATTACCAAAACTGCCAACAATACAGTCCAGAAATTTACCGAAGCTATCTTGCCATGGAAATATATACGCGGCAGAAAAGCGCAGCAGGAAATCATGAATTACTGCGAACACCACCTAGCCAAGGATGTCCATATTCTAGATGTTGGACATAACATCGGCGAGGTGGTGCAAGCGACAGCAGGGGGGCTAAGAAAATTAAAAGATAACCTCGATAAACCTGTGGAAGAAATCTTTACCGAACATCCTCTAACGCCCCAAGCACCTCGGATCGCGATCGCATCCTCAACTTTTGATGGTATGCTTTCATCTCCCACAACTCCAGGGAAGACAGTAGTGCTAATGCAAATCGGAAAAGCTGCTGCCAAAACTCACGATATATTCTTTAGTTTTGGGGCGGGTAGTTCAGAACGAGCTTGTGTTTTCAAAGACTTCTTTCTCGCCTTTATGAAAGATTTGCAGAAAGAGTTACAGCGGATTGCAGCCCTATGAGGGACACCTTCGTTTGTGTAGCGG
>DNGG01000624.1:1566-10210 GCA_003486675.1 Cyanobacteria bacterium UBA11372
TAGCGGCACCATTAATGGTGCCGCTACACAAACGAAGCCTTAAGGCTTTCTCTCACAAGACTTACTTAGCAACTCGATATACAATGGTGATGGTGCGTTACACTTCGTTAACGCACCCTACATTTAGAATCTTTGCGTAAGTCCTGCCTCACTCATTTGCCTGCCATACGCTGTAAAGGCAGCAGAATCTCGAGTACAGGGTGATAAATTAGAAGTACCCTCAAGGGTACTGTCACCTCACCTTCTCCCGCTATACCTTTTGAGTTAGTGGCAGCTATTTCAACATCAATCTCTCTTTTGTAATTCAGGAATATTGCTATGTTTGGAATTCCTTGGCATAAACTACCTACGCCTATCGCGCTGTTTAAACTGCTTCAGTTCCGCAATGCTTTGCGGGAAAATAACCTGCACGATACATCACAAATACCCAATAAAGATGAGCTACCTAAACCTGTTCCAAGTCCTAGCGATCGCCATTTGGTGGTTCGTACTGCTGATGGAAGTTACAATGACCTCGACCATCCGGAAATGGGGATGGCTGGCACCCGGCTTGGACGGAATGTGCCGCTCTCTGATGCTAAAGTTGATGCAAAAAATCTCCTAAACCCAAATCCTCGCGATGTCAGCCGAGTGTTATTGACGCGAGATAAATTTCATCCAGCAACTATCTTAAATCTCAATGCTGCTTCATGGATTCAATTCCAAACCCATGATTGGTTTACTCATGGCAATAACCAACCCGATAATAAAGTTGAAATCCCTGTAGCAGAAGATGACCCTTGGCGAGAAAAATATGGCAAGATGGAGGTCAAAAAAACTTTAGCAGATCCAACTCGCCACGATAGTAGCAATCCTCCCACTTTTATTAATGAGGTGACCCATTGGTGGGATGCTTCGCAGATTTATGGCAGTAACCAGGAGACTATTAACAAACTTCGCTCCCATGTAGATGGGAAAATGATGATTGATCAGGATGGCTTTTTGCCGATGCATCCAACAGACGGGATTGACGATGTAGGTTTTCCCGGTACTTGGTGGGTGGGTTTAAGCATGTTGCATACTTTGTTCATCAAAGAACATAATGCTATCTGCGATCGCCTAAAGCAAGAGTACCCCGAATGGAGCGATGACGATCTGTTCGACCATGCTCGATTGATTAACGCTGCTTTGCTAGCTAAAATCCATACCGTAGAATGGACGCCCGCCATCCTGCCCCATCCTGCCACCAAGATTGCCATGAATACCAACTGGTGGGGACTGCTGGGTGAGGATTTCAAAAAGATGCTGGGGCGCATCGGCGATAGCGAACTGCTCAGTGGCATCATTGGCTCATCAACCAATCATCATACTGCGCCTTACTATCTGACTGAGGAATTTGTCTCTGTGTATCGGATGCATCCTCTGATTCCAGACGAGTTGGAATTTTATTCGCACCAAGATGGTCGATTTGTAGTGAAGAAAGAGTTTCGCGAAGTGTTTAGTAAGCAAACTCGTGGCTTCATGGAAGAAGTGAAAATGTCCGATTTATTTTACTCGTTTGGGATTTCCCATCCTGGTGCCGTGACGTTGCATAATTATCCCCATTTCCTGCGCCAATTAGTCAAAGATAATGGGGAAATTTTTGATTTAGCTGCTGTTGATATTCTGCGCGATCGCGAACGGGGAGTTCCTCGTTACAATCGTTTCCGCGAAATCATGGGTCGCGGGCGGGTAAAATCTTTTGAAGAAATTACCAGCAATCCACAATGGGCGAAAGAACTGCGCGAAGTCTATAACAACGACATCGACAGTGTAGATTTGATGGTGGGTTTGTTTGCCGAAGATTTGCCAGAAGGTTTTGGTTTTAGCGATACTGCTTTTCGGGTATTTATATTAATGGCTTCCCGACGACTGAAAAGCGATCGCTTCTTTACCAAGGACTACAGGGCGGAAATTTATACCCAATTAGGTTTGGATTGGATTGATAATAATTCCTTCCTCACCGTTCTTCGCCGTCACCATCCCGAACTTGCACCCGCTTTAGTTGGTGTGGAAAATGGTTTCGCCCCCTGGCGTCGCTTGGGAACCCCTGTCAAGTAGTTTTGTAACCGATTAATTGTTTCGCAGTCCTTGTTATACGTTATATCATGTCCTTAAGCAAGTGTTTTTGACAGGTGTAGGGGCGGGTTTTACGAGAGATCGTTGTTAGCAGCGCAAAGGATAAATAAACCCGCCCCGGCTCAACTACCGATGCAACAGGACATGATATTACGCGATCGCATCCCGACAAAATTAGATCTCTTGCAGAAGTCAGCCCCTACACAGACGGGCTGTAGAGACGTTAGACGGGCTGTAGAGACGTTACATGTAACGTCTCTACAGCCCGATCTAGGTAAGGGCATTTATGCAAGAGGTCTATTGCCAAATTGCAAGGCATTTCATCAAACTTAAAACTAGAGTGAATATTTCCCACTCTAGTTTTTTTCAATTGCCGGAATCCTAAAAACAAGCAAAACTTAGAATTTCAAGGATATTGAATCAGCAATGGAGTTTCAGGCACAAAATGAGGAGGATAACAAGTTTTCTTATCAAACCCTCGTAAAGTCTTAATCGGGAATGGATCGATCTGTTGTAAATCTCGGACTTCCCAATAAATCACCCAGGCATTTGACTTATCCGTTTCATAAGCAGTCGTTGGGCGAAATTTCGCTCCACCTGGGTGAGTACCGTTACGACGCGCCTCCACGTGACCCACGTATACCCCTTGCCAAGATACCATCGATCCAATTGATTCTTCTGGCATAGAAGCGTAAATAAACACATTCATTTCGTCTTCGCCTCTAGTTGTATCTATTTTGCGAAACAACTCAAACAACCGACTACCAAAGGCAACTTTTCCTTGTTGATCGCAGACTTCTTGGGCTGAAATCAGATCAATTTCTGGAACGGGTGCGAGAAGAGCAAATGCACTGGTTATAGACATGGATTTAACTTGATTTAGATCTTGTTGTAATTCATTAGTTTATCTAAAATTTTGATGAAGTATGCAAGCATTTTTTGCTGACTTGCCAGTTTAAAATATTTTACACGCTCTCGGTTGTCAAATTCAAGATTAAACTCGCTTTCTGCCAATGTACAGAAAATGATCTGTCATCCCAAGTCCTTCTGGTGTTGTTGCAGTTCGTTCCACTAAATCTAGCCACTCTTCCACTTCGGTTTCTGGTAATTGAGCCAAATTTTTCTGAAATGCTCCCGCAAACGATTCCACGCCCAACATCGATATTTCTTCAAATTTATCTTCAAACAGCTTGCGGAATTCTGCAACTGTTGTTAAATGAGCCAATCCGAGTGGCGGTGCGTGTTCGGGGTCAACATTTCCATCCTTAAGGAATTGTTGGTGAAATTCTTTTCTAGTTGATACAAGTTGTGGAGATGAGCGAAATAATTCTCTTAGATAAGCCATGCGATTGATTCCAGCAGCAAACAAAATTCCCCCTTGTTTCAATATTCTACCTGCTTGATTGACTGCTTGGTTTCTTTCTTCAAGCGTACAAAGATGGTAGAGTGGCCCCAGCATGAGAACGGCATCAAACATCTCATTTTCAAAACAGTCCAAATTCGTAGCTGAAGCTCGGTTGATTGCTTGAATTTGTCCTGTTAAACCCGCCTCTCGCAGCCTTGTCAGCGTTGCATCGAGCAGTTGCTGTGTAATATCAACCAGATAAATCGAACAACCCCGCCGCGCTAGGAATTCCGCATAGTGACCAACTCCGACACCAATATCAGCAACGACTGCGGCATTGGCAATATACTTTTGCAGGTATCGAGTTGTAATTGCCAACTCTACCGGATAATATTCTGATAATCTAACAGATTCAAACTCTAAAATAGAATCATAATGTTGAGCAACTTTATCGTGTTGTTCTTGAAATTGGCTCATAGTTTTTGCTCGAATAGCCAAGATGGTGCGCTACACTTCTTTTTCTTGATTTTGTACACCTGCCAAGATTAGATTAATCGCCTCCTGGGTATATCGTTTAATCGTTTCTGGACTCATTCTATCAACATCTGGCGTTAGATGCTTGATGTTTTCATGAGCGTTGAAATAAAACGTACAAATTCCAGCAATTTGAAGGCTGGTCAAAAACGGATCGACTTTGCGAAACGTTCCCCCTGCCATTCCTCGTTCCAAAATATCGATCAAGTACGCGAATGTTTCTTGCCAATTTCCCAATTTGAAATACTTTCCCTGATTTTGGTTCGCTTCTTGAAACCACAGCATCCCCCGTTGTGGGTGTGCGGCTTCGTAAGCAATTGCCTCTCGCACTGCTGTCTTCAATGCTTCCTCTGGCGGTAACTGGTCTAAGTTTAGCTGCTGCAACATCTGGTGCATCTCCACCGCCGGACGTTGCAGTACTGTTTTATACAGTCCTTCTTTGTTCTGGAAGTAGTAATGGATCATCGCCGAGGTGACGCCTGCACGGGATGCGATCGCTTCTATCCTCGCCCCGCTTAATCCACACTTGGCAAATTCCTCCTCCGCCGCATCCAATATCTGCTTTTGCGTCGCCTCTGCATCTCGCACCTGACGCGGCTTGTTCTTTGGTAAACGACCCACGGTTCTCCATTATCCTTACGAAAACCATATTAATACTTGACAAATAAAATCGGCGAGGACATACTAATTAAAAAATTAATTAATTAAAAGCAGATGGTGAATCAGACAAGCGATCGCTCATCTAATTTAAGTCATGCCTTGGTAATAGGTGGAAGTATCGGGGGACTATTGGCGGGGCGAGTATTAGCGAATCACTTCGACCAAGTAACTATTATCGAGCGCGACATCTATCCTGACGAACCCGTACCACGCAAAGGGGTTCCCCAGTCGCAACACCTGCACGCGCTGTTGACGCGGGGACAAATGATTCTGGAAGAGCTATTTCCTGGACTCAAGGACGAACTAATTGCTGCTGGTGCGCCTGTATTGGAAGTGGGGTCAGATTCTGCTTGGTATAGCCGTTTTGGCTGGGCAGTTCCGTTTAATTCTGGGATTAAGATGATTGCACTCAGTCGCGGATTGTTGGATTTCTGCGTCCATCGCCGCATGAATGCGATCGCCAATGTCCGGTTTCTGGAAGCCACAACGGTAACCAAACTACTGGCAAATGCTGATAACATCGGCATCGCTGGCGTGTCTGTGCGTTGGCGAAATTCGTTAGATGACAGCATCCGGGAAGAACAGTTATTTGCAGATTTGGTAGTGGATGCCAGCGGCAAGACTTCCAAAGCACCAGAGTGGCTGAAAGAATTGGGATATATACCACCAAAAGAAACAGTTGTCAATCCATTTGTTGGCTATGCCAGTCGCATTTATCGACGCCCAGAAAATTTTCAAGCGGAGTGGCGATCGCTGTTTGTGCAATCCGCACCACCTCTGGGTACGAAAGGCGGAGTGCTGTTTCCAATTGAAGGCGATCGCTGGATTGCCGGGATAGCGGGAATTAATCGCGACTACCCACCCACGGACGAAGCAGGGTTTTTGGAATTCGCCCGCAGTCTGCCAACTCCGGCAATCTACGAGGCGATTAAAGAAGCAGAACCCCTGACGCCGATTTATGGTTACCGAGACGCAGAAAACCGCCTGCGTCACTACGATAGCCTCCCCCGCTACCCAGAAAACTTTTTGGTTGTAGGACATGCAGCTTGTGCGTTTAATCCAGTTTACGGGCAAGGCATTACCGTTGCGGCGCTAGAAGCACAGACACTAGACAAATGCTTGCATCAGCATTCCAACCGGAATTTTAAAGGTTTTGCGCGACTTGTTCAAAAGCAGTTGGCAACAGTTTATGCCGTCCCTTGGATGGCGGCGACAAGCGAGGATTACCGAAGTCCGGGTACTGAAGGCGGGAAACCAGATTTTGTCACTCGACTGATGCACCGTTACATGGATGGAATATTAAAGCTGGCGATGAACAATACCGACGTTTACCGCACGTTTCTAGAAGTGATGCACATGCTCAAACCATCGACTGCTTTGTTTCATCCCCGCATTGTTATTCAGGTGCTAGGACAAAGTATCAAAACGAACAGCGAGAAACCCGGTTTCTGATGACTTTAGGACTTACGCGCGAGAGGTGAGAAACCGGGTTTATTCGTAGATCTCTGGTTTCCAAACCGAAGTTTTTTCATATAAACCCGGTTTCTTTGCGTAGTCGTGGATTTTTAATACTTGGAGGAAACCATGAATCCTATTTTACCCGGTGCGCCTTGGTTAATAGCTCACAAATCCATGTTGGGAATTAATCAACCCAATAAGATTACGCTCAACGGGCAAGATTACGTTTTGTGGCAAAACGAAAAAAGAGAAGTTTTTGCCCTTGATAATGTATGTCCGCACATGCAAGCACCTTTATCAGATGGATGGATTTGTAAAGAAAGAAACACCATTGCTTGTCCTTTTCATGCGCTGGAATTTGACGGACAAGGCAGATTTTACCAAGAAGGGAAACAGGATGTAAAACCCGTCGCGAAGCCTTTAGAAATAATTATCGTCGGCGATTGTATTTGGACCTATGGTGGATACGAACCAAGAATACCAGTTCCCGATTTAATTCCCAGAATTTCCCAAGGTTTCCAATTTTTAGGCGTGACTGGCGAAAAGAGCATCAACGGTGATTTTCTCACCAACATAAAGATAAACTATGACTACAATCACCAAAATGGAACCCACCGGGAAGTTTTCAAAATCAAGGGAATTGAAGTCAGCGATTATGAGGAAAACGGTTATTGCACCAAGTTGGTACAGAAAGTTATCAAAGATGACAACTCCCTGGGAGAAATCCTGGCAAATCCAGCCTTATTAACTCTCCCCAAAAACTGGGTAAATCAGTTTGAATATGCTTTTCCTGCATTGACTTCATTGATTCTCAACATTTCCTTGGGACAGGCGATTCAAATTCACGTCCTTTACCCGGAAACCGAAAACAGAACCAAGACCTTTATCATATTATTTGGCAAATTTAAACATCCGATTTTAACATTATTGCTGAAAAATTCATTTCTGAAGGCTGCTGCTACAGTTATCGAGCAGGATACAAAAGCGATTGAAAGTTTGTATCCCATAGAAAAACCAAAAATTAGACTTCCCAACGAAGAGATTATGTTTTATGCCGAAAAACTTTACCGTGATTGGTAAACTTTAAACAAACCTAGAAATCGGGTTTATTTGCGTAAGTCCTGAGACTATTAAAATAATAGAGACGCCCCCTCAAAAGCGTCTCTACCTACACCAATCACCTCTTATTGTCTCTTTCCTCTGCGTCCTGGAGCGCCTGGAGCGGTAAAAAAAATTACCGCTTACGTTGGGTTTTAGCAGGTTTACTCCCTTGACTCACGCGATAAAATTTCACTTGATTTAAGGCAGCACTAGCAGATTTTACTACATTCCCATCTGAGTCGCGTAAAGCATTTTGGAGAAACGGTATAACGCGCTCGGATTTGATTTTCCCTAATGCTTCTACCGCAGACTGACGCACCGAAGCTGCTGGATCTTTGGTTAATTTACCTAAAACGGGAATAACGCGATCGCTTTCGGCACGGCTGCTTTTAGAAGCCGTAATTTTCCCCAAAGCTAATGCAACTTTCTGGCGAATATAGCTATCAGAGTTATAAACCAAATCAATTAAGGGGGAAATATAAATACTTGCTCCAGTTTCTCCCCAAACCAGTATTTTTTCACCTAATTCCTGCCGCTCTTTCCTAGCAGTATCGCTAGCTTTAACAGGAGAAGCAACAATCTCTTTATCTACCTCTACTGGCGCTGGCGAATCATACTTAATCGGTGCAGTTTGTGGCGCTGACTCTAATAAACTCTCTGCTGGTTGTAATTGGGATTGATACTTTGCTTCCAAAGAGTTGATAGTTTCCTGCATCCGCGACTCGTGAGCGGCTTCTAATTCTTTTATCTGATTTTGGTAGTCGGTTTGCAAAGATTGAATTGTTGCTTGCATCCGCGATTGATGAGCAGCTTCTAATTCTTCAGTTGTTCTTGTTAACTGAGATTGAATTGCAGCTTGCATCCGCGACTCGTGAGCGGTTTCTAATTCTTGCAACTGATTCTGATAGTCTGTTTGCAAAGATTGAATTGTTGCTTGCATCTGCGACTGATGAGCGGCTTCTAATTGCTCTTTTGTTTTGCTTAACTGATTATTGTAATCTTTTTGCAAGGATTTAATAGTTTCTTGCATTCGCGACTCGTGGCTGCTTTCTAAATTATTTTGGAGTTGGCGACTTTGGTTTAAATATTCTTGTTTTTGCTCCTCCAGCTTTTGTTGCATTAGCCAATAGGTTAAAGCTGCTCCAGCTAAAACACCGATTATCCCCAGAATTAATGCTAAGCTCATAATCGTACCCAAGTCTAATTGAGTCTGGACTTATATATACTAAGCCAACTTGGGTCGCATAGCTGCGATTAATTGACAGTTATACAATTCCTGCTCAAAACTCCAAACAAATTTTCTGGGAGGCAAACACTTTCCGCAACTTCTGCAATACCGCCTCTGACAGCACAGATTTAACCAATCCTACCAGTTGTCCCCACTCAAACAACTCAGGTATCGAGAGGGTGTACTGAAATTGATGCGTTTGACATACTCCCCAGCCGTCA
>DNGG01000693.1 GCA_003486675.1 Cyanobacteria bacterium UBA11372
CCGCGATTTCAATCGTCGGGGCATTTATATGCGGGATTTTAGGTGCGATCGCTTGACACTTCCCAGAGATGTTGCCATCAATAGAATGAGTAATCAACTGTTTATTAATGGAAGTGATACATGGAACCTATAACCATTGCTATGGCGATCGCTACCGTCCTGGCAACAAAAGCCTTGGAAAAAATGGGAGAAAACCTGGGAGATGCGGTAACTGAACGGGTTGATAAGTTTCGATCGTTGCTGAAGCACGAGTCTCCAGATACGGCGAGTGCGATCGAACTTGCGCCAGAGCAACCTTTAGATTACGGTCAAGCAATGCTAGAGGTGCAGTCCGCAGGCGATCGCAATGACGAATTTAAACAAATATTAATCCAATTGCTAGCAGCAGCACAGGCAGATCCAAATCCCAGACTTGCCGAAGATATCCAAGCGGAAATGAAAAAGCTCCAGTCCCAACAGCCATCCATCCAAAACCTGAACTTGTCTAAGTTGCAAGAAAAAGGAGTTATCAATCAAGGTAATATCGAGAACCAGACTAACAACTTCTGACTGGCGTCGTCCTTTGGCAACGGGGCAAAGTCGAATCTCACCGAGACTATCAAAGTTGATTGTTGGCGCAAAGTTTCCCTCGCCATGTTGGAAGCAGAGAAACCGCTAACCACCAATCAGCTCATGCGCGATGAGGATGAATACTTTGATATAGATGAAATTCACGTACCGCTAGCATTAGTAGAACGCAAAAAACCAGACAAGCGCGGTGAGGAAATTCTACCAGAGCAAGGTTCGCGCCTGTACGAGCCAGAATACGAAGAAAAACAGCGCTTTGAACACGAACAGTTTTTGCAAAATATCCTCAAAGACGGGAAAGGTAAGCACAACGGTAAGCGCATCGCTATTATTGGTGAACCTGGAGCGGGAAAAACCACGCTGTTACGCAAAATCGCTTTTTGGGTGAAGGACAAGACCGAATATTTTCCGATTTCGATTTCCTTGGCAGATTTGCAGGAGTTCACGCTAGAGGACTATCTACTGCGAGTTTGGCTAAAAACAGCCATGAAGGTGAGACAGGTAATACCGGAAATGGAGGATGCCCTGTGTAAACTGTTCAAAAGTGAAAGAGTTTGGTTGCTGTTGGATAGTGTCGATGAAATGCCCGTGCAGGGAGAAGAACCCCTCTGGGCAATTTCTAACCAGTTAAAAGGTTGGGTAGCACAAGCGCGGGTGGTGCTGACTTGTCGGCTGAATGTTTGGGAAGCTAACCGCAACGTCCTGGCGGACAATTTTGAGATTTATCGCACGTTGGAATTTAGTTATGACGATCGCACCACGCCGGATAGAGTGGGAGAATTTATCGCCAAGTGGTTCAACAACAAGCCAAATTTAGGTCAGCAATTGCGACAGGAATTAGACAAACCAGGAAAAGAGCGAATCAAAGATTTGGTGAAAAATCCCCTGCGGTTGGCGCTGTTGTGCAGTACTTGGAATTTGTGGCGCGAACATGGGGGTTTACCGGATACGAAAGCAAAACTTTATCAGGGATTTGTGGAGAAGTTTTATGAGTGGAAAAGCAAGGAATTTCCGACAACTTCTAGTCAGCAGGAGCAATTAAATCGGGCGTTGGGAGAGTTGGCAAAGTTGGCAATTGACCAAACTAAATCCCGGTTTCGACTTAAGCACAGTTTGGTTTGTCAGGTACTGGGGAAACCAGATGATGAGTTGTTTGGGTTGGCATTGCAATTGGGTTGGTTGAACAAGGTAGGTTTGGCGGCAGAAAGTCCCGATGAAACAGTTTATGCTTTCTGGCATCCGACGTTTGAGGAATATTTTGCGGCGCTGGCTGTTAGCGAGCGGGATTTTTTCTTACCTCGCAATCATGTTAATCGTCCTGTTTATGGCAAGCGATATCGCATTTTTGAGCCGCAGTGGAAAGAGGTAATTTTGCTGTGGTTGGGGCAAAAGGATTTCTCCAATAAGGAAAAAGATACTTTTATAGAAGCGCTCAAAAATTTTGATGAGGGAGAAAATGATTTTTATTGGGAGCAAGCAATTTGTCTTGCAGCAGCAGGAATATCAGAATTTTATAATTGTATGGGGGCTAATGAAATTATGTCCCTAATCATCGAAAGAGCTTTTGGTTTTTTCGATGAGCAAAAGCGTTGGAAGAAAGGGTTTTCTTATCCGTTTAAGAAGCCATTCATGGTAGCGCTGCAAGAAACTGATCGTCATCGGGTGATTACTGCTCTGAGTGACTTACTTGATTGCAATATTGAGGATCAGGAAGACCTTTGCGATATAGCTGCATATTTGTTGCGGATATCGCCTGGGAACTCGAAGGCTATCAAAGCTTTAACCAACCTGTTATATTCTCAATCACCACATCAAATACCTTGGTTAGACAACTATCCACCACATCAAATGATGCTTGAAAAAGCTGCTTTTTGGTTGTTAGAAGACAACCCAGATCCAAATAACTCGAAGGCTATCCAGATTCTGCTGAAACCACAGTACATGACCTGGGATACATGGCAGCATTTACTAGCAAATGATATCAATGCTATATCTAAACTATTGAAAGTCAGCAGACCACAGTATACTCCTCTAGAACTAGAATCAATTAATTCCTCAGAGTATTACTTAGAGAAAATTAGCATTGGAAGCCCCGATGAAGTGACAGCGATAATTGAGGAATTACGTAATAGCCAAGACTTGCTTGCAGAATCGACGAATTGGAGCAAAATCTACGCTCCACACAATAAAAATTTTTCTGAATCATTTTCTTCTGCAACGAGAACCATAAGTTCTCACCTTGATAAACTAGAGTTCATAGCTTTAGATAACTCCGATGCTATAAAATTTTTTATGGAACTTGCTTATAGTAATCAAAATAATACTGAAAACGATCATCTCTATAGGAAAATACTAATGATTGTTGGGAAAATAGGAGCTAATGACCCAGAAGTTATAAACTATTTACTTAATATAATAAATATGGGGCAATCTTTAACTCATTTTTGGGCTGTCCAAGCCTTAAAGCAAAGTCTGCATGGCAACTTACTTGCAATAATAGTTCAAGGTTTAAAAAAGTATTGTATAAATCCAATTGAAGAGAATATTTCTGCTCAACTACCGCTATTTTGCTACGAAATAATTTGGCACTGCTCCCAAAAAATGCCCTACCCCGACTTCTATCAAGCTTGGCACCAAGACACCCTTACCAACACCGCAACAGCAAACCTCAACATAGCCAACTTACCCCAAATCCTTGCTGAAGCTATTAACAATCAACCAGAATTATGCAGCAAAATAAAGCTAATTTGCATCGACACACACCAATTCATCGACCCCGAAAACCCCGCCCCAGAAATTTACGATGAGATGCTAAATCAAAATTGTCCAGAGTGGCAGAATGGGTATCCAGAAACAATGCAAAAACTCAAACTTTATTGGAATTACCTGCGCCGCCAAAGCGAAATTACCCTGTTTTTCATCTGCTACGATTCCACAGCACTCTCTACACCCACAGGATTTAGCGATACATTTCTGACAGCATTGAGCAAATTTGATGGCGCGATTTGTGTAGTGTGCGAACCAGGGGATATTCCCTTGCGATATTTCTCACCCAGTCAACCCGATCTAGTCGCTGCTGTTGTAGCATGGATTCGGCAAAGTATACTAGAAAATAGACATCCTATTTAACAGCCGATCGACAAAGCAGGAACTATGACACTTACAAAGACAGAGTATAAATATGTAGAACTAAATGAAGACAATGTTCCCCTCATAGCCGGAACTACGATGAAAGTCGTTGAATTAGTCGAAGCTCAAATAGCTTATGGTTGGAGTCCAGCAGAATTACACCTCAATCATCGCTACTTAACAATGAGCCAAATTCTTTCTGCCTTAGCTTATTACTGGGATCGCAAACAAGAACTCGATGCGGAAATAAAGCGACGAGAAGAGTATGTTAAACAGGCAGAAATTGAAGCTGGGGAATCTCCTTTTGCTGCTAGACTGCGCGCTCAAGGGCTATTGAAATGAGTCTAGCACTGTATATGGATGAACATATCCATTCAGCTATTACAGTTGGTTTGCGTCTTCGAGATGTAGATGTTTTAACTGTTCAAGAAGATGGACTTGGTGGTACACCAGATACTATTTTACTCGATCGAGCTATGGAACTTGGGCGACTTATATTTTCACAAGACCAAGATTTTTTAATTGAAGCAAAACGTCGTCAAGCTGAAGGTATAAACTTTTCTGGTGTTATCTTTGCTCGTCAGTCTCGCGTCTCCATTGGTGATTGTATCCGCGACTTAGAAATAATTGCTAAACTTGGCGAACTGGAAGAATTTGCTAATCGAGTTCAATATTTGCCTTTGTAGCTTACCTTACATATTCTGGTTAATGATGGCTCAAAATGCAGCGACAAAGCTTCACTGAGATTAGCTAATGCCTCTGCTTCCGTTTCCCCTTAACTGGCAATATCAACCTCGACGCACTGCGCCACAAACCAACTACCTTCTTGCCATACGCTTGCAGTAAAAGTTCGTTTCATAACTTTTCTTTTTTCGGTCATGGTGTTTGAACTTTATTATGCCACAAAAATGCCTTACCTGAAACAAAGAGCGTGTTACTATTAAACTAAACTCCTCTGGAGGCTTTATGGCTGAAATTACCATAGACGAAAGCAAACTGAAACAACTGCTAAAAACTGCAATTGTTGAACTTCTCCAAGAGCGAAAAGAAGTAGTTTACGATTTATTAGCAGAAATCATCGAAGATATTGCCTTAGAAAAAGCCATCGAAGAAGGCGAAAATACCGAACCAGTTAACCGCGAAGCAATTTTCAAGATTCTGGAACAGAAACGATAAATATTGAAATCAGGAAAATCAGTTTAAACCATGAGTGCTGAAGATAAAATAATAGAGAAAATTACCCTTCACAGAGATATCAAAAATTTAGTAATACAGGAGTTGCTGGCAGCAGGCGTTCAATGTCAAGAAACAAACTTTACAAATCCTAATGGCGATATATTAATTGTAAACGCAAGCGATGCTGCTAAAGTAAAAGAAATTATCCGCAATCTTCAGAAACAAGCCAACATGTAATTACTTCAATGGATGAACTATATATCGAAATCAAAACGCGCTATGTTGATTCAGGTGATGCTAAAAAAATCATTGCCAAAAAAACTATCATTGGAGTTGTCACCACAGGAAAGATTTCTAAGCCTGCTAAAAAATTATTAGACGAGGCAGGTATAGCATGGGCTGAGAATGTTTCTAAGGAAGATTTTAATAAGCCATTGAGTTAGGGAGATAAACTTATGTTAGATATTAGCTTTTATACCAACAACGGTCAATCATCCTATCATGTAGAAGTCGCCGATAATTTATTAGAATGGTTGGCTGGTTCTGAATTTGCAAAAATTGGCGAAGAAAAGCCCAGAAAAATTTGGATTGATGGGGAAAAAGAAACTTTGCCGCTAGTCAAGCTAGGTAAAGTTAATCGGAAAAAGCTGATAGAATTTTTCAATGATTCTATCGTTAACGAAACTAAAGAGATTCTGAATCACTTGGGCGAATCTTTAATCAAAGAAGAGAGGATTTATCGGCTGAAAAAACTCATAGAATTGTTGGATTGCATCAAAGATGAAAAGTATCAGTATCTTCAGCGGATATAGCAAAATGAAAATGAGAGGAATGGGAAAGCGATCGCTCAAAACACCCGTGTAAGCTGGTTGGCTTGATGCGATCGCTCCAAAGTTTAACATCCCACGTAAAGACAGCGAGCGATCGCGCAGGTTAAGCGAAGATGCGATCGCATTAAAATAATAGACAGAGGAACCAAAAATGCTGATTCAAACAACCTATAATCAAGCCTGTAAAAACTTTGACCAAATTTATGATGAAGTCATCTCTACCCGCGAACCTGTAGTTGTGACTCGTGAAGGCTATGAAAGCGTATCTGTCATTCCTACAGAAGAGCTAAATAGAATGATTGAGACAATTTATCTGTTTCAGTCTCAGGAAAATACAATGCGTCTTTTAGATGCTCTACAACGTGCCAAAAAACGGAAGAATAAACCTCAAACTATAGATGATTTGCGTCAAAATTTTGGACTGTTCGAGGAAGTATAAAAAGTTTTCTCGTTCTAAAGCTCCAGCCTTAGAACGCTTTTTATCTCACCAATTTAACACCCAATCTCTTGCAACATTTCCCAATGTTTCTGCACAGGTGCAAGTGTATTCGCAGCAATCATTCCACTAGCAGCAACTGCGGGTAAACCAATCCCCGGAAACGTCGAATCTCCACAGCATAAAAGCCCTGCAAGCGGTGTATTTGCTCCCGGAAAAAAAGCTTCTCCCGCGCGAATTGCGGGGCCATAAGAACCCCGGTGACGGCGTAAAAACCTCTCGTGAGTTAACGGGGTTCCTACTAGCGTCACTTCGCAACGATCGCGAATATCTGGAATCACTCTCTCTATCGCTTTCCACATCACTTCTGCGCGCTCCTGCTTTTGTTTAGCATACGCTTCACTTTTGCGATCGCTTCCTTGCCAAAAATCGTAGGGTTCGTTTCCTGGCGTGTAAGCGTGTATAACGTGCTTTCCCGGTGGTGCTAAAGATAAGTCTAAAACAGAAGGAATTGAGATTAGAACCACATTCTGAGGCGCTGTAACCCCCTTAAACCAGTCATTCACAACGATATAGTGACAAGCTAAATCGGGTCTAATTCCTTGAGCGTCGATGCCCAAATGGAGATGCATAAAACTATCGCATTCAGGCGTTGCTTGTTGCCGTTGGCGATACTCTTTTGGGATTGATTCTTCTGGCAACAATTTGAGCGTATCCCA
>DNGG01000315.1:0-9558 GCA_003486675.1 Cyanobacteria bacterium UBA11372
CGTAATCTTGTAGGGACACGGCAATCAAAAAATTAATTCCCAGCGAAAATGTGATGATTGCCGTGTCCCGACGCTAATCGAAAATGTCAATGCAATTGCCTTTAGCTTAATTGAACGACGGGTTGATTATTTAAAAGAGTTTGGTTGGTGAGTAAATCTTCAACCGTCATTCTGAGGAAACGTTGGGAATCGACTTGGAAAAAGACCTTGATGCGATCGCTTCCGGGAAAACCAAGCGGCGTCAGTTGGGCGATAGTCCTCGCACCATCGCGATCGTTAAGGGGTTGTACCTGCGTTTCACCGCCAGCGAGGGAACGAGTAACCAAGCGATCGCCGTCAAAATACACTTCAGTTCCTCCAGTTTCAGCTCCCAATTCTCCCACAATTAATTCAATGCTGGGCTGGCTTTCTACCGATGCACCCAAGAGTAATTCAAAGGGTTCGCTCATCGGGTAAGGTTGCCCAGTTTTAATAATCGGATGCCAGTTGTGGCGGTTTAAACGCCGATCCCAGTAGCGGATACCGTAGCTGTGGTAGAGAAAATCCTTCAGTTCGATGCCTTGGGTGAGTTGCAAAGCACCTTGAGCGATCGCTTCAAAAGGTCGTTCGCAGCGAATTTTCGTTGGCTCAAAATACTTCTGCACCCACGTTTGTACCGCCGGAATTTGTACCGTACCGCCGACTAATAACACCGCATCGATATCGGAAACTTCAATTCCTTGCCGCCTTGCTTGTTGGAGTACCTGAATCATCGACTCGTCGAGACGGTCAAAAAACTGACGTTCTTTGAGGATAGATTCAAACTGCGATCGCTCCAATTGCAAATCGTAGCTTTCAAACGTTTGATCGTCAAAATAAACTTCGCTCGCCTTTTGCTGCAAAGATAGTTGAATTTTGATTTTTTCTGCCAAACGAGTCGTTAGCGGCGTCGATACAATTCCTTGAGTTTGGGCGAAATAATCCACCAGCCAATTATCCAAATCCGAACCGCCCAAATTTTGTCCAGCTTTGGCTAAAACGCGGGCAGTTTTGATTTTTTGGGCTGAATTTTCTAATTGCTTGTTCCCCCATTTCAGAATAAAACCCAAAGGCTTTGTCCCAGCTTGAGAACTCGTATCCAAACGCACCAAAGATAAATCTAAAGTGCCGCCGCCAAAGTCAACCACGAGTAAGATTTGTTTATCCGTCATCCCGTAGCCTAAAGCAGCCGCCGTCGGTTCATCAATTAGCCGCACCTGTTCCACAGGCAGAGATTGACAAACAGACGAAAGCCAATTGCGGTAAGCTTCAAAACTATCTACCGGCACAGTTAATACCAAAGATTCCCCCACATCAGGCAAACTAGATTGGAGTTTTTGGATGATTTCGGTTAAAAACCACTGCCCGACTTGCTCGAAAGCGATAATTTTGCCATCGAGTTCGGGGAGAAACCCTTGAATATCCGCACCTATACCGCGTTTAAAGCCTCGGAAAAAGCGGGGGTCGTTTTTGAGGTCGAGGCCCTTGTCCCGCACCGCCTGACCGACCACAACCTTATTAGAAGAGGCATCTTCGACATATAGCAGACTGGGAATCAAAGGAGGATTTTGCGCTTGAGTGAGGGAAAAACCCGGTAAACTCAAGGTTTCAGGTTGCCCTGTGACAGGGTTCCAGCGGGTAATCACCGTGTTGCTTGTACCGAAATCGATTGCGATCGCCATGTGTGTAGTTAACTGAATTCCCCGGCAATTCTTTATTTTTTTGTACTCCTAAAACGCAATTATTTCAATCGCCAGGGCGGATTAATTCTATTCTCACCTGCATAGTAAAGACAAATTATATTCCCATCCGGGTCGCGCAGGTAGGCTTCTCTCCACAACCAACTTTGATCGATCGGATCTCGATCGAAAACATAACCCTTGCTTTTTAGCTCGCTAACTGTGTCGTCTAGATTGTCGCACTCGAAGTAAATAATAGTTGTTGATTGCGGGATAACTCCCGGTTTTTTTTCAATAGAAAAAGTTGCATCTCCATCCGGACATAAAAAGCGAGCATAGCGCGAATCGGCACTGACAATTTGCATCAAACCCAGTCCCCGATAAAATTCTACCGATCTATTTATATCGGTTACGATAACAGTAACTTGATTCAGCCTCATAGCTTGGTTCTGCCATTAGATAGATCTGCGATCGCCCAAACCATCAAAAACGGAATACCCAGCCCTAAAATTAGATTGCACGCCAACCAAACCAGAGAAGCAGACTGACTCCAGCCAAAAATTACAAACCCTTGTTTGGTAGAAGATAACAACGCATCCCAGATTAAATGCGCCGACATCCCCACAGATAAACCAATTGCCCCATCGCGCAACCACCGCCACCATTGATGACTGTTATTAAATTGACTGCGACTGTGCTGCATTCCCCACCAACTGGTGACTAGCAAGACTAGCGGGAGCAAAGCAGAATGGAACAACCAGCTGCGGTGGATTAAAAACCTGAATCTCGTCGAGTTGTACAGTGGAATATCCCAATCTGGCACTGCCATATAGAAGATGTCACCCGATAGAACCGGAATATTTAACTTTCGGAATAAAAATAACCCGCTGGCTCCCCAGATCGGCATCACCAAGTACCAAATGGGATTAATCCGTTTGACCCCAACTTTTGCGTAGCGTTCGAGCAGCCACCAGTAACCCGCTCCCACAGCTAATCCGACAAAAAAGTGCATCAGTTTATCTGCAAGGAAAGCCATAGTTTCTGACCGAACAGGGACAAAAGTTATCTGCGATACAGCCATTCATGTATATCTTTGGCACTATGGCAAGAAGAAATAATATTTCTTAACATAGAAGTAACTCAGGGGTGCAAATACTCAAAAAGGCTCAAGCGCAGCAACTGCGGCTTGAGAGGAATTTTATTGCCAAAAGCAAGGCGGAAGTTATGAACAAAGAGCAACAATCCGACGTTTCCACATTTTTGCGAAACCTCAGAAGCGGTATTTGGTTTGTGGGAATTTCATCTTGGATTTTCGGTATTACCGATAGAGCGATCGCAGCCTTGGCGGATGGCTATCTGTCGGCTTGGGATATCATTTTACTGTCTACAGCGTCCTTCTTCTTTGTGAGTTGGCTGTTTTTGAAGCCTAACTGGAGGTAAAGAAAAGCGAGAGTGAGAGGGTTGTATGAATGGGTGGAAATAGGGAAGTTTTGATCGTAGGGAATTCTTATTCAACAGTTGACAGTTGAAAGTTACCTCTTGCTCAAGGCTAACAACCCATTTTTTCTGGTAACGGAAAATGTATGGTTGCTATGACTAAAAGTTCCTAAAATTATCTGGCTATCTTTCTCCTGTACCCTCTCGCTCTGCCGCTCTCGCTTGGCGAAGTCTATCATAGAGGCAGCGATAATGCGACCGATCGCGATGCGATCGCGCTCTCAAGCAGAACAGGAGGATGACATGGATATTGTCCGGATCGTAGTTGCTATTTTTCTTCCGCCATTGGGAGTATTTCTGCAAGTTGGTCTTGGGGGGCATTTTTGGCTGAATATCCTTTTGACGCTCTTGGGATACGTTCCAGGGCTAGTTCACGCCATTTGGATTATCGCCAAAAAGTAGTTAAAGCAGGACTGACGCAAAGAAACCGGGTTTCTATGAAAAATCGTCGCAGAGAAACCCGGTTTCTGTCCTCGTCGTGGGTAAGTTCTGTGAGGTTCATCCTTGAGCAATAAGTAAGAATAGGCTGTAGGGTGTAAGGTTTGACTTAGATAGTTTCCCTGCACCCTAAAAATGTATTGAAGCTACTGGTGCGATATCGCATATGACGGGAAAAAAAACGCGGCGTGCTTTTTTAACGACAAGTATCGCCGTTGCGGGGACAATAGTAGGCTGTACGGCAATCAAACGCAACGTGACATCGGCTTCCCTATCTGCGACAATACCCGAACGCTTGTTAGGTAATACAGGCGTTAAAGTCCCGATTCTGGGTTTAGGGGGTGCGGGACAAACTCCCCTATCCTGGGATAATGCGGAACAGCAAGCCGTGGCAATTATCCAAAAAGCATTAGAATTTGGCATCCGCTACTTTGATACAGCCGCAGATTATGGTCCAAGCGAAGATTATTTAGGCAAAGTATTGCCAGCGTATCGGGATAAAATATTTTTGGCGAGTAAGACAGCAGCGCGCGATCGCGACAATGCATGGCGAGAATTAGAACGCAGTCTCAACCGCCTCAAAACAGATTACCTCGATTTGTGGCAACTTCACCACGTCTCCTTTGCCGCAGAATTAGATCGAATTTTCGCCAAGGATGGTGCAGCGCGCGCCTTAGAAGAAGCAAAAGAACAAAAACTGGTGCGTTTTGTTGGCATCACCGGACACCACGAACCCGATATTATTGCCGAAGGATTGCGTCGCTATGCATTCGATACCGCACTCATCCCCGTTAACGCCGCAGATAAACACCATCCGCGTCCATTTATGCCCCAAGTGCTACCAGTTGCGCGGCAAAAAAATGTGGGAATAATAGCCATGAAAGTACCAGCATACGGACGCTTATTTAAACCAGGCGTACTCGATGGAATGCACCAAGCATTTGGATACGCGCTTTCACAATCAGGGGTGCATTGTGCCATTATTGCTGCCGAAACAGTGGAACAACTAGAGTCAAATATCCGAGTAGCGCAGGCATTTCAACCCCTAGATGAAAACGCATTAGCAGAAATTGAACAACGCACATCTAGCGCTTGGCAGGATAATACTTTCTTTCGCGCTTGGACTTAAAATTGGTTCAACAGTTGACAGTTGACGCAAAGAAACCTCGCAGCAGCAACCCGGTTGCTATCAAAAATCTTTGCCACACCACCAAAGAGCGACGCAGAAACAAAGGTGATAGATTGCCCAAGCTTAAGTCCTGTATCACCTATGACGTATTACCAAAGATACTTGACTGCTGCCAAAAGTGTTTTATTCAACTGCCAGATACAACAAATTTGACTACCAGGAAGTTATTAGATATACAATATAAGCTATGACGATAAAAACTTGCCTCTGACCAGTTTAAATACTTACCTTTTTTTTGTGTCGATTTCTAAAATTTAAAAATTGCTCCTGGCATTTTAGCAAAATGATGCTAACCCTAAAAAAACTTAAAAAAAAATCTACCCTAGCTCTAGTGGCGCTAGTCGCAGCAGGGTATCTAGGTAATTATTTTAGTCTTTCACTGTTTTTTGGCATAGATTTTCTGTTCGGCAGTATTGCCGTATTGCTAGTATTATACCTGTTTGGACTAAGCTGGGGGATTATAGCAGCAGCGATCGCTAGTTCGCATACACTGATTCTGTGGAACCATCCCTATGCAGCAATTGTTCTGATCGGCGAAGCCATATTTGTCGGCTACTTCTTTCAAAAAAACCGCAAAAATATACTACTCTTAGATGGCTTTTACTGGTTGCTTATCGGGATGCCATTGGTGTGGATATTTTATGCAGGCTTTCTGAACTTTGAAACCAAACAAGCTTTGCTCATAGTACTAAAACAATCAGTTAATGGAATTTTTAATGCTTTAGTTGCCAATCTGATTATCGGGTACTTACCTATTTATAAATGGATCGATCGTCCCCAGCTAAAAATAAATATTTCATTCCGACGCAGCTTATTAAACTTGTTCGTGGCTTTTGTATTTTTTCCAGCACTGATACTGATGGTATTCGATGGCAATCGGGTGATGCTGAATACGGAAAATAGAATTCAGAACGAACTGCAATCTATTACCGCGGACTTAGATTTTGATTTGCAATCTTGGTACGATCAACGGTTGCAAGCACTTACAGAATTAGCGCGAATTGCTGGAAAAAATACGCCGCGTGACCAGCTTCAGCAAAGCACAGAATTGCTGAAGCAGACATTTTCCAGTTTTTCCACACTTAAAGTTACTAACGCCGCCGGTACAGTTATTGCCGCCCATCCAATTAGCAATCAAGCAGGAGGAAACGCCCTGGGTTTAAATATAGCTAACCAACCGATTTTTCAAAAAGTCAAAACTAGCTTATCTTCCCAACTAACTGATGTTTATATGGAGCGGAATTATAAGCCAAAAGTTGATGTAGGAGTTCCCGCGATTGTGGATAAACAATTCAGGGGTTTAGTTCATGCTACATTAAACCTGAAAGAAATCAGCCAGCTGCTAAAATCCCAAGTTTACAATCAAGAATTAAGAATAGAGCTTATAGATAAAACCGGGCGAATTATTGCCAGCAGTGAAGCAGAAACAGGGGTAAGCAAAATTCTACAACCTCGCCCAAATGGAGGAGAAATTAAATCAAAAATTAATGGGGTTTATCAATGGTTACCGCCTAAAGGAAAGCTGGCAGCTATGATGCGGTGGAAAAAATCATTTTATATCAAACAAACTAACCTGGGTAGCAATATTCCCTGGAAAATGATTGTAGCAGTCCCGGCTGCCCCCTATATCAACTATCTAGAAAATGTTTATATTATCGACCTGGCTATTACGCTTTTCATCGCCGTGTTGGCGCTTGTCTCGGCAAGGCTTTTGAGTCTTCAGTTAGTCAGCCCTATCGCAAAATTAGCCAGCGAAACGACTAACTTGCCCAATAAAATAATGGAGCGTAAACCAATTGGTTGGATAGATAGTTCGGTATCAGAAATAGGAGCTTTAGTCCAAAATTTTCAAAGTATGTCAGTGGCGCTGCATCAAAAGTTTCAGGAAATTAGCAGTGCTAATGAAACTTTAGAAGAACGAGTTAAAGAACGGACGGATAAGTTAGCAAAAGCCAATAAAAAATTAAGTAATGAAATTATCCAACGCAAGCAGATAGAGGCAGATCTGAAGAAAGAGCGTAACTTTATTTCTGCCATTCTAGATACTACGGGGGCTTTGGTGATAGTGATGGACTCGCAAGGGCGAATTGTCCGCTTTAACCGCGCTTGTGAGGAATTAACCCAATATCAGTTGGCGGAGGTAGAGGGAAAATATGTTTGGGATATGTTATTAATTCCGGAAGAAGTAGGGGCAGTAAAAGCTATTTTTCAAGAACTGCAAGAGGCTAGCCTTCCTAACCAGCATGAAAACTACTGGGTAGCAAAAGATGGCACTCGCCGCTTGATTGCTTGGTCTAATACGGTGCTGATGAATAGCGATGGTTCAACTCAGTATGTGATTGGTAGCGGGATTGATATTACCGAACGCCATGAAGCAGAGGAAGCACTGCGAAAAAGCGAAATTTTGCGGAAACAGGCAGAAGCATTAGAGCAAGCAAACCGGATCAAAGATGAATTTTTAGCGATTGTTTCCCACGAATTGCGGACACCGCTGAATTCTATTTTAGGATGGGCGAAATTGTTGCGATCGCGCAAATACGACGCAACCACAACTGAACGCGCCCTGGAAACCATCGAACGCAATGCTAAATCTCAAGCGCAACTCATCGATGATATTTTAGATATCTCGCGCATCGTCAGAGGCAAAGTCCGTCTAAATATGCGCCCGGTTAATCTCATAACCGTTATCCAGTCGGCGATTAATTCAGTGTTACCAACAGCGGCAAATAAGAATATTCACATTGAATTTGTAGGAGCGGGTTTAAACAACTTGTCTGGAGAAAACTCAGATTTTTCGTTAAACCCGCCCTTACGTGTTTTCGCAGATTCAGAACGCTTGCAGCAAGTTGTGTGGAATTTGCTTTCAAATGCTGTTAAGTTTACACCCGAAGGCGGAAGAGTAGAAGTAAAACTCTCAGTGGTAATGGGTAATAGGTCATCGGTAATAGGTACTGAAAACGAACAATTACCCATTACCAATTACCCATTACCAATTACCCATTACGTCAAAATTACCGTCACCGATACAGGTAAAGGTATCAGTCCTGAATTTTTACCTTATGTGTTCGAGCGGTTTCGTCAAGCCGATAGTTCAACAACTCGATCTTACGGTGGATTGGGATTAGGACTGGCAATTGTGCGTCATTTGGTTGAACTCCACGGCGGTAGCGTCAGCGCCGATAGTCCAGGAGAGGGAGAGGGGGCGACGTTTACCGTGATGTTGCCGCTGTGGCAAGAAACTGGGGCAAAAGCAGGGGAGCAGGTGAGCAGGGGGGATGGGGAGCAGAAGAGAATTATAGATTCAAATTCTCCTCTGCCCCTCTCCCCCTCTACCCCTCTGCCCCTCAAGAATTTGCACGTACTTGTAGTTGATGACGATAGGGATACTCTTGACTTTTTGATGGCGGCGCTACAGGAGGCTGGGGCGCGGGTAACGAGTGCCACATCGGTGGAAGAGGCTCGCGCATCCCTCCAACAACACCACCCCGACGTACTAATCAGCGATATTGGAATGCCCGAAGCCGACGGCTACGCGCTCATTCATCAGGTGAGAACTTCCCCATCTCCTAAAATCGCCAAAATACCCGCCCTCGCCCTCACCGCCTATGCGCGGGAAGAAGATAGCAAAAAAGCCCTAGATGCCGGTTTCGGGATGCACCTACCCAAACCTGTCGAACCCGCTGAGTTAATTTCCGTCGTCGCACAACTCGCCCGACGTACTGGTTAATACCCAGGCTTTATAAATTAATTGTTAAGAATAATGGGTAATCTTTGAATTCAAGGATTACAATCTTTTGACGAGGGATAAGTTAATAATGTTTTTTAAATCTCAATTCAAAAATTTTTATTTTTTCCTAACCTATATTCATTGACCGTGCATCTATCCCAGGGTAGATTTGAGCCAAGATAGGCAATTTTAGAACGGGATGAATTAGTTATAAATACCCCCCTATAGGATTGCATATTTGACTTAAAGCAGGTTTTATTAGAAGATTGCAAGCGTTATAATATCGCAGTTTAGAAAATGATTATCGCTAACATAACCCCAAATTATATAGGGGTTTGGAAACACCTAAAAGCCAAGTGGTAAGCGAAAATGATGACAATTGCATCCTCTACAATCGAATGCTCAAGCTTGCTGCACTGGGTAATACAGCCCCAGTTAGCCATGCACATTCCCGATGGGTTCTTGAGCCTACCCGTTAGCCTCGTCACTTGGATACTTGCGATCGCTTTAATCGCACTATGTCTAAACCGAGTTGAGAGCGAATATCAAGAACGGGCAGTGCCTTTGATGGGCGTGTGTGCGGCATTTATTTTTGCCGCTCAAATGATTAATTTTCCCATACCAGGAGGAACTTCTGGACACTTGTTAGGTGGAACCCTGGCAGGTGTTTTATTAGGGCCTTGGGCTGGATCTTTAGTCATGGCGGTAGTATTTATAGTGCAGGCAGTGGTGTTTCAAGATGGAGGCATCACCGTCTTGGGTGCAAACATCACCAATATGGGATTAATAGGCACCTTTTGCGGTTATTATCTTTATCGCACAATTCGCCATGCCCTGGGCAGAGATACCTGGAGAGGCATTGGAATTGGGACGGCAGTTGCGGCTTGGACAAGCGTAGTAATTGCCTCGATTTTGTGTGGGATTCAACTAGCATTATCGGGAACCATACCATTAGGAATTGCACTAGCTGCAATGGCTGGCTGGCACGTAATAATTGCGATTGGAGAAGC
>DNGG01000315.1:9845-10541 GCA_003486675.1 Cyanobacteria bacterium UBA11372
GCAAAAGGAGCGCATCTATTTCTCGTCCTCTTTCATCGCGATAAGGAGTTAGTAAACATATGAGTAATACAAGTTCCCCAGGGCGCAACCGGGCTTTTGTGATTGCTGGTTTGGGTATTTCCCTGCTAATTGCAGTGTTACTTTCTCCCTTCGCCAGTCAAAATCCCGATGGTTTAGATCGCGTATCCCAAGATTTAAAATTTGAAGAAAAGGCAACTGAAGAAACCCCGGCTAAAAAGTTACCTTTCTATCAAGTATTTGACGAATATGCCGCGCGGGGCGTACCAGAAGCGATCGCCACCCCAATCGCCGGTTTAATCGGCACTTTAGTCACATTTAGCTTAGCTTGGGGCGTTGGTAAATTAGTAGTTCGCCGTCATGATGCTGATATAGATAAGGATGAGCAGGTGAGCAGGTGAGCAGGTGAGAAAATTCCTTTCTTCCTTTCTCTTCTCTCTGTGTTCTCTGCGTCTGGAGCGGTTCGTTAAATAGGTATTCTTTTGGTGAGAAAATAGTCAACCTAGTTTTAATCCAAAATCCTGCAAAGGGGGGGGTTTATTCAGGTTATCCCTGAGAGTCAAAATTGGTTGGGAAAACCCACACCTTAACAATCCAAAATCTGAAATCCAAAATCCTGCAAGGGGGCGGGTTTATTCAGGTTATCGCTCAGTCTCAAAATTGGACAGGTAAAACCCG
>DNGG01000310.1:0-332 GCA_003486675.1 Cyanobacteria bacterium UBA11372
GAAAATGCAGATTTTGGATTTTGAATTGATGAATTTGAATTATGAAGTTGCAACGCTCTACTTGGATTTTAATTCTCGCGGCGATACTTTTAGGTGGTATCGTATATGTATACGAAATTGAAGGCAGACCTCAGCGAGAAGCAACAAAAGCTCTTGAAAATAAACTGTTTGATTTTCAAGAAAATGACGTACAATCTGTTACAGTAAAAACAAAGGATAAAACCCTTTTATTTGAGCGTAACAGTCAGCCACCATCGGGTAATTCAACTCAACCAAAATGGTTGATGACGGTGCTGGAAATGGCAAAATCAAATCCGACTCCAACACCAGCA
>DNGG01000310.1:615-7823 GCA_003486675.1 Cyanobacteria bacterium UBA11372
ACTCCAACACCAGCAGCGATCGCCACCCCCCCAACTCCGACTCCAACACCAGCAGCGATCGCTACCCCCCCAATTCCCACTCCAACACCAGCAGCGATCGCTACCCCCCCAATTCCCACTCCACAAGCAACGCCAATTGCACCGCCGCCAGAGACGAATTTAACCAAAGTTCCGGCGAATGAGGCATATGTTGTGTTTTTGCTCGATCAGATGGTGAAAGGGAAAGGCGATCGGATTACAATCGATCCGCGCATCGACTATGGTTTAAATCAACCCCAAGCGACGATAGATGTCAAGCTAAATAACGGCAAAACCCATCAACTAATTTTGGGTAAGCCTAATTTTAACAACACTTCTGTCTATGCGATCGCCGATCCAACCGCTCCAGCGAATCAATCGCCACAAGTGCTTGTAATATCCAACAATTTTGAAAATGCCGTCAATCGTCCTTTATCAGAATGGAAACAACCGGATCAACAACAAAATCCTGAGAAAAAGTAAGCCGCAAATACTGCCAGGACATAAATCTATCTTACCACAAAAATACCTTTTCGTTGCGAGGAGGTATGGTTAAGTTTAGTTAAAATTTTGGCGATTTAACTAATAAGTCAGGGTGCATGATGAGTAACAGAACAATACATGGCGCGAGTAATATGATGTCCGCCCAATTGCCCATAATAAAAAAAACATCACAGAGTTTTTGCGTAGGGACACGGCATTATATATATTTCGGATAAACAGATAACGTTGATCTTGCCGTGCAAGGGCTTCTAATTATCGCTCAGTTCGTACCGTCCAATCCCCTTGTTGTCCATCCAGTATTTGATGCAGGAGTTGCGGACAAAACGCGCAGTACGAATCGCCTCATCAAGCTTTTCGTACTGATGCTTTTCGCCCTCAAGTTTGGCTTCAAATACCAGCATTTACGTCGCAGTGTCCAACATAAATAATTCTATCATGGCTTCTCAGTTAAGAAAAGCCGCCCTAGAAGGGCGGGGCTTTAAACCCAAAATTTTGGTAAAAAATTAAAGGAATAAGCTAAAATTGATACAACGACCTCACCTTTGATCGAGGAAAATATTGAAAAGGACGCACCAGACAGGGAAACGCGGCGACGCGGCGACACCGCATCAATAAATTGAGGGGATTCCCACTTTGAGCAATTTTCTTCACCCCCTCTCGGCATCGGGAGCATCTTCTTGGTAATGGCGGGCGATCGCTAAGAAGCAAAGTGCATTGGTGCGGCAAGATCGGGGCGGGTGCAAACGTCGCTCTTTGTCAACAACGAAGTGGGGAAACCGAATGCAGCTAATATTAAGGGGTTGGAATTTGATCTGGGAGAGCGATATGCCTTGGGTACGCAGCGCGATCAAGCACGTAGTTGCAAGCACGTAGTTGCAAGCACGTAGTTGCGCTTCAGCGCTCCAGAAGCAGATAGCAAGTGAGTGAGGGAGCCTTTTGGCTTCGTTTGTGTAGCGGCACCCTTAAGGGTGCCCACAGGGGTGTAGCGGCAGCCTTAAGGCTGCCCACAGGGGTGTAGCGGCACCCTTAAGGTTGCCCACAGCGGTGTGCAAACCGCTATACCCCATACAGGCTTAAATTGTCAGCAACGCTCCATTTATGGTAAAACTCCAATTGTAGCCCTTTGCTTATTATGATTAAAATTTCCGGTTATTCAGTCACTACTCAGATCCACTCTGGCATTAGAACCCTGGTTTATCGGGCTATTTCTGAAACAAACCAAAAACCTGTAGTCATCAAAATACTGAATTCTGAGTATCCCACCTTTAATGAACTGGTACTGTTTCGCAATCAATATACCATTGCTAAAAATCTTGATTTACCGGGAGTAATCAAACCTTTAAGTCTGGAAAACTACGGCAATGGTTTGGCCATGATTATGGAAGACAATGGCTGTATTTCCCTGTTTGAAGCAATGAACCAATGGGGGAATGGGGAGGGCATGGGGAGATGTTCTGATTCCCTCAAGGAATTTTTCCAGATCGCGATTCAAATTGGGCAAATTCTAGAAGGATTATATTCATACCGAGTTATTCATAAAGATATTAAGCCCCAGAATATTTTAATTAACCCCGAAACTAAGCAGGTAAACTTAATTGACTTCAGCATTTCCTCACTCTTACCTAGAGAAAACCAGGAGATTGCTAACCCTAACGTTTTGGAAGGAACGCTAGCTTATATGTCCCCGGAACAAACCGGACGGATGAATCGGGGTATCGACTATCGCACCGATTTTTACTCTTTGGGCGTTACCTTTTACGAATTACTGACAGGGAAACTTCCCTTTGTATCTAATGATGCGATGGAGATAGTCCACTGTCACATTGCCCGCCAACCAATTCCCCCAAGCGAACTTGTACCAGCGATTCCCCAGGTGGTTTCTGACATCGTAATGAAATTGATGGCAAAAACCGCTGAAGAACGCTATCAAAGTGCTTTTGGACTGCGATGCGATTGGGAAACTTGTTTGCAACAATGGCAAGAAAAAAACAGCATTACAGAGTTTCCCCTAGCCAGCAGAGACATCACCGAACGGTTTATTATTCCGGAAAAACTTTATGGTAGAGAAAGGGAAGTTGCTACCCTGTTAGCTGCATTCGATCGCGTCAGCGCTGGCACCACTGAAATGATGTTAGTGGCTGGCTTTTCCGGGATTGGCAAGACAGCGGTAATCAATGAAGTCCACAAACCGATTGTGCGGCAACGGGGTTATTTTATTTCCGGTAAATTCGACCAGTTTAAGCGCAATATTCCTTTTGCTGCCTTAGTACAAGCATTCCAGAATTTAATCCGGCAGTTACTAACAGAAAGTGCGGCATCTATAAGTGTATGGAAAGCCAAAATCTTGTCAGCATTAGGAGCAACCGGACAGGTAATTATTGATGTTATTCCCGAACTAGAACGAATTATTGGCAAACAGCCAGAAGTCCCAGAACTTGCTCCCACCGCTGCCCAAAACCGTTTTAATATATTATTTGAAAAATTTATTCAACTTTTTGCTACCAAAGAACATCCTCTGGTTATTTTTTTAGATGATTTACAGTGGGCAGATTCTGCCTCATTAAAATTAATTCAGCTATTAATGACAGAAGGACAACTCGAGTCTTTATTGCTGCTAGGAGCCTATCGGGATAACGAAGTCGATCCGACTCATCCTCTGATTTTGGCATTAGATGAAATTCGCAAAAATCGCACCACGCTGGCTCAAATTACCTTGTCGCCATTAAATGTGCATGACCTGAATCGCTTGGTTGCCGATACTTTAAATTGTCCTCTAGAAACAGCCTTGCCTTTAACAGAATTAGTACATCAGAAAACCAATGGCAACCCATTTTTTGCCAATCAATTCCTGAAATCGCTGTATCAAGATGGCATCATTTCTTTTGATTTTAGTGCGCGGTATTGGCAGTGCGATCTTGCTCGCGTCAAGCCTTTAGCAGCCAGCAAAGATGTAGTTGAATTTATGGCTGGTCAATTGCAAAAATTACCAGTCAAGACTCAGGAAGTATTAAAACTGGCAGCTTGTATTGGCAATCAATTTAACTTGGATACACTAGCCATAGCTTATGAAAAATCGCAAGTAGAAACGGCGGCTGATTTGTGGTCTGGATTGCAAGAAGGTTTAATATTACCGCAAAGTGAAATTTATAAATTATTTCAGGATGAGTCATCATTCAGTAACGAAACGCCGATTGCAAATGAGCCAGAAGCAATAACAGTTTATTACAAATTTCTGCACGACCGAGTGCAGCAAGCCGCTTATTTCCTGATTCCCGAAAACCAAAAACAGTCCACACACCTAAAAATTGGACAGTTATTTTTGCAAAATACGCCTACAGAAGCACGAGAAGAAAATATTTTTGAAATTGTTAACCAGTTGAATATTGGTATGAGCCTTCTGACTCATCAAACAGAGCGAGAACAACTGGCTCAATTGAATTTGATTGCTGGAACTAAAGCATTGGCATCTGCTGCTTATACTGCTGCTGTCAAATATTTGAATGTGGGAAGGGAACTTTTAGATCCTGATTGCTGGAATCAGCAATATAATCTAACGCTAGCATTATATGAAAAAGCCGCAGAAGCTGCTTATCTCAGCACTGATTTTGCCCAGATGGAGCAATTAGCTGAGCTAGTGATACAGCGAGCAAGATCGCTTTTGGACAAAGTAAAAATCTATGAAATCAAAATTCAAGCTTATACAGTACAAAACCAACTGTTACAAGCGGTAGAGACAGGTTTATCGGTGTTGAAACTATTAGGAGTCAGCTTTCCAGAAAAGCCAGGTAATTTGAACATTTTGCTGGGAATGCTGGGAACGAAGTTAGCTTTAGGTAAAAAAAAACCAGCCGATTTAACTAATTTGCCGCTGATGAACGAGCCATTTAAGTTAGTAGAAATACGGCTTCTATTAAGCGCCCAATCTGCTGCTTATTTTGCCGTTCCTCAATTATTCCCGCTGATTATATTTAAACTACTCAAAATATCAGTAAAATACGGTAATGCTCCTGGTTCTGTTTTTGTTTATGCCATTTATGGAATAATTCTTTGTGGCATTGTCGGAGACATTGAAACTGGCTATCAATTTGGACAGCTAGCTTTAAGTTTGTTAGATCGTTTAAATGCGAAAGAATTCAAAACTAAAACCTTGTTTGGTATCCATAACTTTATATTTCATTGGAAAGAACACGCCAAAGAAGGAGTGCAACCTTTATTAGATGCTTACTCTAATGGACTGGAAACTGGAGATTTAGAATTTGCTGCCTATTCTGCTCATCAATACTGCTTTCGTTTATATGCCATTGGTAAGGAACTAGACGAAGTTGCCAAAGAAATGGCAACTTATAACGATGCTATAACTAAACTCAAACAAGAAACTGCTCTTAATTACAATAAAATTTATCATCAAGCAATTTTAAATTTAATTGGCACCCCGGAAAAACCTTATGTTTTAAGCGGCGAAGTGTATGACGAACGCACAATGCTGCCAATTCATCTGTCCGCCAATGACCAAACTGCTACTTACAATTTATATTTCAATAAACTTATTACCTCCTATTTGTTTGCCGATTATGTACAAGCAATTGAAAACGCAGAAAAAGCCCAAAATAATTTAGAAGCCGTCGCCGGTTCGCCATTTGTTCCTTTATTTTATTTCTACGATTCTCTGTCCAGGCTGGCGGTATATCCAGACACCTCGAAGCCACAGCAAAAACAACTGCTCGCCAAAGTGCAAGCTAACCAAAAAAAAATGCAGAAATGGGCAAAATTTGCTCCGATGAATTACCTGCACAAATTTGATTTAGTCGAGGCAGATCGACATCGGGTTTTGGGTAACAATATGGAGGCAATGAACTATTATGAGCGGGCGATAACGGGAGCTAAAGAAAACGAGTACCTTAATGAAGAAGCCCTAGCTCGCGAACTGGCTGCCAAATTCTACCTCTCTTGGGGAAAAGAGAAAATTGCCCAAGTCTATCTAATCGATTCCTACTATGCCTATGCTCGCTGGGGAGCCAAAGCCAAAGTTGAAGATTTAGAAAAACGCTATCCCCAGTTACTTGCCCCCATCCTGATCCAAAAAACCACTGCAACTACAGGGGAGGCAATTGTTCAAACAATCCCGAAAATCATCGCATCCACCAGTTCAGGTTCGGCTAATTCAGCCATTCTGGACTTGGCAACGGCGATTAAAGCTTCTCAAGCACTCTCCGGCGAAGTGGAACTAGATAAGTTACTCTCGACTTTGATCCAAGTTGCCATAGAGAATGCTGGAGCAGAAAAAGCCTTTTTGATCTTATCCAATGCAGGCAACTTGGCAATCGAAGCAGCGGGAGTCAGCGGTACAAAAGCAGCCACTGTACTGCAATCAATTCCGCTGGAACAGAGCCAGGATATTCCTGTTAGTTTGATCAACTATGTCTACCGCACATCGGAAGCTCTGGTACTCGACGATGCCAGTGCCGAAAATATGTTTTCTGCTGACCCTTATATCATCGGTACCGAACCTAAATCCGTATTGTGTACCCCAATTATTAATCAAGGTCAATTGCTGGGTATCCTTTACTTGGAAAACAATCTGACCACGAGGGCATTTACTCCCGACAGATTAGAACTATTAAAAATATTATCCGCTCAAGCTGCGATCTCGATTGAAAATTCTCGACTCTATCAAACCCTAGAAGACAAAGTAAAAGAACGTACCGCCCAACTCGAAAGCGCCAACCAGCAAATTAGCGCCCTCAACGAAAAACTAACAGAGGAAAATCTCCGCCTTAGTGCTGAGTTAGAGGTAACGCGGAAATTGCAACAGATGATTTTACCCAAACAAGAAGAATTAGATTCAATTGACGGGTTAGAAATTGTGGGCTTTATGGAACCTGCTGATGAAGTCGGCGGCGATTACTACGATGTGTTCTCACAAAATGGTCGCATCAAAATCAGCATCGGTGATGTCACTGGACATGGTTTGGAAAGTGGAGTAGTAATGCTAATGACCCAAACCGCTGTGAGAACGCTGGAAGAAAGCAATCAAACCAATCCGGTGCAATTTTTAGATATTCTGAATCGGACAATTTATCACAACCTCCAGCGGATCAACCCCCGTAAGAACCTGACGCTTTCCCTACTCGATTACGATCGCGGCACCCTGAGTTTAAGCGGTCAACATGAGGAAGTCATTGTGGTGCGTGCTGGGGGTGAAGTTGAACGGATAGATACAATGAATCTTGGCTTCCCCATTGGCTTAGATGAGGAGATTTATGACTACATTGCTACTGAACAAGTGCAGTTAAACTCAGGCGATGTGGTGCTGTTATACACCGATGGCATTACGGAAGCATTCGACATCAATAGCCAGCAATACGGGATTGAGCGGTTATGTGAAGTCGTCAAGCGCCACTGTTTTCTATCAGCAGAAAAAATTAGACAAGCGGTGGTTGAAGATGTGCGGCGGCATATTGGCTGTCAGAAAGTTTTTGATGATATTACTTTGGTAGTGCTGAAACAAAAATAGATAACGCAAGTTGCTAGTTATAAACTTTGGCGTTGCTAATTGCAAGCTTGCTAATTGCTAATATAGGATTTTTACCAATCTCGCCATTAGCCATTAGCCATTAGCCGCTGATCGAGAGATAACTAGCAACTTGAGTTAGATAGCTATTAATATCAAATCCGGTAGCATCGGA
>DNGG01000441.1:0-6656 GCA_003486675.1 Cyanobacteria bacterium UBA11372
ATCCTACCGTTTTCCCCGTCCCATCGATACCATCCGAAGAGTTGATATTTGGGATTTTGGATCGTGAAAAGCTCGCCCTACGGGTGTTTCAGATTGATAAATCCAGCATATTACTTCGGAAAATGGGATCGATTGTTGTGAATACCTTTGATTCAGGGGAATAAAAGAATATAACCTGCTGCTACAAACTCAAAACTTCAATGCTGACCCATCACCGCAAGCCCGTGAGTTTATCCCTAGTTTCCACCGATTTGCCGATTTGGTCGATGGTGGAAACCGCCGCTACCCTGTATCAAAAAGACCGCGATCGCTTTCACTTACTGATGAGCGAACCTGCGATCGGGAATCTGGAACCCACCGATACGCCAGCTGTAGCAACCGCTTCAATGGTATCCAAGGAAAGGCTTTTATGGTTAGAGATTTCGCCCAACCGCGCCATCATGACCATGCAAGGAAACGGTAGAGTAAGCTATCGTCACTTTTGGGAACGAGGCGTATACGGATTAAGCCGTTATTGGCTGCAAAGCGAATCATTAAAAGCTAGCGGACATATGCGCCTGCGTAACTTTACCCGTAGTTTAAAGTTAGTTGGTGGCACTTTACCAGAACATCTGCGATTGGAATACGAACTATGGTCGGAAAAAGTGCAACTCGGTTGCTACATTTTGAATCTAGAAATCCATCATTAAATTAAGCAGATTGGGAATGGTAATAGGTAATAGGTAATTGGACGATCTGGTGATATGTCCGTTGAATTGCCCATCATAAAAAACCTCACAGAGTTGTTGCGTAGGGACACGGCATCATAAATTTTTCCGAGCAACAGATAACTTAGAGCGTGCCGTGTCCCGGCTGCTAATTATGGGTAATCTTAAGGACATGATATGAGAGACTCTGGAGAATTACTCATAAACCATTACCTATTACCAGCATATTTTTTCTCTCCGGGTGCGTGACGCGGCGAGAATATTTGAACGCAGCAATTAGACTTGTAGCGTCACGCACCAACCACCGTTCGCGCAGCGTGCCGGAGGCATATTGTGACACGCAGCTTTAGTTCTGTTAATATAACATTTTGACTAACATTAGCCATTAGCCATTAGCTATTAGCCATTAGCCATTAGCTGGTATGTCTGATATCCCTAGCAATTTGAGTTAAGTATCCAGCTAAGTTTATGCCATTGATTGCCATAGTTAAATATAATACATAGGATTTTTTTGCTGGCGCTCATCTCGTTGCTGACACAAGTCTTGGAGCGTGTAACTTCTCAAAACTGCTTCTGAAGCAGTATTGACTTGCTGCCAAATTTTATACACGACATCCCTTTCTAGGGTGATAGATTCGGGGGGCTGTTTCTCTTTGCGATCGCCCTCTAAAGCTACAACCACCTCTAACAAGGTAATCTGCCAGGGTTCGCGAGTTAATACATACCCACCCCTAGAACCGCGATGGCTCTGAACCAAACCGCTGCGTCGCAGGCTCGTGAGAACTTGTTCCAGATAGCGTTCGGGGATGGGTTGCTTGGTGACAATCTCGCTAATCGTCAGAGGAGCTTTTTTTGTCGGATGGCTGGCTAGTTCCATCAGCGCCAGCAGCGCATATTCCACTTTGGAAGAGAGTTCCAAGAGAATGCAGGAGCGGCGATTGGAGTCTGAATTTAACATACTACGGTGATTCGGTAGAGTTTTCGGATTTTTAGACCGGCTTAATTTTTGTATCCGGGTTAAATGTGATACTATCCCATTAAGTCATAAAAATACTGTAACTTGATCGAGTTACCGGACATTAGTTGAATGCGATTCTCACCAATCGCTGTACTGGTGGTAAGGATGCTCGCAACTCATGGAATAGGAACTGAGTATGCTGTTAACCGATTTGCGAACGATTTACGACCGCGAAAGAGCCGCCCGGAACTGGCTAGAGGTATTGTTTTGCTATCCTGGATTGCACGCTCTCTGGTTGTATCGCGTGGCACACTGGCTGCACAAAACGGGAATTCCCTTTGTACCGCGCTTGATTTCTCATCTGGGTCGGTTTTTAACAGGGATTGAAATTCACCCAGGGGCAAAGATTGGCAAGGGAACGTTTATCGACCACGGTATGGGAGTGGTGATTGGCGAAACAGCAATCGTAGGTGAATATACCACGATCTACCAAGGAGTGACCCTGGGAGGGACAGGAAAAGAGACAGGGAAGCGCCATCCCACATTAGGCAGCCATGTGGTTGTCGGCACAGGTGCGAAGGTATTGGGCAATATTCAGATTGGCGATAACGTCCGCATTGGAGCGGGTTCGGTAGTGCTGCGGGATGTCCCCAGCAACACAACTGTAGTCGGAATTCCAGGGCGGATTATTCGTCAGGAAAAGATGACCGCCGACGATCTCAAGCACGGCAACCTGCCAGATGTAGAAGCAGAAGCAATTCGCGCTTTATTTGAACGGGTTAAACAGCTGGAAAAACAGATCGAGCAGTTGCAAGAAAAGCCAAATTTTGCCCCCAGCTTCGTTAGTAACAGCGATCGCAATGGCAAATACCATTCCGATTTAATCGTTCAAGACTTCATCGATGGAGCTGGAATTTAACGGCAATGGTAGATGCACCGCGCGAGCATTTTCAACTACTACCTTACCAATCTAAAATCCCCCATCTCTTCTTTCCTCTTACCTCTGCGTTCTGGAGTACCTGGAGTGGTTCGTTAGTTAGATCGGGACTTACGCAAAGAAACCGGGTTTCTATTGATTAATCGTTGATTTGTCAACTGGAGATCTAGGTAGAAACCCGGTTTCTGGCCTCATAATTAACTCACCGCATAAGCTGCTGGAAAAATCTTCACCTGCTTGGATTTGACATAAACGCGCTGACCCGGCTGTAGTTGCAGTTGATGGAACATCTCGCGACTTAAATAAGCATTTACCGGCTGCCCTGATGCTAAAACCAACTCGACCCGAATTTCCCAACCCAGGTAAATAATGCGGTCAATTTTAGCAAGTGTAGCCCCCTCGACTTGATTGGGTTGAATCACCACATCGTGGGGACGCAAAAAGATGCGATCGCTCTTTGTCACCTGACGATTTCCCGACAAGATACCCGCATTAGCAGGTAGCACGTTTACCGGCCCAATAAAACTCATCACAAACGGCGTCGCTGGTTGGTCGTAAATTTGGGCGGGAGTGCCGACTTGCTCAACTCGACCTTGATTCATCACCACGATTTCATCTGAAACTTCCATTGCTTCTTCTTGATCGTGAGTGACAAATACCGTCGTCACCTGGACTTCATGGTGCAATTGTCGCAACCAAATCCGCAATTCTTTCCGGACTTTAGCATCTAACGCCCCGAAGGGTTCATCGAGCAACAAAACTCGCGGTTGAACTGCCAGCGCCCTTGCTAGCGCCACCCGCTGCCGTTGTCCGCCGGAGAGTTGGGACGGATAGCGATCGCCCAATCCCGTCAGCTGCACCAACTCCAACAACTCCTCAACCCGACTGGAAACCTGGCTTTTCGGCGCCTTACGAATTTCCAGAGCAAAGGCAATATTCTGCCGCACCGTCAGGTGTTTAAACAAAGCGTAATGCTGAAACACAAAACCGATATGGCGTTCCTGCACCGATTTTTTGGTCGCATTTTCTCCAATCAGCCAAATCTGACCCGAATCTGGCTGCTCTAACCCCGCAATCATTCGCAATAAAGTCGATTTTCCCGACCCCGATGGGCCTAATAACGCCACCAAAGAGCCAGTTTTAATCTCCAAATTCACCTGGTCGATAGCGCGAAAAGAGCCAAATTGCTTGGAGATATTCTCAACGGCAATACCCATACAAATCCTTCAGGAGAAACTGCTATATTTAAAGCTACGGTAAATCTATCGAATAATCGGATTTTATCACAATGTCTTTTTCTTCACCATTGCCAGAGCGCTCCCGTCCAAGCAGCAAACGGGTGTTTAAATCTCGCTCAAAGCTGCCACTCAAGCCGAATAGCCTCTGGAAAATTGAAACGGGTATTGTCAAAACTATGACCTGGTTGGAAGATGGGACAATCGTCGTTTTAGGACTGTGGGGAGCGGGAGATATAGTTGGTCAAGCTTTGTCAAAGGTCGAACCCTATCAGATTGAGTGCCTGACTGAAGTGGAGGCCACTATCTTGCCTGGTGACGGGTGGCATCAAGTTGCAGAAATTCTACTTGACTACATCCAACAAGTTGAAGAATTAACGGTCATTCGCAGATACAAAAAAACAGACATTATGCTCGTCAAGCTGTTAATCTGGCTAGCTAAAAGATTTGGTCGTGAAGTCGAGCAGGGGCATTTACTCGATTTGCGTTTAACCCATCAAGATCTGGCGGAAATCCTCGGTGCAACCAGAGTGACGATTACTCGTACCCTGAGTCAGCTGGAGCAGCAGGGATTAATTGAGCGCTCCTTGCGTCGGTTTGTGGTGCGAGAAGAAGAGTTTTGGCATTATGAAATTTAGATGTAGAACATAGAATTGGAGCAGCGGCTTTTCTCCCGGCGATCGCACAAATCTTGTAAGGTATAACTGCCCAAAACAGTTGTTACCGAATTTTCCGCTTCCTGCCAAATTTTTTCAATTAGTAAGTTTTCTGCATTAAGGGAGGTTTCCTGTCCCCACGGTTGCGGCTTTCCTTCCAAGCAAGCCACAATCTGGAACAGCGTAATTTCCCAGGGTGCCTTGTTTAACGAGTAACCACCTCTAGCACCTCTTTGACTGCTAACTAAACCACAGCGCCGCAGGGCGATTAACACTTGCACGAGATAGCCTTCTGGAATTGGCTGGGATGCAACAATTTGGTCAATTTGCAGGCAATTACCTTGCTCGTATTGGCTGGCTAGTTCTAGCAAAGCTAGCAAAGCGTACCTGACCTTAGAAGAAAGTTTAATCATAGTAAGACCAACCCAAGCCCAAAAAATACGGTTTTTCGATAGGAGTTATGATCTTTACAAAAAAATCAGGCTAATCTGGCCTTGTACCTAACCCCATGACTTGGGGGGTGAAAGGCAAGTCAAAACCATTAACTTACCTGCTCGCGCGGTCTGTAATTTAGCTTCAACAGACTTGTGAGAAAGGCAAGCGGTATGCCATACTCCTATTGGATGCTGGTAAATTGACTATCTCTATCAATTTACCGTTGTTTTGGGGATTGCGATCGCAATGTCAAGATTTCTAAATAATTTTTTCAGCGCCAACTAGCAGTCGCTAGCTGGCTGGAGGTGATATTCTATGAAAAAAGCTAAAGGTTTGAGCAAGGCGAGCAAACTGACTGCCTTTTTCTTAATACTCCTGCTTTTCTTCACGCCTTTTGTCATTGTTAACGCTGGCGAAAGGGGCGTGTTGATGCAGTTTGGTAAAGTACAATACCAAATACTGGGAGAAGGTATTCACTTTATTATCCCCGTTGTTAATACGGTGAAAAAATTAAGCGTCCAAGTGCAGAAGCAAGAAATTTCTGCCGAAGCATCTTCCAAAGATCTCCAGGATGTTTTTACCGATGTGGCGCTCAACTGGCATATTGTTCCAGAAGAAGCGAATGTTCTTTATCAACAAATTGGAGATGAAAGTAAAGTTATAGATCGCATTATCAACCCAGCGGTTGAAGAAGTGCTAAAAGCAGTGATGGCAAAGTACACGGCAGAGGAAATTATTACTAAACGGGAAAATGTGAAAGCGGGAGTAGACGAAACTTTAACCATACGACTAGCAGACTATCACGTTGCGGTAGATGATATTTCCCTGGTTCACGTCCACTTTTCGGAGCGGTTTAGCAATGCAGTAGAAGCGAAACAAATAGCCGAACAAGAGGCAAAACGAGCCGGGTATGTGGCTCTAAAAGCATTAAAACAAGCAGAGGCTAAAGTTTATTTAGCCAAAGGAGAAGCCGAGGCGCAAAGGTTGGTAAGGGAAACATTAAATACAGAAGTTCTGGCAAAGCAAGCGATAGAAAAATGGAATGGAAATCTACCCTTGATTGTGGATGGTGACACGCCAAAGATCTGGGATGTCAGCGAATTTTTACAAGCGAGTCGCAAGTAATTTTGGGTAGAGTTTCCAGATTTTAAAACGGTAAATTAAGATTCAGGCTGGAAAGGATGGCGGCAGTATCGATAATTTTAAAGTGGATCAAGGCAAAGATGGCAAGGCTGTAGGCAGCAGAGGATGCGATCGCGCTCAACAACTCTTTTTTCAGGTTACTATTTTTGGGTCGGTCTTGAAACACATCCACCGCCCCGAATTGCATCAACAGAATTCCCAAGATATTAGAAATCCAATACCCCACAATCGAGCAAGGTAAAAGTAAATCATCAGAGAAGAAACTACAAAGATAGCCAAAACCATAAGCAATTGGCAAGTTAAAAAATAAGTCGTTCCACCAAGAGAGGGGAGACAGCATAAATCCAAGCACTAAAAATAATCCGCCCCTGATTTTTTTTAAAACTCCTGGTAATCCTTTTTTCTCAGACGGCTGTAACTGCTCAGGGTTGCTTAACTGGTGACCGACTTGTGGGGCGTTTTGCATCTTAACTCCTAAATCTCGCTCGATTTACCGTATTTTACTTAACCTAAGTGTAAAGTATAATCCAGGATTGCAGCAATAGTCCACCTCGCCACCTCGTTACCAGGCTCTTGCCTGGTAAC
>DNGG01000441.1:6839-19278 GCA_003486675.1 Cyanobacteria bacterium UBA11372
GTTACCAGGCTCTTGCCTGGTAACGCAGATCAAGAGGCTCCTGCCTCTAGTCGGGTAAGGGAGGCAGAGCCTCCTAATAGTCCACCTCGTCCACCTAGTTACCAGGCTCTTGCCTGGTAACGCAGATCAAGAGGCTCCTGCCTCTAGTTGGGTAAGGGAGGCAGAGCCTCCTAATAGTCCACTTCGTCCACCTAGTTACCAGGCTCTTGCCTGGTAACGCAGATCAAGAGGCTCCTGCCTCTAGTCGGGTAAGGGAGGCAGAGCCTCCTAAAAAACATTCCCAGGCCAGAGCCTGGGAACGAGTCCATCTCTAAAAGTCCCCCTTGTTAAGGGGGATTTAGGGGGATCTCCTGGTAAAGATTAATCCTCTTCAGGCATGGGTATATTGGGAACTCGTGCCGCGATAAATTCTGGCGATACATTTGGAATAAACCAGTTGACATCACCTGATTTGAAAATATTAGCAGGGACAGCGCTTAATTCAATTGCCTTCGTATCTGGATTAGTTTTGGCGATTAACTGAGTTCCATTAGCAATTTTGAGCGCCACAGCAGAGGTTAATTCTTGTGCTTGTCCATTTGGGGTTAAGCCGGTTACCGTGACACCACTCGGCAAATAAATTCCCTCGCAATTCCATTCTGTTTCAGTAGCTTGACCATCGGCTAGAAAGTAAATGGTGTTGTCGTAGGAAGATGCTGATTTTTTGCGATTTGGGCCGTAAACTGCCAGGGTTTTTCCTGTGTCATTGCGACATTGACTCCAGTTATTGCCCGTTTCTATTGCATATTTTTCAAACTCTAACTCGGCAATTTTCTTGTCAATTTCTTCTGGAGTAGTACCTGCGTCTATTTCCTGTGATTCTTTGGCTTTTATAAGCTTATCAAGGGTTTGAGTGACCTCGATGTAATGGGGGTCTTTGGTATATTTCGGACGATCCGCGAATGAGGGTTGGGCAAATAATAAGTTGACCAGGAGCGCTAAGGCCACGATCAGAACTTTGAAGGTTTTCATGGTTTTCTCCTTGTAGTGGTTGGAAACTTTTTAAACTTGCTAGAAAGCAGATTTAATTTATAAGTGTATAACTTTTTATCAACTTTAACGCAACCAATTTATTAAAATAAAGAAAACAATTTTTGTGTGAATCTAAATATTGGCGATCGCCAAAGTAAAAATTCAGGACTTACGCAAGTTGCTAATTGCTAATTGCTAATTGCTAATAGAGGATTTTTACTGACATTAGCCATTAGCCATTAGCGGCTATGTATGAGGTAACTAGCAACTTGAGTTACCTAAGAGAGATGAGAAACTGAATCGATAGCTATAATAAAAAAGCTGACTCCAACTACGGAAAATGATGAGTTTCCTTAACACCATGACCAATTCGCCTTTAACGACTTTATTTTTAATTTCAGGCTTAGTTTTCCTACTAATTGCTGTTGTGGGGCAGGCTAAGCTGGGTTTTGCTGAAATTAATCCGGGGGGCTGCGGGCGTTTCCTGGCTTTGATTTTGGGTATTTTCAGCTTAATTTTTGCAGGGTCATTAGGAATTTTTCCTGGTGAAATGCTGCAAGTATTTAAAACTTCTTTTGCGGAGCAAATTCAACAAGGTCTGAACCAGTTGAGCGAATTTAAACTGCCATCCTGAAAGTAGATAGTAAGCGCTTTAACCAAGCGCTTACTATCTACTAAGCGGTTAGTAATAGCCTCCTACAAGGCTGTAAGTTAATCCAGCGAGAACCAGGGAAGTAACGATTATATAAATCAAATCGCGTCGCCAGATAAAAGCTAATAGGGAAATAACTACCCGCAGAATAGGTGTGGCAATAAGTACTAAAAGTCCCAGTTGAATAATGCCTCGGCGACTCCCTGCGAAAATTGCATTGATTACACCTTCAACAGAGCGGAACTCGGAAGGAGCCCCGTGAAAAATATGGTAGTCAGCCGGCTCGAAACTGTGATGCATTAGGTAAAGGATGCCACCTATAAAAACAATGGCGCTGGCGATTAAAACGCCGTATTTGAGTAGGTTGCTGAGCCACAATTCAAGGCGCTGTTCGCTGGCTGTTTTTCCCAGGTTTCCATTATTATCAAACTCGCAGTTATGGGGAAGTTTTACTGCTGTTTTTGCTGGTTGTTGGGCGGTAAATTCTTCTGGATCGCCGTCTTTTGTGTCCGGGCGCAAGGGGAATGCGATCGCACGCACAATACTCCGCTTTATCTCCTCAATTTTTAGCAATGCCGATGCCATCCAAGCCGCATTATAATTAAGTTTATACATTACAATCCCCCAACTAAACTGTTGTGAACCATCTTGAAAGCCATCATGACCAGAACAAAACTGAAAATAATTCTGAGAACTTTAGTTTGAGCGCCGACTAAAACTTTTGCGCCTAATAAAGCACCGGGCAATATTCCCAACATTACGGGCATTGATAGTCCCGGATCGATGTAACCTCGTGCGAGGTAAACTCCTGCTGATGCGGCGGCGGTGACGCCGATGGTGAAACTGCTGGTAGTGGTAGAAACTTTAAATGGGAGACGCATGATTTGATCCATTGCTAAGACTTTAAATGCTCCCGAACCAATACCGAGTAATCCGGAAATTACACCTGCAATCCACATGACGCCAAAGCCAAGGGGAACAGAACGAGCTTGGTAAGGAACCAGTCCATTGGCAGTTGGATAAGTACCGCTGAGTTTTAAATGAGTAACTAAGGGATCGGTTGATTCGCTTTCAATCTGTTCGGGTTTGGGTTGTTGGGAAAGATAGGCGGAATAAAGTAAAACAATGGCAAGTACAACAGCCAGCGCTTTGGTAGAAACAAAAGTGGCAATTAAAGCCCCGACTATGGCACCAATTGTGGTTGCAACTTCTAAAAACATTCCCATTCGTAAATTGGTGAAGCCTTTTTTAATGTATGTAGAGGCGGCTCCGCAGGAAGTCGCAATTACCGATACCAAAGAAGCACCAATCGCGTATCGGATATCAACACCAAAAACCGAGGTTAACAAGGGAACGATGACGACTCCACCGCCTAATCCAGTGAGCGCCCCGATAAAGCCAGCAGTCAAAGAGCCGAGCCAAACTAATAAAGTAAATTCCAGAATGTTCAACCTTTATACCTCTTTGTTTCGATATATAAAGAACGGTGAGATAGAGTTTGTGTTTTCTAACAGCTGTCTGACAAGGAAAGACGCAAGGCAAGCGCTTGCGATTTTTCCCTGACAACACCAACCTATTCAGTTATCCCCAAGGAAGGGAAAATTCCCTTGCCAATAGGGTTAATTGATTTAGGATGTTACTCTCTACGACGAGAAAGACACCTAATCCGATTAAAACCAGCGGTAAGAGATTGTGACCGTAGCGAGTTAATAGCTTAGCAATATCTGGCTGGTGAGTTAATTTGTATGCCGCAAAGCACAAAAATCCTACCAGCGTAAAGAACACGCCTACAATCACCAAGAGACTCTCCAAGCTACTGCTGGCAAACAACGGGAGGTAGATGCTAATATTGTCAGTCCCGTTGGCAAAGGTGACGGCAGCCACGCTATAAATTTGTAGATTTATAAAGTTGGCAAGAATCGAGCGGTTAGACGACTCTGTATCTACTTTAACCTCATCCGGCTCGTTTTTCTCCGAATCAAACCAGCAACCGATCCCGATTAAGATTGGTAATAGTCCCAATAATCCCAGCCAGGGACGTGGTAAGATTAAGCCCCCAAAAAAGCCAGGAAGACTGGCGATAACCAATGCTGCGAAACCTAGATATTGACCTATAACGATGTGCCAGCGGCGAAAGGTGCCATTGATTTGGGAGAAAAAGAGCGTCAGAATGACAAGATCGTCGATGTTAGTAGCGCCGAATGCTGTTAAACCTGTACCGATTGCAGTGACTATACCACTCATATTGATTTTGGATGCAAGGATTTTGGAGTTTCAGCTGTTTGGTTAAAGCTTTTCGGTGTTGCTATATCGGGCGTGAATTTCTTCGATTCCTTGCAGCATGACTGCGACAGTTCTGGGGGAACGAAGCCTTTTGAGGATGAACCATCCACAAGTGAGAGTGATGTAGAGCAAGAATAGGTAGGGAAACAGATTATAAGGAGCTTCCGGAACTGGGAACATGGTACTTCCGGGAATTCCTAAGCTGCCCAAAATTGGAATCATCATGAATGCAATTGCCAAGACGCTAAAAACTACATCTTGCTGACGCAGTTTTCTAATTTTGTGCAGGTAAACGGGAGCGGCAAGGGAAATTAGAACGTAGACGGTTAAAAATCCGTAGCTACAAATTGCACCCAGATAACCCATACTCTCGAACAGTTTGATCTGAAAGAGAGCCATGACAGCAGGTACTAGGAACATAATCAGCGAACACATCGTGACTGCAATGTGGGGCGTTTTGTTGGATGAATGAGCCGCACCCAGTTTGGAGTGAAATAAACCGTGACGCGCCATTAAAAAGAATATTCTAGCCGCAGGATTGATACAGCCCAGAATGCAAGCGAAAAAGCTAAATAAAGCACCAAATGCTACTATTTCTCCCAGCCAACCCATTCCTAGTTTTTGGGATAGGAAACCTAGAGGTTCTTCTGCGTGAGTAATATCTGCGCCAGCGCTGTGGAAAGCCAGCACTTGAATATAGGTGGTGGAAACGTAAAATAGACCTGCGAGGATAACGCTACCGATGACGGATCTGGGGATGGTTTTTAACGGCTGTTTTGCTTCGTCTCCCAGGGATGTTGCACTTTCAAATCCAGAAAAAGCAAACATGACTAACACCAATCCCGTCGCTACGCTACCAGGAGTGACGCCTTCTAAAGTCAATTGGGACATATCGAAGGCAAACCCACATGAAGCCCAGATAATTATGCACAAAACCGCAATCAAAACAATGGAAGCGCCTTCGAGCCATAACATTGCCATTGCAGAAAGTTGGATATCTTTATAAGCGGCGTACCAGGCAATTCCCGCACCGATCGCTAACAGGGTGATACTCGATGGATGGATACCCAAATGACCGATCAAACTACTGCTAAAGTTGGCAAAACCGCACAGCACTGACATGCCGGTAAATAAATAAGCCAGCACCAAACTCCAGCCACAAATTACACCAGCAGTTGGCCCCAATCCTTTAACAATGTAGGAATAAAGTGAACCGGGAGAAGCAGAACGACTGGCAAATTGGTTAATATTGATACTGACGAATACTAATCCAATCAAGCCGATTAAAAAACTCAGCCAAGTGCCGTTTCCAGAAAGGGCAACGATTAAGCCAATATTAGATGCGGGGATGGTTGTGGGTGCAATGACGGCAAATGATTGCGCGAGTACTTCCCCAAAAGAAAGGCAGTTTGGCTTTAAGCCATGAGCGCTTTGATGGGATTCTATTTTCTTTTTCATTTGGCGAGATTCAGTTAAGTCAGGTTGCAGGTATTGATGGTTCTAGAGACTTTTGTTGAGACAGGGATACTAACGGAATATCTCTAGAGCGAGCCGTTGAATAGTTACCTCTCTAGGTACAAAAATTTATTTCACAAGGTAGATATGTTTTCCAAGCAAGTGTGATTCGATGTGAAGACTACATACTAAGTCGATATTTTTCAAAAATCAAGTAGATTCTCGAAAACATTTGCGCTTTTTTATGCAGATCAAATCTTCGATAAGTTAATACATTTACTCATGTATTAACTGCAATGAGTGACTGAATTTAAGAGGTTTTATAGTTCGCTAAGTTAATCGGAATAGTAAACAAATGAAGCAGTAAATCGGCTGTAACTAGAATTTTTGACAAAATGTGAGAATTAAATTATCTTAAGTTAATCGGAATAGTAAACAATATGAGCGGGTGAGAAGAGAGGAGGGATGCTCGGGCGATCGCGATCGCTAACTACCTATTTCATCCTGCTTACGATAGAACAATTGTAATATCGAACTCACTCCAATCGTCCAGGCGATGGAAAGCATCCATCCTGCTAGAATATCGCTGGGAAAGTGAACCCCCAAATACAGCCGCGTCCAAGCTATTGCTAATACAAATAAACTACCGACGGTGAGAATTAACCAAAACCAAGAGCTACCCCAAGCTAAGATCGCCAAAGCTGCAACTAGGGTCATGCTGGTCATGGCGTGACCGCTGGGAAAGGCGTAATCTAGTGGTCGAGCAGATGAGTCCCAAAGTTGGGGACGAAGGCGATGAAATAATATTTTGGCGCTATAGTTGATAATCGCGCTGCCCACGGTGGTGGTGATTAGATAAGTAAGCGATCGCCACTTTTTCAGCCATGCTAAAACTAGCGCGATCGCACCCACAACGGGAAATACAATCCGAATCGATCCAAACTTTGTCAGCGTTGCTGCAAAAACATCCAGTTGCACTTTTGCCGTTGCGTGAATTGCTTGCATAATCGGCGCATCCCACGGGAAAATATCTTGATGCTGCCATACCTTGATTGCAATGACTGCAAACGCCAGCAAAGGTATGTAAACGCCAATAAATAGCAATAGCAAAGAACGCCAATGGGTTGCGAACGGCGATTTAACAAAGCTTTGGGGGATGACTGGTTCTGAATCTTGGCGATCGCTGTTGATGTTCTTTTCGCTTTCCATGTTAATTGCACTATTTCGATAGAGTTAGGGTCTTTTCAATAAAACACCATCATAATATAGTTTTTTATCTTTACATTTACCACGTGGCTTACTCCAACAACCCAGACTAGCAGCCTTTTTGGGGAATTCTTGTATAACGAGATACTCTGGCGCTGGACTTTAATCGCTGACTACGGTTAAAATACAGTAAATCGAGCGAGATTCAGTATTTAATCAGGGCCAGCATCGAACAAGTCAACCAAGAGCCGAGTTTAGCAAGACAGGTAGCTGCTACGCCGTCGCCAAAGTTTGCTCAATAGCGGTTCAATCACTCATTGTTCCAAGAGAAAGATTTATGGATTATTTGTTACTACCGCTATTGAGCTTCTTTGTGGGGATTGTTGTTGGTTTAACGGGAATTGGTGGCGCGTCTCTCATCACCCCGATGTTGATTTTTGTTTTCCACGTACCGCCTGCGATCGCTGTCAGTTCCGATGTCGTCGCTGCCACATTAATGAAAGTTATTGGCAGTTTCAAACACTGGCAGCAGAAAACCCTCGATCCGCAAGCTGTCAAATGGTTGGCATTGGGAAGCGTCCCCGGATCGCTGTTGGGAGTGGTAATTTTACACTTGCTTAAGCAAACGGGAGAACAAAACCTAAATAGCATCCTCCTCCACTTAATTGGAGCGATGATTTTATTAGTCACAGTATTAGCATTGCTCCAACTGTTACTATTAACCTTTTTCCCCAAGTTGCAATTACCCGAACTGCCAAAGTTTGATTTAAAAACAAAACAGGGGCGCATTTTAGCAATCGGCGTGGGAGCGGTTTTAGGCTGTTTGGTTGGTCTAACAAGCGTTGCGTCTGGTTCGATGTTTGCGCTGGCGCTGATTGCATTTTTCCGCCTGGATGCTCGTAAATTAGTCGGGACGGATATTTCACAAGCAGCAATTTTATTGTTCTTTACTTCGATCGGACACCTATTTTTGGGAAGCGTTGATTGGAGTTTAGTGTTACCGATATGGTTAGGCTCGGTGCCAGGAGTTTTAATCGGTGCTAAACTTTGCAAAATGGCTCCTCAACGTCCGCTAAGGTTTATTGTTTACATCCTATTGATGGTGGCGAGTTTAAAGTTAGTTTATCAAGCGTAAGGTAATCGGTAATGGGTAATGGGTAATGGGAAGAAACAATTACCAATTACCAATTACCAATTACCAATTACCAATTACCCACGCCAGTAAGCTAAATGTTCCTCTTTCGTACATAATAAACAGACCCAAACCAATTAATACAAAAGGAACAACTGCTTTACCGTAGCGACTTAAAATATAAGCAATGGTAGAGTGACGGGTTAATAAAAAAGCGATCGCACACCAAACGCCTACCATTAAAAAGAATACAGCGAGAATTACTCCTAGACGGGCAAGACTATTACCAGCGAATAACGGGATGTAGACGCTGATATTATCGCCGCCATTGGCAAAGGTTACCGCTGCAACTTTATAAGTTTGGGGACTCAGGATGCTTAAAATAAAAGATAAAATGGGATTTGTCGCTGAGGACGGTTTAAAATTGCTGGTGACTGTTTGAACTTCTGTTGCTTCTTGTTCCCGATTTACCAGTTGCTTGATGCCAATGGCGATGGGGAGGATTCCCAGCAGTCCAATCCATTCTGGCGGTACTACTAAACCACCGAAAAATCCTGGTAAGCTAGCGATGATAATTAATCCAAAACCCAGGTATTGACCAAAAACAATATGCCTGCGACCGAAATTGATATTTACCTGGGAGAAAAATAGCAGAAGGATAATAATATCGTCGATATTGGTGGCTGCAAAGGCGACGATACTTTCAATGAAAGCTGTTCCCAGTCTACTCATATTATTCTCCCTTAGCTTTGCTACAGATTAGCAGCTGAGTGCGCGAGTAAGTGAGTAGGTGGGAAGTAGATATATTGTGCATTAGGCGAAAAGGGTATTTTGAGCGATCGCACTAAAATTAGCCATACGACTTAAGTCGCGCCTACACAAACAAAGTCTGCCTTCGCAGACTTGTAAGCCATACGACTAAAGTCGCGCCTGCACAAACAAAGTCTGCCTTCGCAGACTTGTAAGCCATACGACTAAAGTCGCGCCTACACAAACTAAGTCTGCCTTCACAGACTTGTAAGGAAAGGGAATCATTAGTCATACGACTAAAGTCGCGCCTTGTCAAACTAAGTCTGCCTTCGCAGAATTTTAGCAAAAGGGGTGTATTAAGAATTTTAGCCAGAGCGGGTATCGATCTACTCTGCAACAAGGTATATTTTAGAGTCTGTATTATCGATTGCATTTTGAAGGGACAGGCAGTAATGAGTGGGTTAGTCACTGCAATTACTACAGGAATCGTTGCCTTCAGCGCAACTAATATTGACGATTTTGTCATTTTATTGCTGTTATTTTCCCAGGTGAATGATAATTTTCGCCATCGGCACATCTTGATTGGTCAGTATTTAGGTTTTGGTGGATTAGTCGTCGCGAGTTTTCCTGGTTTCCTTGGCGGTTTAATTCTACCGCGACATTGGATTGGATTAATTGGTTTAATACCAATTGTCATCGGTCTAAATTTATTGCTCAATCGGGAAGAAGAGGAATCGGAGGAAGTCGAAGCCGAAACAAATCTGTCAGAAGATTCTCCAATCGCCAGTTTTTTTTCTCCTCAAGTTTATAGTGTAGCGGCGATTACCTTAGCAAATGGCTCTGATAATGTTAGCGTGTATGTGCCGTTGTTTGCCAACAGTAATTTAGGCAATCTTGTTTTAATTTTAAGTACATTTCTTATTTTAGTGGGTGTTTGGTGCTACGTTGCTTATAAGTTAACTAATCAACAAGCGATCGCTTCCATCCTCACGCGGTATGGAAATGCGATCGCTCCTTTTATTTTAATCGGATTAGGTGCTTTTATTGTATGGGACAGTGAAGCTTTAAGCTTGGTAAAACTGATCGCTACTTGTCTGTGCTTGGCGATTTTAGTCAAAAATGACGAGCAATTAACTGAAAGTGAGGAAGATTAGACGATTTCAGATTTTAGATTTCAGATTTCAAATTTTGACTGAATCACCCGTGCTAGAAAAAGCGAACCAAATCTGTTATCTGAAATTTGCAATTTACCATTCAACAATGCCAACTATCTCCCGCAGCGTTTGGCTTACCCACAATTTTAATATTGAGGGATTCCAGGTAAGATAAACCCTTGCCAATTTGTGACGGCGTTCCCCGCAATTCTAGATCGAAATATCCTTGTTCAGTCGTATTTTCTTTCAGCATGGCTCCCGTAATATTGACCACCAAGCCATAATTGGAAATTAACCGATAAAAGACTGGTTCCTGTTGGTAGGAGAGGGGAATATGGACGCGCAAGCGAATTTGATTGACGCTGCTTTCAGGATGGGAAGAAACTAAAGTTAGTCTCGTTGTGGTTGTTGCTTTACGATTAGTTAAAGCTGACATGACGCTAATTTGATAACTAGGGGCTAGATGTAGGGTGCGTTAGCGAAGCGCGTAACGCACCAGCAAGGGTAACTTTACCAACCATCGGTTTCGGATTCAGTCCAAATTTCCAGATCCAACTCTTTCAGATAAATCAGCGCATCCTGAATGCGGGTATTTTGTCCTTGCAGATCGAGGTCAAACCAACCATCTCCATTGCCATTACCACCGAGAAGGGCGGCGGTGATATTTACCTTCAAGTTGTATTCAGATATCAGCTTAGAAATTACTGGTTCCTGGTGATATTGCTTGGGAATTCTGATCCGAATTCGTTTTTGAGCGATCCGATTATCTTCAGGTATTGCGATCTCCATGTCTATTCCACCTCTTTAATGCGAGTTTTCCGTTCCAGAATTTCCTTCAACACTAGGGTGACGACTGCTAGCAAAGCTAACAATACCGCTGCCGAGTAAGCGGCTTCGGTTTCATATTGTTTGTATGCTTCCTCCACAAATAAGGGTAAGCTTTGAGTTTTTCCAGCAATGTTTCCAGATACCACTGAAACCGCCCCGAATTCGCCCATTGCTCTAGCATTGGTTAATACCAATCCATAAAGTAAACCCCAGCGAATATTGGGCAAAGTCACGCGCCAGAATATTTGCCAATCATTGGCACCTAAAGTTTTAGCGGCTTCTTCTTGATCGGTTCCAGCTTCTTCTAAAACGGGGATGACTTCACGGGCAACAAAGGGCATACTCACAAACGCCGTTGCTAGTGCCATCCCTGGAAAAGCAAAGATAATTTTGAGATTGTGTTCCTGTAACCAAGGGCCAAACCAACCGTTATTGCCATAAAGCAACACAATCATTAAACCTGCTACCACTGGGGAGATAGAAAAAGGCAGGTCAAGAATACTCAAAATTAAAGCGCGACCGGGAAATTTACGCCTTGCGATCGCCCAAGCTGCACAAAGTCCAAAAACCGTATTCAGGGGTACTGCGATCGCTGCCAGCATCACCGTCAGCTTGACCGCATTGAGAAAATCGGGTTTGGTTAAGTTGGATAAAAACGGCCCTACACCCTTTTTAAATGCTTGGTAAAACACATTCAGGGCAGGAATATACATCACTAGGGCTAAGTAAGCGATCGCTACCCCAATTAAAATCACTGGAACCCAACTTTTCTCCTTGGTTGATGGCTTTTTCCCAGCCAACGGCGCGGGTTGCAAAACAGCACCTTTAGTCATATCTTCTTCCCCAAGCTTGTAATAGATTAATTCCCAACAGCAGCACTAATGAAATTATCAGCAGCACCACGCCAATCACCGTTGCACCGGAATAGTCGTATTGTTCTAACCGCTGAAAAATGAGTACAGGCGCGATCAAATCTTTAAACGGAGTGTTAGAAGAAATAATCACCGTTGAACCATACTCCCCAACCGCACGAGAGAAACCCAACGCCACACCCGTCAAAATTGGCGGAAATAAAGGCGGTAAAATTACTCTCCAGAAAGTCGTCCATTGAGAAGCACCCAAACACCAGGCAGCTTCTTCCATTTCCTTTTCAATTTCCTGCATTACGGGTTGCACCGTCCGCACCACAAAAGGCAAGGAAATAAATATCATTGCCACTCCTACCCCCAGACGGGTAAAAGATACTTTAATTCCTAGCGGTGCTAACAGCGAACCAATCCAACCATTGTCGCTATAAATAGTTGCTAGGGTTAATCCCGCCACCGAAGTTGGTAGGGCAAAAGGTAAATCGATCGAGGCATCAACGAATCGTTTTAACGGAAAGTCGTAGCGGACTAAAACCCAGGCAATTAGAGTACCAAAAAGCCCATTGAATGCCGCCGCAATTAACGAGGTGGTAAACGTGACATCGTAAGTCGCCAGCGCAATCGGACTGGTGGCAATTCTCCAAAAGTTCTCAGGACTTTCAGTACTTGCTTTCACGAACATTGCCGCCAGGGGGACAAACAACATCACCGCTAGGTATCCCAGGGTAATTCGCCAAGTCCAGGAAAATTCGGGTAGATTGCTGAGGAATTTCTGTCCGGGTGGAATTGGCTCAGAAGCATTGATTTTACGACGACGATAGGAGATAGCCATCGTCATCATAAATACACTAGCGATCGCAATAATCAATAACAGGTAACTCATCTAATTTTTTGCAGCAACAGGTGACTAGGTGGGCAGAAGAAGCGGGATAATAATAGCCCAATAGTATAGAAATCGCAATCGACAGAAACAGGAAGAGAGTAGCCGAGCTTAGCATCAGTTATATCTTGTCGGGTAGCTTTGGTTGTCTATAGTAGGGGCGGGTTTTACGAGAGATATTTGCTACCAACGCTATTGTTAAATAAACCCGCCCCGGCTCAA